>WQSF01000039.1 GCA_009788065.1 Treponema sp.
GCGGCTGTCGTATAACGGCTATTACCCCAGCCTTCCAAGCTGGAGACGTGGGTTCGACTCCCATCAGCCGCTAAAATAAGTCAGCTTTAATGCTTGATTTATGAAGGTACTTAATAAAACATAAGCTACCGGTGCAGGAGTCGAAACGGAGCCGCGGCGCCGAAGACGCGAAAGCGTCTGAGAGGTAAACCGGCAGGAGCCGGTTTAGCGGCGTAGACGGCCTGAAGGGAGGAAACAAGATGTTTCCGACCGGAGGGTGACTCCCATCAGCCGCTTAGCCGGAGATGTTTTAATTAATTTCTGTGAGCGTCTGCCTTCGGTCAGCCGCTTAAATGAATTGATTTTAATATTTGATTCATTAATGTTAGAGGGCGTATAGCTCAGCTGGTTAGAGCGCTTGCTTTACACGCAAGATGTCCCTGGTTCGAATCCGGGTATGCCCATATTCTTTTGGGGGTGAAATGAAAAAGTTACTGTTTGTTTGCTTAATTATTGTTTCGATCGTATCAATCTCGTGCGTGCGTAAGTCCGCCGATTTGGGTCCAGTTACTGACATGGGTGTGACTGTACGCCTTCTTACCGACGCTACCGGTGTTGATGATAAATCATTCAACGCGGCTGCATGGCGCGGTATTCTCGAATTCTACGGTGATTCATGGGCGAATCCCAGACAGAGGGGAAAAGCCTACGACTGGATTACCGCGCAGGATCAAAGCATGTACATTCCGAATCTCAGGCAGGCAACCGACGAAGGTTACGATTTAATTATTGTAAACGGTTTTACATGGGATGAATCGCTCACTGTGGTTTCCAATGACAATCCCAATCAAAAATATTTAATTGTCGATGTTGACTGGGTAGAAGCGGGCGAGATTATGCAGGCGGCTTACGCTGAGCATGAAGGCTCTTACCTTGTCGGAGTTGCCGCCGCGTTAAAAGCGCTGGAAGACGGCATCGCAAAACCGCGTTTTGGTTTTATCGGCGGAATGGCGGGAGCCGTTATCACTAAATTTGAAGTAGGTTACGTGCAGGGAATTCTTTCGATAATTCCAGATGCTGATATAGTTGATTATTATGTAGGCGATTGGGGACAGCCGGCTCTTGCAAAGGCGCAGGCGATGAACTGGTATGATTCAGGCGTTTACGCAATATTTTCCGCGGCAGGAAACAGCGGCAATGGAACAATCGCGCAAGCAAAAGAATATCGTATGGCAGGCAGGAATGTTTGGGCAATCGGCGTTGATTCCGATCAGTTCGAAGAAGGTTTGTACAATGCAAAGGATTCAGCCGTTCTTACATCAATGCTAAAACGCGTGGAGAACAGCGTCATTTACGCTTTGAACGCGGTTAAAAATAATACTTTTAACAGTGAAATAGTTGTCTTTGATTTAAAAGCTGAAGGCGTAGGTTATTCAGACGTTAACCCCGCGTTAAGCCAAAATATCGTTGACAGGTTGGAGCTTATAAAAGCGCAGATTGCAAGCGGTAATATAACTGTTGCGGCGACTCTTGCAGACGCAATGCGCCTTCCCAGGTTTCCGCAAAACTTAAGAGCGATTGACGACTAAAACAGGTAAAATTGAAAATCGTCTCATAGAAATATTTACAGGCTCTAATGCNGCTGTTTCGGCTGTTGTTGTAATTCTCGGTTTCGTTACAGCNACTTTACTCCTTATTATTATTGGAAGAAATCCGTCGGGAATGTATCAGGCGATTTTACAGGTTGTAACCGGGTTTGATTCGCGCCGCGGTGTGTGGAACGCGCGTTATGTCGGCGAATGGCTTGTTATTTCGCTGCCTTTAATTCTTTGCGGTTTAAGCATGGGGTTTTCCGCCCGCGCGGGGCTGTTTAACATCGGAGCGGAAGGGCAGTACATCGCGGGGCTTACCGCGGCGCAGTTTATCGCTTTGAATTTCGCGCGTATTCCTGTTCTTCACCAATTTGCCGCTGTGTTAGGCGCCATGACGGCAGGAGCCGTATGGGGAAGCATCGCCGGTTTTTTTAAAGCGCGGTATAAAGTTTCGGAAGTTGTAACCACCATCATGATGAATTATATCGCTCTTTTTATTCACAGGCTGATAATATTAAATATTCCCGGAAGCAATACTTTCAGAACGCCGGATTTTCCCGCGACAGTCTCGCTTGCGAATCCGGTGTTGTCGTCCGTCACTAATAATTCCAGATTAAATAACGGTTTATGGCTGACAATAATCGCGCTTTTTATTTATTGGCTTATTATGGAAAAAAGCGCGTTTGGTTACGCCATCCGCGCCGCTGGTTTTAACAGAGACGCCGCAATGTACGCAGGTATGAAAGTTAAAATGAATATGACAGCCGCGATGGCGATCTCCGGGGCGTTTGCAGGGCTTGCGGGCGCGGTTGTTTCGCTTGGATTATTCACTCACGGACGTATTCTAACATCATTTGAAAATTACGGTTTTGACGGTATTGCTGTCGCTCTTGCCGGAAACTGTTCGGCGCCCGGAATCGGAATTATGGGGCTTCTTTTTGGAATGTTAAAATCGGCTCAGCCGTTAATGCAGTCGCGCCAGATACCAAGAGAGATTACCTATATCATTATGGGGCTTGTTGTTATTTTTATCGCTTTAAGACCCGGCATTAAAATGTTTATTGAATGGAGATCAAAAATAAAAATGCGTAAGGATATGGAATGACAGGAATGATTCCCTCCACATTGATGATTGTCGCGCCGATCCTGATCGCGGCAATAGGAGGAATGATCTGCGAACGCGCCGGTGTTGTTAATATCGCGCTCGAAGGGCTTATGTCTTTCGGCGCAATGACGGCGGCGATTACCCATGTTCTGCTGGAAGCGAAAATAGGTTTTTCAATTCCGCTCGCGCTTGTCCTTGCTTCGCTTGTCGGCGGACTTTTTTCGCTGATACACGCGTTCGCTTCCGTTACGTTGAAAGCGGATCAGGTTATTTCCGGCACAGGCATAAATCTTCTTGCCAACGGTCTTACCGTGTTTGTCTGCCAGCTCGTCTTTCGCATGGACAGGAGCGTAAGTTACAGAATGGGAATGCAGCCCGGTTTTTTAGGTATATATCCCAGCGTGTGGCTTGCGCTTTCAATTCTCGCCCTTACATGGTTTGTTCTCTATAAGCGTCCCGTTGGTCTTCGTCTTCGCGCTTCGGGCGAACATCCACAGGCTCTCGCGGCGGCGGGCGTAGACGTAATTAAGATCAGGTATATTGCAATAATAATTTCCGGGCTTCTTGCCGGTCTTGCCGGAGCCTGCGTTGTGCTGACGCAGGATATTCAATTTACTGTTAACAGTATTAACGGAAAAGGTTTTATCGCTCTTGCCGCGGTTTCGTTCGGACGCTGGCTGCCTTTGGGTGTTCTTGGCGCAAGTTTCCTTTTTGGTCTTTCTTCCAGTTTTGCTGTGAACGTATTTAATATCAGAAAACTTGATTTTCTGCCGTCTGAAATTTTTAATATGCTGCCATACTTAATTACTCTTTTAACGCTTGTGATTTTCAGCGGAAAAGATTATGCGCCAAGAGCTGTGGGACAGCCGTATGATAAACAAAGTAATTGACGATGGCTTTATTACAATGTAATCTATTTCTATGTACAGTACCTTTATCGCTTATATTTTATTTTTCTGTTCAGGGTTTGGATACCTTGGCTTGCACCGGCATTATCTTGGAAAACACGCAACAGGAATTTTATGGCCTTTGACAGGCGGATTGGGTACAATCGGTTTGTGGTACGATCTTTTTACTATTCCCGGTCAGGTAAGGGAAGCCAATATCAGAAAAGCTATTTTGGACGGCTCTCTAAGACAAAACAGTAACGGCTCATGGCGGAATGTTGATGACGGCAGAACGCGCATTGTCCGTGAAAATGAACCTGTAGAGAGGGTTATACTAAAATTAGCAAAAGAAAATAAAGGTATAATTACAGCGAGCGAACTGGCTCTTGGCGCAAACATCACTCTGGAAGAAGCAAAAAGATATTTAGATGTTATGGTTTCCAAAGGTTTCGCCGAATTGCGTGTACGCCAGTCGGGAACATTAGTTTATACCATTCCTGATTTGATGAGCAGTGAAGAACCGTTTATTGATTAACATGGTTTATTTTAACACAACTTCTGTTCTGCCGAATCCGCCCATCTCCGGTCTTGCAAAATAATAATCGGCTACCGCAGGGTGGCTTCTTAAATAATCGTGAACGCCTTTTTGTAAAATACCGTGTCCCTTGCCGTGTATTATCGCGAAATTTTTTAAACCTGAAAGGATCGCGCCTTCAACCTGGCGCTGGACAAGATTCATGGCTTCCTCAAAACGCATACCGCGGATTTTTAATTCATAAACAACATCGTCTTTTGCGCCGTATTCCGCCGCCCATGAAGTAAAAGACGCGGATTTTTTTGCTGAGCGCGCCGCAGGTTTTTCAGGGACAGGGATTAACTCGCTTTCCGGGATAGACATTTTTAAAGAGCCGATTTCAACAATCCATGATGTCCCCTGCTGTTTGCCTGAACTTTTTTTATCCATGCGTACAATTTTTCCCAGTTGTTTGGATTTTCCAGCGAAGACTTCCATACCTTCAGACAGGGCGGAAACACTGGATGCGCCGTTTCCTTCAAATTTTGACAACTGTTCGCGAATTACGCGTTCTTCCTGCGCGAGAGATTCGCTTTCGTTTTCTACATTACGCGCAAGTTCATTTAAAAAATCTTTTACCTTTAATGTTTTTTCGCGGTCTACTTCACCTTCTTTTAACTCGCGTACAAGATTTTCAAGCGTTTTTCTGCTTTCGTTAAGGAGCTGCTGCAGTTTGCCGATAGACTCATTTTTTAGTTCTGCTTCTTTCTGGCGAAGCTGCAGTTCTTTTAAATCTGTTCTTCTTTTTTCTTCTTTTAATTTATCCTGTTCGACAGCGCTTTTCTTTTCCAATCCCGCAAGTTCTCTTTGTTTTTGTTCAAGCTCTTTAATCATCTGCGACACATCGGATTTTTCTTCGTCTATATAACTTCTTGCTTTTGCCGTGATTGTCTGATTAAGCCCGTTAGATGCGGCAATATCAATCGCTCTGCTTTCGCCGGGAAGCCCGTTTATTATTTTATATGTCGGCGAAAGAGTCTGCGCGTTAAATTCTACAGAAGCGTTTTCAACACCCGCTCTTGTGTAGCCGTAGTGTTTTAAAATACCGTGATGAGTTGTAATTATCATCCGCGTGTTTTTATCGATTAAATAATCAAGAACCGCCATCGCTATCGCGCCGCCTTCCTGCGGATCGGTGCCGGAGCCGAGTTCATCCAGCAGAACGAGAGACTTGTCAGTGGCGGCGGCTGTGATCGCCGAAACATTTGTTATATGAGCGGAGAAAGTGGAAAGAGACTGGTCGATTGACTGCTCGTCGCCTATGTCGGCGTAAATTCCGTCAAATACAGGAAGGATACTTCCTTCATCAAGAGGAAGCGCAAGACCGCTTTGGTTCATCATTGCGAATAACCCAAGGGTTTTTAACGCGACAGTTTTACCGCCCGTGTTGGGTCCTGTTATTATTAACGCGCGAGTATCGGTATTCATTTCGATATTGATGGGAACCGCTTTTTTTAACATCGGATGGCGCGCCTGAATTAAAAGAAGGCTTTGGGATGAGCCTGTGTCTTTCGCAAAATGTCCGTTTGCCGCGGCTGAATATCTTGCTCTTGCTCTTAGACATTCCAGTTCAATGATTGTTTGGTGAAATTTGTTTAAGTGTTCAACGTGGATGGAAATATTTTCTGTTAGTTCTCTGAGTATTTTTTGAATTTCCGCGTCCAGATTTCGTTTTTCCAGTAAGATTTCGTTGTTTTTATCCACGACATCCAATGGTTCTATAAAAACGGTCTGTCCGCTCGAAGATACCTCGTGAACAATGCCTGAGATTCTGCCGCGAAAATTGGATTTTACCGCAAGCACAGTTCTTCCGTCTCTTTGCGAAGGAAGATTCGATTGCAGCATCCTTTTATAATCGTCGTTAGATGAATAGCGCGACACGGTTGTGTTCAGGTCTTTTTCAAGATTGTTTATACGTTTCCTGATTGCGCGTAATACAGGAAGATCGCGAAGATTTCCCTCTCTGTCTATTATTTTAAAAATTTCAGCCGCGACAGGATCGCAGTCTGGAATATCAAGCATGACTAAAAGCGGCTGCTTGCCGCTGATTTCCTGTTCTTTATCGTTTGCCAGCGCTTTAATAATCCATTGTCTTAGTTCCTGTCCGCGTTCGACAAATAAACCGACTGCGAGAACTTCATCCAAATCAAGGACGGTTCCTTCAGTTTTAATTTTTGGAAGAAGGAAACCGATACCCGGAAGCCACGAACGCGGCTCATCATTACGGGTTTTGATTAAAAGAAAAATCGCGTTAACAAGAGATTTTAATTCATGGGATGAATTATTATAAACAGGATTGCCGTTTTTAATTATTTCACCAGCCTCTTCGCTTACCGCGTGAGATGAAACTTTTTCCATGATTTGAGGATATTCCAAAAGCGTCTGCGTTTTTTGCGCAAGAGAGATTTTATCTATTATTTTACTAGTCGTCATTTTCTTTTCCGTCCAAATCATTGCAGATACGAAGGAAGCTGTCGTACCTGTCTTCGTGAATAATACCGGCGTGCACCGCTTCCATAATTTTACAGCCGCGCTCTGTTTTATGTGAACAGGACATCCCGAAACTGCATTTTCCCGAGAGCGGCGCAAATTCGCGCAGATATGTTATCACTTCGCTTGACTGTATTCTGTCTGGAATAAATCTGCGTACTCCGGGCGTGTCAATAATCTTTGTACCGTCGGCTAACTCAAACATGATCGACATAGTGGTGGTGTGAACTCCGCGATCGTATTTTTCGTTGAGTTCACCTTCTCTAATATCAAGTCCTGGTTGTAACGCGTTTATTATACTTGACTTTCCAACTCCCGACTGCCCTGCCAGCACGCATGTTTTTCCTGCGATTTCTTTTTTAAGTTCCTGAATGCCTTCGCTTGTTTTCGCGGAAATATAATGTATTTTATAACCAATATGGCAGTATTCTTCAAGGCGCTCGTTAATATCGATATCATCATATTCAAGGTCAATCTTGTTGCAGATAATAATCGAATCAATACCGGCAATATCCGCCTGCAGAAGCAGTCTGTCTAAAAAACGCGGTCTAAATGGAGGAGACGAAGGCGTGCAAACACACAGCGCAAGATCGACATTCGCCGCGAGGAGCTGGCTTGCGCCGCCTTTCTGGTTATATCTGCTAAAAATATTTCTCCTTTCCTCAACCGATAAAATCATCGCGGCGCGAGAGTTCATTTCGCGCTCTACAACAACCCAATCACCGGGAGCGATTGGGTTGTATAAATTTTCCTGTCCTTTTAAAACTTTTCCTTTTATTCGACATTCAAGTTCTATCTGCTCTCCTTCGGATGTTACGCGCGCTGTCATGATGTTCCGTGAGCCGCTGATTACAAGCCCTCTAAGTTTATCGCCCATGATCTACCATTATCATACTAAACCTAACTCGAAGCCTAAATCCTGCGCTCTGTTTTCCCAAATAGAATCCGCCGGCTCTTTACCCGTTAGTAATAGCTTGTACTCAGGTTTGGAACCGGGGCTCGCTCTTAATTCGCCGTTATTTTCATCCAGTAAATGTTCAATGCGTTTTGTAACGCCGTCTAGCGAGTCGAATATTTTAATTGCAGGCCCAGCTTCGTTTTGGAATTCTTCCAGAAGATATAAAAAATGCGTACAACCAAGGACAAGCGTATCAGCTCCTTTAGCGCGAAAAATATCGATATATTTTTTTACAATGGCTGTTTTTTCATTTTTGCCGGCATTCTCATACCGCTGTTCAACAAATTCTACCAGGTCGGGAGCTGCGATGCCGATTATCTCGCAGTCTTTTTCACATTCGTCAACAAGAGCCCGGTTATACGGGTCGTTAATCGTCCGTGTTGTTCCAAGTACGCCTGTTTTTCCGGTTTTAGAAGCGTTTACCGCAGGTTTAACCGCCGGAACCGTTCCGACAAAAAGGAGATTGGGAAAATTTTGCCGCAGCGGTTCAAGAGCAGATACAGTCGCAGTATTGCATGCCAGTACTAAAATTTTAGGATCGGTATTTTTTATTAGTTTTTCTGTTAGTAATATAAGTATACGCGCTAATTCATTTTTCTCGCGCTGACCGTAAGGAAAGTTTTCTCTGTCGGCAATGCAGTATACATCTTCCTGCGGACAGCGTTTTATTAAATCCGCGCAGTAGAGGAGTCCGCCGATACCTGAATCAATAAATAAAATAGGTTTGTTATTCATGATTGTTTTATAAACTATTTAAATAAATCATCGAATGCCGCTCTTGAAGCGCCGGCTTTTTCTTTTTCGTTAGAAAGACCTGCGGTTTTGCCTCTGTATTTTGCGTCAAGAGAAAACCAGTCGCAGAAATTTCCGCGCTCTTTGTCCGCCTGCGGTTCCGCGCTTGTTTCCCGGCAATCGCCTCTCGCGCCTGATGTAAAAAAACGGCAGTTTTTACATGAACGCAGATCTTTTCCGCAGCTCTGACACCGCAGAGAGCGCCCAATGGGGTCGGGATCTGTAATTGGTTCACCGCAGTACCAGCACATGCTTTTATTCTAACCATAACAAGACTGGTTGTAAAGACAAAAATATAGTATGATTATAATATGTTTACAATAAATCCGTGCGCCGCAGGCTGCGGAAGACCGGCGATAACAGGGTATAATCTGTGTTTCGTGCATCAGGCTAATCCCGAGCAGGAGTGCGCGCGTATTTGTTCATACATCGAAGAAAATCAAACTATAAAAGATCTTTGCGTGTCCGGTATGCGTTTTGAGAAAACCGATTTTTCTAAGCACCGTTTTTACGGATGCAATTTTAAAGAAGCGTATTTTTATAACTGTAATTTTTCAGGTGTAAAGCTCGGAATGGATTTTTTTGATTTTGCCGAATTCGTAGACTGCGATTTTACAAAATCGGATATTCAATTTGTATCTTTCGCGGGAGCCGCTGTGCATAATTGTGATTTTACAGACAGCGAAATATTACACGTTAATTTTGAAGGCGCGGCGATAATGAACACTACATATGATAATTCCAATTTATATAACAGCCGTTTTATCAGCGCGGATTTAATTAAAACTACTTTTGTTAATTGTAATTTAAAACATGTGTATTATGTCAACTCAAAACAGCAGGATGTTTTATTTAAAGCGTCTAACACGGCGGAAGCCGTATTTGTAATGGAAGAGCAATGAAATTATTTTTTCAATATTGTTCGTACGGTTTCAGTAACTGTTACATACTCGGTATGGAACGTTCCACGAAGGAAACTCACAATGTCGCGATTCTTGTCGATCCCGGAAGTATGGAAAAAGCTACCCTCGATTCAATCGAGAAAAACGATCTGGATTTGAAAGCGGTATTAATAACCCATGATCATGAAAACCATGTACAGGGAATTAAAACTTTAAAAAAAATATATAATGCCGATGTAATCGCGGTTAATCCTAAAATAATGGATGTAAAAGCCGCAATGGTAAAAGACGGAGATAAACTTATTATCGGCGGTTTTTCAATCGAGGTAATTTCGATACCGGGACATTCATCGGATTCCGTGGTTTATAAAATCGAAAATCTGCTTTTTACAGGCGACGTGCTTACAGCAGGGCTTGTCGGAAGTACCGCAAGCGCCTACGGAGCGGCGACGCAGATGAACAAACTTAGAAGCAGGCTTCTTTCGCTTCCCGGCGATTATATTGTGCTTCCCGGACACGGACCGCCTTCAACCATGGAAGCTGAAAGACGTTTTAACGCGGACATTTTTATCTTCGATCAGAACCGAAGCAGAAAGCCCGCGTTTAAAATTGACATCTAACGGTTAAAGCGTCAACGATAAAACCTAGCGTTTAAACTTTGGCGATTCCAGCGTCGAATCATTTCGAATAATACCAAACCAAAGTTCCTGATTCGTCTTTTCACGTAACACTTTGTAGAATGAGGCGATGTCATTAACAGTTTCGCCGTTTACAGAACTAATCCTGTCACCCTGCCTGATACCCATAATATCTGAAGGGCTGCCTGAGATAACCTGCGCGACATATAAACCTTTCGCTTTGTCGTCAAGTTCCAAAGTTTTTCTGATTTGATCATTCAACGGAAGAACTGTAATACCGGGCCAGAGTTTTTTATTATCTGCGGCAACCTGATCGGTTCGCTCTTCGATACGAACACGTATTTCTCTTGATGTCTTGTCTCTTATAACAGTGAATGAGGCAGTTTCGCCGGGTCTTAAATCGCCGACCAGCATCTGAAGAGGCTGAACGCCGCGCGTTTCTTTGCCGTTTACATGAGTGATAAAATCGCCGGGGCGTATACCGCCCTTGTCCGCAGGCGAGCCGAGGAATACCTGAGACGCGAGAGCGCCTCTCCTGTTCTCGATACCAAGCTCCGCCATTATATCCCTTGTAGCGTCTATTAGCGAAACGCCAAGCCAGCCGTAGCTTGTGCTTCCTTTTTCGATAAACTCGTCGATTGAACGCTTTACATTGTTGATGGGAATCGCAAAACCAAGCCCGACATTTCCGCCGCCCGTTATGTTACTCGCAATCCATGTATTGATGCCGATCACTTCGCCTCTGATATTTACAAGAGGGCCGCCTGAGTTGCCCTGATTGATCGGCGCGTCGGTCTGAATAAAATCGTTGATGTTTCCGCCGGGACCGCCTGTGCGCCCGACCGCGCTGACGATTCCCATCGTCACAGAAAATGAAAATTGCTCTCCAAGCGGATTGCCGATCGCAATCGCCCAATCGCCGACCGCAACTTTATCGGAATCACCCAGAGAGGCAAGAGGATACTGATCGTTTGTTTTGAATGAAACCATCGCCAAATCTTTGCGTTCATCTTTGCCGACAACCTCAGCGGTATATTCCCTGCCGTCCTTCGTTGCGACTTTTATTTCTGTCGCTTCATCGATTACATGGTAATTTGTTAGCGCGTAATAAACGCCGTCTTTGTAACGTACTATAATCCCGGAACCAAGACCCTGCGAACGGTATTCGCGTTCCTGCTCGTTCTGCCCCCTGTCGCGCGGTCCAAAGAAAAATTCCCACGGAATCCCATTAAAATTGGGAACCTGCTGCCGTCTGACAGAAACGGTCTTTAACTCGATAACCGAAGGCAGCATTTTCTCGGACACAGCGTTAAAAGCGGTTTGCAGACCTTCCGCTACAGCGAGAGCGTTTTCGGGAATAATTACGGGGTTTTCTTCCGCTCTTGCCCTGGCGCCCCCCGGTGTAGAGCAGGAAAATGATAAAAAAGCCAAAGAAAAGCCGAAAATGGCGCCGATAAGAACCAAATTGAAAATGAACAAGTTCCTCGAAGAAAGTTTTCGCTTAATGTTCATAATAACTCCTGAAATTTTGATTTACTGTTATATCTTATCAAATATTTCAAAGCAGGGATAGTTACAGAACAAACAAGCATCTGATACCGCGCGCCTCTTAGCCGCCGTATTTTTACACTTTTTGGCTATTTATATAAAAATATCGATAATTTTTGGAGGTGACTGACTCGTCCGTCCGCGTGAGCGGACAGTAAATCATTTCTTAAAAGAGCCATTGAACCTTTGGTTCGGCGAAGGCTTGACACCATCCTATTTCCCCTTCGCAAATGCCTTAACCACCGTTTTTATGGTTACAAGCGTTTCCTCCGGTAAAACTGATAAATCGTCCAGCAAATCTTTATATTGCAGGTACTTGGAGATATCTGTTTTTTGCTGATACTCTTTGCCGGTTACAAGATACTCAACCGAAACCCCGAGGGCTGCGGCGATTTTGACGGCTGTGTCGGCGGGTGGCATGGATTGTTGTAAACCTAAATATGTGTCTAAAGTTCTTTTTTTTATTCCGATTTTTGCGGCAAATTCTTTTTGACTTATATCAATATATTCAATTTCTGAGCGTAAACGCTTCGAAAAACTGTCCATACATGAGAAAATACCATAATTATGTCATTGACACTTGTAAAAACACATATTTATATGATATTATATTATAATCATGTAATAATGTGCTTTTATTTAATAATAAAATCTTCAAAAAGGAGTTTTTGTGAAGATTCGTTTGTATGTATCCCTTTTACTTTTTTTAATAATTACATTCCAAGCCTATTCCGGCGGTAATTCAGATAAGGAAACGACATCATCAGTCGAGAATTTTAATACACCTGCTGTCAATTTGGATTTAACTGCTGATAATCTTAGTATAACCGCCCGCGGCGCTATTGGACGGCTGGAAGCTGTTACATCCGGTCCAATGTGGTCAGGCGATGGCGGAAAAAATATTCGTCTTGCAGTTGTCGCTCCCGAAATTCAAGGAGATGTTCCGCCGTATCTTCCCATCTATATACAAGGTTTGTTGAATAACAATTTTGGTAAGTATTCTGCCGTAAACCTGATAGATCGTCAAAATCTTAACAGAATAATATCTGAACAAAACATTGCGGCAAGCGGAAGATTTTCAGATAATGATTTTATCCGTATTGGGAATCTGGCAAACGCGCAATTTTTTCTTTTTGGAACAATTCAAAGACTGAGCGGAAATCGATTTTCTTTGCAGCTTTCTGTAACAGAATCCAGTACAGGTGTGCGTAAAGCGACATTTATGAAGGAAGGAACTCAAACACAGCTTGAAGGAAGAGCGGCGCTTATAAATGAGGCAACTGCAGAACTGCTTTCTCAACTTGGTGTGCAGCTAACGGAAGCAGGACTGTGCGAACTATTGGCAGGTAATATATCTACAGTACAAGCCCAGACAGGACTTGCAAGAGGTATTACAGCTCAGGTAGGAGGATCTGAGGTAGAAGCTCTTTTAAATTTTGCGCAGGCTGTATCATTTGATCCGTCACAGCTTGAAGCTCTGTCGCGGCTCAATACGCTTACTACGACTATAAGCGGCGGAACAATCAGTCAGAGAATTACAAGTGATATACAAGCGAGGGATCGATGGATCGAAGCATTTAAAGAGACGGCGCAGTTTTTTGATAAACATCCGCCTTTTGAAATTATTTTTGATCCTAATTTGATACAAGTAGGTAATACCGATTATGCAAGACGCACAGTAACATTGGGAATGAGAATAGCGCTGGATAGTTCTGTTGCCGGATTTGACGCTCTGAATGCATTATTAGACGGGCTTGAAAAAACAGGCAGACGCGGTACATGGGGATTTTCAGGCTGGCCTTTAATGGAAATTAATCCAAGAACAGCAGGAACAGTTGTATTCGGTGGAAAACGCTCGTTTAGCTATAAGGTTGATGTTGCGCTTATTAATGAGAATGGGAAGAGGATAGGGAATGGAAGCGTTACTTTGATTAGTGAGTTTAGTAAATTTTCTTCGGGAGATAAAAATGTTTCCATACCATTTAGTGTTGATGATGTTGTTAGATTTCAAAATATAAAAACAGAAGATTTAACTCCGACATTGACTATTGTTATTGTTGCGGTGAATGGTATTTCTTCAAGTAATTTAGCTGCTTCTGGGTTTTTAAGGGTTGATACTGGTGATTTAGAAAAAAAAGAACATCTTGAATCCATTCATTCTGTTGCATTTAGTCCTGATGGTAGATATTTCTTATCAGGTTCAAGAGACAGTACTGTAAAGTTATGGGATACTTTCACAGGTAGATTAATTAGGACATTTTCTACTAGTGGTTTACAAATTCCAGGATATCTTTCAGATGGTAGTGAATTTCTTTCTGGTGGTGCTCAAGGTGTAAACACTGTAGTTTTTAGTCCTGATGGTAATTATATCCTTTCTGGATCAAATGATAATTTAATCAGACTCTGGGATGTTAACACAGGTAGATTGATCAGAATTTTTTCTAGTCATTCAAGCAGTGTTCAATCAGTAGCATTTAGTCCTGACGGTAATCAATTCATTTCTGCTGGTTCTTGGGGAGATAATACAATTAAACTCTGGGATGTAAAAACAGGTAGATTAGTCAGAACATTTTCAGGTCATACCAATGAAGTTAAATCTGTTGCTTTTAGTCCTTATGGAAGTCAGTTTTTATCTTGTTCTTTTGAAAATATATTTAGACTTTGGGATGTCGGTACAGGTAGATTAATAGAAACATTTTCTGGTCATACAAAGGAGGTTAATTCAGTAGCTTTTAGTTTTGATGGCAGACCAATAATTTCAGGATCAAGTGATAATACTATAAGACTCTGGAATGTAAAAATAAATAGAACAATAAAGATTTTTTCTGGTCATACAAACAATATTAATTCAGTAGAATTTAGTCCTGATGATAGTAAAATCGTTTCTTGTTCTAATGATGGAACTATAAAACTTTGGGATGTTGGTACAGGTAGATTAATTAGAACTTTTTCTGGTGATAGCATAGTGTATTCAGTTGCTTTTAGTCCTGACGGGAAATTAATTATTTCAGGATTTGAAGATTCTACTATTAAAATATGGGATGCAATTACTGGAAAATTGATCTGGTTAATTGGAACATCAAGAGAATTTTTATATGGGGGCGGTTGAAAAAGGAGATAAGAAAATTAATTTATTAAAATAAAAAAATATTATGTTCGTGTGGTTCGTGGTGAAAATGTTAATATATAAGGAGTAAAATATGAAATTAAATGATTTAGAAAAACACTATGACTTTATAGAAGATTTTCAAAAAGAATTCGATGACTTATGTTTGAAGTATAACATAGCAGATGAAGAGCAAATAAACGATATAATTAGTTTAGCGTATCAAAGTTTTCATGAAGGAGTTTATTTTATGAAGAATAAACTCTTAGAAAATATTCAAGAAAAAATAATAATTAACGAGAAAGAAAGTTTTATATCAGAAAAAATTTATGAAGAACTAAGTTGCCGTTTTGCTCTAGGTGTTAAAGGAGATAAAACATTAATATTTTTAGGTGTTAATCCAAGTACAGCAATACCTGAAAAATATGATCAGACGATGAACAGAGTTAAAGGAATTGCATTAGAAAATAACTTTAACTCTTGGATTATGTTAAATATATATCCTCAAAGAGCTACAAAACCTAACAATTTAGAAATTAAATGTAATGAAATAATTCATAAAGAAAATTTAAAAGTAATTAGCGATCTAATACCATCAAAATCAATAATTGTAGCTGCATGGGGAAATCTGATAAAAAAAAGAGCATATTTAAATAATTGTCTGAAAGATATTGTTAAAGAATTAGAGAATAAGGAAATAACATGGAAACATATTGGTGATTTAACAAAAGAGGGTAATCCAAGGCATCCTTTGTTTTTAAAAAACAAAGAAAAGATAAATGATTTTGATATAGAAGGTTACATTAGGCAAATATGAAAAAACAATCTCCGTATGGAGATTAATAAATATTAAAGGAGTAAATAATGAAAAAAATGCTACTAGTCATCTTGACCATATTATTGGTCATCTCAATTTCAGGTTGTAAATCTGCGCCTGATTCAAACAGCGCGTCAAATACGCCTGAATGGCTAAACGACCTTCCGCCTGCAGGGATGATTTGGGGAATCGGTACCGCAAAGCAATCTTCAACTTCGATGTCAATGACAACAGCGGAAGCAAGAGCAAGAACCTCAGTTGCGCGCCAGCTTGACGCTTTGGTTCAGGCTATGTTTACAGATTATAACCTTGACGCAGGGAATGTAAACAATCAGGCGAATACCTCATTACAGGAAGATGTAAGCCGGCAAATTACAAATATAAATCTTTCGGGAGCGCAGCCGATTAAACGCTTGCAGGCAAAAAATGGAGCATGGTGGTTTCTTGTTGAATATAATAAAGCGAACGCCAGAAAAGAAATAGCCAGTATTCTGGGAAATGAGGAAGCGCTTTACGCGCAATTCAAAACGCAGCAAGCATTGCAAATACTGGACGCTCAACTTGCCAAAAATGCAAAACCTATTCAAGTTAGCGAGTAGGTTTTGCTTAGTTCCGCTGTTGTTTTTTTCTCTTTCATGCGTCAGCTCCCCTGACAACGGCGGAACTTCCAATAGTAAGCCCGCATGGGTTAATAATGTCAATTCTGTATATAATAAATCTCAATTCGTAGCCGCTGTGGGATACGCGGCGACCCGCGAAATCGCGGAGAAAAATGCGTTGATTAATCTTGCCGCTTTTTTCGGTCAATCAATAAAAGCCGATCAAGTAATATTAAACACCTATTACGAAGCTGTCAGAAATGGTGTTACCGCTGGTTGGAGCGATAACATCGCTATGCAAAATAAGATTACAACATCAGTTTCGATGGATACTATAATTGGAGCCGAAATAAATGAAGTCTGGCATGATATAAAGAATAACATTTTTTATGCCGTTGCGAGCATGGAAAGAGTAAAAGTAATCAGATTGTATACAGATATGATACTCGATAACATAAAAATGATTAATAACCTAACCGCGATGAGTCAGGCGGAAAAGAACGCCCTTGAAGCAGTTTCAAGATACCAATTTGCCGCCACAGTTGCGGATATTAATGTTTCTTACGCGAATTTATTAATATTATTAAACGCTCCAATTCCGAGCGGTGTAAAAAGAGGCGATGAGTACCGTCTTGAAATGCGTAACATAACAAAAGATATTCCAATAGATATTATTGTAGCAAATGACAGAGAGAATAGAATACAAAGTGCTTTTACAAAAGTTATTACCGATTATGGTTTTAAAAGCGGAGGAACCAATTCACGTTATACGCTTAGAGTAAATGTAAAACTTTCACCTGTTGATTTTCCCAACAATTCTTATAAATTTATTCAGATGGAATTAAATGCAAATCTTAATGATTCTTCTACAAGAGAAACCTTGCTTCCATTTAATTTTAATAACCATGAAGGACATTTAACGCTAGCCGGAGCGGAGAATCGCGCGTTTTTATCAGCAGAAGAAAAAATTAAAAATGAATATAAAGAAGTTTTAACAGAATATTTTTATAAGTTGCTGCCGGAGAGGTAGGTTTTTATATATTATTATTAATTCTATCTAATAGGTTTAGCAATTATTTCCTTAACAATTTCATAATTATGCTCTTTACTAAATGTATCACGTAATATTTTAATCGGCATAAAATTACAGATGGCTAAAAAAGATTTAATAGTTTCATTCATATCTTGTTTTGTAATTACTTTTTTTGAACTGTATTTTATATTTGGAAGTAATTTATTTAGCAGAAGGCAATTATCAATTATATCATTAAATGATACGTCTATTTCTATTGCAATTTTTAATAAAGTATCTAATTCATGAACTTTCTCAACTGGTTTGCCATTATATACTATAAAACCTTTAAGGAATTTTTCAACAGCCTGCGTTACATGAAAGAAAATAATATTATACATTAAATCTACAGGATATTTGGGATTACTGATAAGTGAATCAACATTCATAATATCTCTTTCTGCCATTTCAAATAATTCGCTGGCAGATTCAATAATAAGCGGTTTACCCATAAATAAGTTTTCCGCTGGTAAATATAATATTTTCTATTCCGTTTTTTTTAGATAAATTAATAAAATCATTTTCTTTATAAAGTAAAATATCTGCAGGGATAATATTATTAATAAATAAGCTGCGCGCGATTTTTAGATATGTATTGGAATCATCTTGATTGTTTTCAATAACCACGCATAAATCAATATCACTTTTTTTTGTTGGTTTTCCGTATGCATAAGAACCAAATATGTAAATTTTTTTTATTATACCCGGCTCAATGCTGTCAATAATTAAAGAACGTATAAATGGGATTTTATTAATGAAAGGAGGAGCACTACGTTTTTCGGTCGGGAGTTTAGAATCTGTCTTTTTTCTGGCGACCGTTGCAATTTTACCCATAATTTTAGTATAGCTCAAAATTTATTTCCTGTAAATATTACAAAATAGTGATGTCAACTATGCCCTTGATAAAAAACAACAAACATACTACAATTAACCGTGGAATAATTGAGATTTCTATTTTTTTTCAAATCAGCCTTTACCTTACCCATTAACCACATAAACATAGTACGTATGTACTGTGAAAATTCTTGCTTAGGAGATTGTTATGGGACTTGTTTACACAGAAATCACATTGAAGAATGCCAATGATAAAATGATGGCAAAAAAAGGGTATATCAAGGAAGAAGATATACGCACAAAGACCACTACAGTTATGGTAGATACCGGCGCGTGGACTTTAGTAATTAATGAAGCTATTCGTGAAGAGCTTGGGCTTGAAATTTACGGAAAGGAACCGGGAAACCTTGCAGACGGTCAAAAAATGCTTTTTGATATGGCGGGACCTCTTGAAATATGGTGGAAAAACCGCCGATTTTTAACCGATGCTTTAGTTGCGCCAAATGCAACAGAAATACTGCTTGGAGCTATCCCTTTGGAAGCTTTGGATTTGGTTGTAGATCCCCGCAATGAAACGCTCGTAGGCAGACACGGCGATCAGGTTATGCATAGAGTATAAGAATTATATAACTGTCTCAAAACACCAACCCNTCAAGTCTCTCCGTTAAAATCTCTGTCTTGCCGTTGAAAATGGAAATCGTGTGTTCCCAGTGNGCGGAAATTTTGCCGTCTGCGGTGACNACTGTCCAGTCGTCTTCGAGGATTTCGATGTCTCTTGCGCCGAGGTTTATCATCGGCTCGATNGCGAAGACCATTCCGTTGTTCATTTTTGGGTTGGCGCCGTGGGGAGTGTTCGGCACATGGGGATCTTCGTGTAACGCAAGCCCTACGCCGTGTCCGCAGTATTCATGAACAATTCCGTAGCCGTGCGGTTTTACGTGTCCTTCCACCGCGCGGGAAACCTGCAAAAGTCTTTCTCCCGCTTTTGCGGCTTCAATACCTTTGTAAAGGCTTTCGTTTGTAATTCTGTTAAGTTTTTTTATCTCGGCGCTCACTTGTCCGGCTTCGATACTGACTGCTTGATCGCTTATGAAACCGTCAAGGCTTATGCCGCAGTCAAGAGAAACTAAATCTCCTTCGCGGATGCGGCGTTTGGACGGGATGCCGTGGATAACTTCTTCATTAATCGAAATGCAGATCGCGGCAGGGTAGGCGGTTTTTTTCAAGCGGTAGCCGAGGAAGACAGGAATACCGCCTGATTTTTTTATCCAGTTTTGCACCCATTGATCAATCTCGATTGTTTGGATGCCGGGTTTTACAAGAGGGATTAATTCTCTGTACATGGCGGATAACAGTTTGCAGGATTTCCTGATGCCGTCAATTTGTTTTTCATTTTTTAAGCGTATCATTAATGTACTCCCTAAAAATATTTT
>WQSF01000040.1 GCA_009788065.1 Treponema sp.
GCGTCAAGACCGTCAAGCTCGTTAGGTTCAAAAACCGCCCAAACGCCGACGAACCCCGGGTTCTCTTCAATCAGGGTATGCAGCATATAATTGACCAAATCACGCCTTCCTTCGGGAGCGACAACCTTGTGAATATCAGCTACAAACATGGAAAAAGCCCTGATTTCATCAAAAGGGACTTCCAAAAACGCCTTAATGGCGCCAGCGGTTACAGCCGTGATATTTTGGGCATTATCATCTGAAATAGCCGTAATTGAACTTGATGCGATCATAGATGCGGCAATAGTTAAACCGCCGATACCAACCAGATTAACCAATGAAATAATGAGAATTAGCTTCATTCCGATTTTCATAACATCCTCCAAAAATTGAACTTTTCATTATAGAAAAATGATACATTAATCCGCATCATTTTTGTAATTATACCGCATTTTTTCATTATTTGCTAACCCTTGCGCAACTTACAGGTAAAGAAAAATTTGGAACCTTTTTCCAGTTCGGACTCAATCCAAATATCGCCGCCCATTTTTCCGATAATATGTTTTGACAGGGCAAGACCAAGACCAATCCCGCCGTATTTTCTTGTATTACCGCCGTCTATCTGTTCAAAAATATTAAAAAGCTTGCTTTGCTGTTCTTTTGATATTCCTATTCCGTTATCAGAAACATCGATTTGAAGAGTTACAATATCATTTTCATCATTAAGCATGCGGGCTTCAAAAATTATTTCGCCGTTTTCCGGGGTAAATTTTACAGCGTTTGCCAAAAGAGAGGTAATCACCTGTTTAAGGCGCTTTTCATCGCCTTCAAGGGATGAGGGGATTGCAGGATCAATATCAAATTTAAGCGTCTGTTTTTTTTCAGACGCGTTGTATCCTACCGCTTGCGATATGGCTTCGATCATCGCGTTAAAGTTAAAAACAGAATTCACAATTTTGAATATTCCGTATTCCATACCTGATATATCAAGCGCGTCGTCTATAAGACGCATCATCTGCTCAGAAGCGGTGTCAATTTTCCCTAGATTATCTTTTATGTTATCGGGAACGCCGCGCATTTTAATAATCTGCATCATCCCCTTAATGGCGTTCATGGGAGTTCTCATTTCATGGCTCATACGCGCAAGAAATTCGCTTTTCGCGCGGCTTAAATATTCAACTTCTTCTTTCGCCGCAAGCGTGCGCGTATAATTAACAATTTTTAATTGATTCTCTACCCTTAATCTGACAATGTCAGGATTAAAAGGTTTTTGTATATAATCCGAAGCCCCCAAAGCCAGCCCTTTTTTTTCTGAATCGGTGTCATTGAGTCCTGTGATAAAAATTACCGGGATTCTTTTTGTTTCATCCGATTTTTTTAATTCGCCGATCGCGTTGTATCCGTCCATTTCCGGCATAAGAACATCGAGTAAAATTACATCGGGAAGAAATTCTTTTGCGGCTGTTATAGCCTGCTGTCCGTTCTTCGCGGCGTAGATAGTATATCCTTCATTTAAAATTTGGGTTAAAGCAACCAGATTTGTCCTTTCATCGTCCACAATAAGGATCGAGTTTTTTACGCCGGAATCCGCTGTTGTTTGCTCCATGTGATTATTTTATTACACGTTTTAAGAAAAAACTACCGTAAATTTAACTATCAAAGATAAAATTCCCAAGAAAAAACCGCATTAAAGTGAGGTATATAGAAAAAAACCGCCCATAGGGCGGTTTTTATACTCCCCCGCGCGGATTCGGACCACGGACCCAGTGGTTAACAGCCACTTGCTCTGCCAGCTGAGCTACAGGGGATACTAAGCAGAAACTATCAAATTTTAAAGAAAGTGTCAAGAGGGGTTTTTAGGCATAAAAAACCCCGGAGAAAGGAGTAACCCCGGGGAAAGGAGAAATAGGAGGAACGAAACCACATTCGTTTGCTGACTATACAACCATATAGGCGAAGGAAGGTTACAGTTCAGTTTTTCTTCCATTCTGTGATAAATCGCTCATAAGCGGCTATTGTGGCTGCCATTATAACGTCCTGAAGACTGCCCCTGCCGCCTTGATCTGCACCGTCTATTATATAAAGGTTTTTTAAGGTACCTTCGATGTCTTCTACTTTGCAATTTGGGTCCGCCTGCCTGCGGCGGATAAGCCCTGTTGTTTCCTGCTCAAAGATTTCTTTGTACTTTATATCCCGCCATTCTTCGCTTATACCCATATTTTTCTCTGATTCACGCTTTTCGCTTAAATTTAGCCAATGTTTCCTTTAAGCCGTTCGGCTGAAGGGTAAAAACAAGCGCGATTGGGAGCATCAGCATCTGGTCTGTAAGATTATCCTGGTAAAACGCAGGCAGTATTTTTATAAGCATGGAGATAATAATTCCCGCCACGCAAAGAAACCAAATCAATCTTAACAGCTCTCCGTTGGCTCTCTCTCTGCCGGCTTTTTTAGTTAGCGCATAACAGATGCCTGCCGGAACCGCGACAAGAAGAAGCGGGGTGCAAAAGATCATATTGGCGTTTTCATAGGTGTAATCATGGTTTGTAAACAAGCTTAAAAAATAAAGAAGGGTACCGCTTACGCCGAAAACAAGCCCCGACAGGCTCATACTGATTCCCGCCAGCAACCTGCCCGCTTTCTTTTTTTTGTATTGCAGATAAAAGAAAAAACCGAATATGCTCGACAGAGCAAGGCTGAACAACAATTCTCTTATCCATTGCTTACGCGGTTTTTCAAGCGCAGGCGGCCTTGCTTTTGCTTTGTATACGGATTCAACAGATGTTACAAGTTTCCGTCTTTCACCGTTTACATCGGTGTACCAGAAATCTTTAATTCGCATGGCGACTTCAGACGGCAGAAACATATCTTCCCATACTGTAATCGGTCTATCAATAACCTGTCCCATCCAGAAATTCAACATCCAATCTTCCACAGGCGCGAAATATGTGTGGCGGCGAACATGCTGTCTCAATGTAAAACGACTTTTTTCATCTCCAAATTGAATTTTAAACTGTCCGTCTGTCGCGAGATCGATAATATCCCTGATCCTTGTAGAACAATTATCTCTAAAATGATGATAATAATAATTGCGGTTTTCAGGAAGCACATTGTTAGCAACAAAATCTCTTACCTTTATTTTCGCTTCAAGCGGAAGATCCAGAGTGTAAAGAGTTATATCACGGTCATATTTCATATACGATTTAAAATTTACCTGCGAATTTGACACGCCGCATCTGTACAGCATTCTGCCGTAGGCGAAATTTTTGAAAAAATCTTCATTATTAAACGAGAATACCCCGTAATCATAAAAACGGCTGTAGCCTTCGTACGAATCCTCGATCATCAGGGCGATATGTCCCCACCAAAAATACAATTCATTTCCGGGACCCATAACCGCTATTTTAAAAGTAAGATCATCTTCCTGCGCAAAACCTGTTATACTTACAGCAAATATTAAAATTAGTAATAATAAAATTTTCTTAATCATGCTGTTAATATGCCCCATCGTTAAAAAAAAATCAATAGCGGTATTATTTTACGCTTTCTGCCTGTTTGAGAAGGAAACATAAGTTCCGTTCACGGTAAAATATTTCCTTTATTTTCTGCGAAAAAGATTTATCGCAAGATTGACCTCTGCAATGCTAATATCCAGACGGGAAGCGATTTCTTCGGGAGACAGCCCTTCCATTATAAGCGAATCAATCGCGCTTCTGATTTGCTGTTTTGTGAGAGGTTTAACATCGGGAGGCTCAGGCTGAACTGCGGCAGGCTGAACAATAGGCGTCTGCGCCGTCTGTTGAGGAGGTTCTGCCTGACGCTCCTGTTGTAAAGATGCCGGATCTTCTATCGTTTTAAGCGCCGCGCGGATACCTCTTCCGAGGCTTGTATAAAGAGTTTCGTTCGCGCGGCTTTTTTCCCGCTCCGTGTTATAAACAGATATACGCTTATCGGTTTCTTCTAAAACCATTTTAAGTTTGGAAATATTATCTTCTATGAGCTGTAAATTTCTGTCAGTAACCGCGTTAATATCAGATTCCATTTTTTTTAATTCTTTACGGTATTCTTCTAACCCCGATTCTGTTGTGCGTTTATTGATGTACCATTTAAAATAAAAGAACATCAAAAGACATAGAGAGAAACAGATAATTGATACAATATTAAAAACGCTCATGGACTTCCGTTTAATAACTTACGTCTATTTTTTTTCCGAGATACGGATCGCGCAATACCGGAGCCTGTCCTTCTTCGTCTTCGGTATCTTCATTACCGCTTTCATCCCTTTTTTTGTCTGAGTTTTTTCTATGCCCGTCACGGGAATCACGATCCTTAACTTTTTCAATGCCGTCACCCATATTCTGAGCTTCGTTTACCTGATTTATATGCTCTTCGGTTTTGCGCTGCATTTCCACACCCTGCATCGCCTGCTGAAGCGCCTGCCCTTCTTTAGCCTGAGCCTGCGTTTTGCCGACTTTATCAACCTGAGAAAACAAGGTTTGAAGATCAATTGGAGCTATAGCCATCTAGTCCCTTCTTTGCCTGCTCATCGGGTTCTTCATATTTTGTCATCCTGATAAGCCCGTCTTCTAGGACAAAAGTAACCGCTTTGTATTCCTGACGAACATCTTCCTTTACATCACGTATCCAGATTTTAACACCCGGCCATACCTTCGTAGACGCCGATACGCGCCCGCGAACATTTATCTGATTCATGAATTCCTGTACTTTTTCTATTCCATCGATCGCGTTTTTTAAATCATCATTTAAAATATCGCGCCTTTCCATCAGCTCTTTCATGTACGCTTCTTTTTCTTCAGGCAGAGTTTTGCGCTGTTTCTTTGTGTTTATTAAAGTCTGAAGATCCAGCCTGATATTTTCCAGCTCTTCCTCGGATTTAAATTTAATCTCCTGAAGCCGTTCCATCTCTATCTTGCTGTGAGGATCAAAACCGACTTCGCAGATTGTTTCCGTTCCGCTTGTAGAGTTGCCAAGAACTTTCGCGTTGATTTCCTCTCCCGCGCGAAGCCGTCCGCCCATGATACTCGCGCGTTTACCCATGCAAACAATGGTCCTAATCGCGTCAATATTGGAATTGATAATTCCGTCCTGCACAATTACAGAATCACCCGCTTCGACATGCGCGTTTTCTATAAAACGCGACAGTAAAGACTTGCCCGCGCGGATTTTTCCGCCGTTCTTTCCGTTGACACCCTGATAAATAACAATGTCGCCTTCAGCGTCCAGTTCCGCTTTCGATACGGTACCCTTTACCTCGATATTACCGGCAGCTTTTATGGAGAAACCGTCCTCGACATTTCCAGTTATTACTACCGTTCCAAGGAATATAATATTTCCTGTTTTAAGATTAACGTCGCCTTCGATTGTTAATACAGGCTCTACATTAATTTTTCCGCCGGCGACTATTACCTGCCCGTTAATATCGGAAAGAATTGTATCACCGTCGTCGCCTACATGGACATTGGATCCAATCGGTAATGGAATATCGCTTCCGGCTTTTGAGGGAAGAACTCTTCCGGTAACGGTCTTTCCGTCCTCGCCGTCCTCAGGCGGCATTTTTTTAGCGAGAGTTTGATTCTGTACTACGTTTTGAATAATATTTAATTCTTTAAAATTTACCTTGCCGTTTGACCCTTCTTTTAAACGCACCTTTGTCTGATCTGTTTCAAAATAATAATGAATGTACGCGTCTTTTCCGTTAACCGGTTTTATTCCTTCGGCGATCTCTACCTTTTCCCTGTAGGAAGGTCTGTCGGAAAATTGAACAAGGAATTCTTCTTTAACGCCGTGATATACCCTGTTCTGAACAAGAAGACTTTTATACGAATCAATGCTTAAATCCGCGCCGCCTTCGGACGGAGGTATTACGGTAACATAGACGTGCATTTCAGAATCGTCAACTTCGATGGATGCCATGCTGTCGTGAGTGGGGTTATGATTAAATTCCGCTACTTTAACATATATTCCGGCTGCTTCATCCACTATCTTTTCTACCATCGCGCTGTCAAAATCTTCTATACCACGGTTATGAAGAACCTGGAGCGCATAGGCTGAATAAATTTTGCTACCGTTTGCGACAGGAGGAATAACCTTCATGTAAACACCGTCCGACAAGCACATGACAAACGCATCCCCGTTTTTATCCTGTATTACTTCCACAAATTCTGAATCATCATCTATCAGAGCTTCTTCCGACGCTTTCTTCTTTTTAACCTGAGTCCGCTCGTATGCGCGTATCACCCAGTCTTTTCTTCCCGCACCCATAAAACCTGAAGATCCTCTTTCGATAATTTCATATTCAAGGCGGCGGACCGACGTGTCCAAAAGGGTTGCGGCTTCGTTTACAGCGGCTTCCAGAGTAGAACCGGAAGCGTCTACGGAACGAATTGCCCTGTCATGTTCCAGATGATCTTTTATAATCGCCTGTAGCTGGGCATAATCAACCATACTTATACAATACCTTTTCTGATATTTGTTAATTTAGACCTTAGATGAAGAACCGCTTTAGTGTGAAGCTGGGAAACACGGGATTCTGTTACCTGCAACACACGTCCTATATCTTTTAATGTTAAATCTTCATAATAGTATAAAACAAGTATTTTCTTTTCTTTATCGGGAAGCTCGTTTATCGCTTCTACTATAACTCTGCGGATTTCGTCGTTCACGACCATTACATCGGGATTTAAGCTTGAAGGAGATTCGATGCTGTCGCCGATACTTACTTTATCGTTATCGTCTCCTGAATACCACAGATCATTTAAGGAAATAATGCTGGTGCCTGAAATTTTTTGAACCGTCTTCATGTATTCGCTTTCGTCCATACCCATCGCGTTCGCGATCTCCTGATCTGAAGCGGTTCTTCCAAGCTGCGCTTCCAAAGAAGATATGGTCGTTTCTATTTCGCGGGTCTTCTGCCTTACAGAACGCGGAACAAAATCAATTAGGCGAAGTTCGTCAAAAATAGCGCCTCTAATGCGCGTAACGGCATAAGTTTTAAATTTTACATTTTTATCCGGGTCGTATTTATCTATCGCGTCGATAAGTCCGAAAACGCCGTAACCTACGAGATCGTCAAATTCTACATTGTTGGGCATTCCGACAGCCACTTTACCGGCTACATACTTAACAAGCGGAGCGTATTGTTTAATAAAAGCTTCACGAATCGCAGGATCACGGCTTTTCCTGTACTGCTGCCAGAGTTCCTCTTCCGTCTTTTCCGCGCTGTTAATTTCGCTCTTCTGGTTTACTGTGGTTCCCGGCATTCCCAAATCCTTTCTCTTTATTCTTTGCTTAAAACTGTTCTAATACCTTCAGCCAAACTCTTGGGATCAAAATCACCCTGTAATGTCTGAGGTTTATTGCCTGTATTATAACCTCTGCGATCCGGCTCAAGTTCTTCAACCTCGGCTGATACCGGCGGCGGCATTGAAGGCGCGGGCGGAGCGGAACTCGGCCCTGCCGGAACACCGCCTGTAAACGAAGAAAAAGCCATCGCCATCATATCTAAATCCGGCAAACCTCCCAATCCCGAATCAGAATCATCTCCAAAACTTGGGGTAAACTGCTGCTGGTGTACAACCTGCTCTTCCTCCGGTTTCTCAAAAACAGAAGTATCAGGCGCTGTAAATGTCGGTTGAAACGAATCCCGCGCCGCCCCAAAGCCATTATAACCTGCTTCGTTGTTTAGGTCTATACCCCCTGCGCCGCCGGCTGTCGGATTCGGGATGCCGAAACTCATATCCGACTGTTGTTCGCCCGCCGCCGCTCCGTTTGAACCGCGAGGCGTAAAAATTCCCGCAATTAAGTCTTCGATATTGCCCAATTCCTGAGAGCCGCTGGGAATATTGTACAATTCCGGGACTGCATACTCGCCTGTGCTGTCCATTACGACTGTAACATTTTCTTCCGGGCGATCTTCTGTTTCCGATACCGTTTCATCACCGCTTGAAAATAAAAGTTCCGGAAAAAAACTGTTTACTACAAAGCGGCACCCGAAACCGAGTCCGAAAAATATTACGGAAAAAAGCAGGGCTCTCAGAAAAATGTGAATTGCGGCAACACCGCCGATTATTCCCAGAACTACAGAAAAAAACAGCGCAACAATCGCCGCGATTATTCCCCACCTGAAATTACCCACTGACTTCCCCTTGTTCTTTTAAACAATGTTCGCTTCCTGCTGAGAAGGTTTAAAAAACCTTTTCAGTATCGCGCCGAAACCTGCGGTTTCTATCGGTTTATTCCTGTCCATACGCTCGACAATATGTTGAACGCAGTTACTTGCCTTGCATTTTGGATCTACTACCATAAAAGGTTTTTGCCTTAACACAGCCTGCTGGACTATGGAATCGTCATAAATAAATCCCAGATAATCAACCTTTAAATTTAAAAATTGACCTGCGATATTGATCATCCTGTCGGCGACTCCCTTTGCCTGAGCCACTCCTTTGGCGCGGTTTACAACAAGTTTAAGCCCCATATTAAGAGCGTCGTATTCAGTCGCGATTATTTTAATTATTCCGTAAGCGTCGGTAATCGCCGTAGGTTCAGGCGTGGTGATAATAACAGCGTCGTCAGCCGCGGCGATAAAATCAAGAACATTGCTGGAAACGCCCGCGCTTGTATCTATAATTACAATATCAGCATTGGAAAGCGAATCAAGTTCGGCGATAAAATCTCGTCTGTCTTCTTCGCCCATGTTCGCAATCTGCGAAAAACCTGACGCGCCGGCTACAATCGAAATGCCGTACTCGGTTTCTACAAGTATTTCACGCATTGTTTTTTGTTTTTTAATTACATGGTAAAGATTGTATTTGGGGATCATGTTGAGCATAACATTGACGTTTGCAAGACCCAAGTCCGCGTCCAAAACGATGACTTTTTTTCCAAGACGCGCAAAACCAAGAGCCATGTTAACAGACAGGTTTGTTTTTCCTACGCCGCCTTTTCCTGAAGTAACCGTAATAATGCGCGCTTTATCCGCGGGTTTTGCCGCTTTTGTAGAGCCGGAATTTTTTGGAGCGTTTGAGTTTTTCCTTTTCATTATTTCTCTCAATTTCTCAGCCTGATCTTCCATTTAATGTCTCCTTGCTATCTCCATTTAAATTGTTCCGCTTCACCCGAAGGAAATCTTTCTTCGATTTTTTCACGGTTTACCTTAAAGCCTTCCAAATTGATAAGAAAACGCGCGACAGACGCTCTTCTTATGTCCATAGGCACACCCTGCCCGTCGGTGATGTAAGAAACGCATTTTCTCTTTTCGGCAAGCGCCGATATTATATTGCCGATTCTGTCCGTCTCGTCCATTTTTGTCAAAATAATTGATTTGTAATTAAACGGTTCAAACTGACGCATAATTTCTTCGATGTCGCTGGTTTTTGTCGCCGCGCTTATAACAAGGTGAAACTCCGAGTTTCTCGGACATCCGTTCAGGATTTCCTTCATCTCGCCAAGTTTTGCAGAATCCTTCGGGCTTTTGCCGATGGTGTCAATAAAAAATATTTCTGTTTCACTGCTGTAAAGCAAGATTTCTTTTTTAAGATTTTCTTTGCTTACCACGCATGAAACAGGAACTTCCATAATGTATCCGATTGTCTCAATTTGCTGCTGCGCGCCGATTCTAAAAGCGTCTATCGTTATAAGCCTTACATCGACAGGAGGAATTCCTTCCGTACCGAGTTTGTAAATGGCGGCAAGTTTGGAAATGGTCGTCGTCTTGCCGACGCCTGTAGGTCCTACAAGAACTATTACCCTTGGTTTACTGATAATATCTTCTTCCTTGTAAATGCTGATACTTTCCCCTATCCACTGGAGCAGTTTTTCCTGCACCGTGTCCATATTATCAAGCTGATCCAAAGGCAGTTCTTTTCTGAGTTTTTCAAGCATACTCTTAATATAATTTTCGGAAAAATCATTGGATTTTAAAAGATCGCAGGCCTTTTTAAATGAAGGATGTTCCTCGCTCTTGCCCCCGTTTTCAACCTTTTCTTTTATTTCTTTCAGCGCGTCAAGTATCTTCTGAGAATCATCCCTGCCTCCCGCTGAAGCGGAGCTTATATTTTTCCTTGCTTCCGCAAGCACTTTCCTTTTCTCTTCTTCAAGATCATCGGATGAAAGGTGGCGCGCCACATTCCTGTTCTGAGGAAAATAAAATTCTACCTGAACACCCGGTTTTGTGAATAATCCTGCAAAACCGCCGAGCCTGATTTCCTTCTGTCTTAGAATCTGGAACGGCATCTTGTATTTTGCGGCGATTTTCAATTCGCAATCCATGCGGGTTTCGCCTGTTTCGGTATGCATTGTCATCTTACTGCTCCCCAGCCTCCTCTATTCGAATTATTCCCACTTGTTCAGGAATAACATCAGGCACAATTTCCGGGACGGAAAGAACAGCTAAGTCAGGCAGTTCGCGATCTGTCGAATTTTTAACAAGGAAACGCGCCTGCTCGGAACACAGAATAACGGGCATCCAGCCTTTTTCCTTTACGGCGGTTACGGCTTTGGATACGGCTTTTATCCATGCTTTTTGTGTCGGCGGATCAAGCGCGCAGAGCATGCCGGAGGCTGTTTCGTATTTTGCCTCGATAATTTTCTGCTCAAGAGCCGGGTCAATAATCAGAACGCGCAGTCTTTTATCCTCATCCGCGTACTGGTGGCATATCTGGTTGGAAATCGCCTGCCTTGCCTTCTCCGTAAGAAACCAGATATTTTTGGAAACAGGCGCGTAATCGGCGACAGCTTCCAAAATGGAAACAAGGTTTCTGATGGAAACTTTTTCGCGCAAGAGCCCGTGAAGAATCTTCTGAACCTCTGTTACGCGCAAACCTTTTCCTTCCCTGAGCGCCTCGTCCACGACAGCAGGATAATCCTTGCGAAGAGTATCCAGAATAAGCTGTGTGTCCTGCAGCCCAAGAATATTCGCCGCGTGGCTTCGGATAATTTCGGTTAAATGGGTCGCGATTATCGAGGGAGGATCGACTACGGTGTAGCCCGCGCGTTCGGCTTCGTCTCTCCTTTCCTGTTCGATCCATAACGCCGGAATTCCAAACGCGGGATCTATTGTCTCGATACCTTTTATCTCGGCTGTAACAGTTCCGGGATTGATGCACAGATAAAAACCGAGGCGTATCTTTCCGCGCCCGCAGTCAACGCCTTTTATTTTAAAGCAATACTCGGTTGGCGCCAAAAGCGAATTGTCGATAATGCGCACTTTTGGAATAACGAGTCCAAGATCGTAAGCCGACTGGCTCCTTACTCCCATAACCCTTTCCAGAAGTTCCGCGCCTTTTTCCTTTTCAACTAACGGCACAAGCCCGTAGCCCAATTCCAGCGAAAGAGCGTCAAGAGGCACAACAGGCGGAAAGTCGGCGGCTTTTTCGTCTTTCTGTTCTGCTCTTCCTCCCGCCTTTGTCTCTCCGAAAGGAACAGCTTTCTTTTTAAGGTTTCCGGTTCTGTACGCGTGAAAAGCGGTAATGGCCGCCATCGGAAGAAGCACGTACCAGGGGAATCCCGGCAGAACGGAAAGGAACACAAGCACTGCCGCGCAGATCCAGTAAACAAGAGGATCGCGTCCGAAGATTTGATCAACAACCTGCTGCGGAAGCGAGCCTGTCGCGGCGGCTCTTGTTACAACAATTGCCATGGCGGTAGAAACAAGAAGCGCCGGAAGCTGGGTTACAAGCCCGTCCCCGATTGCAAACGCTATGTATGTGCTGATAACATTCGATTCGCCGTACATTGCGGAGCCGATTATAAATCCGCCGATCATTTCGACAATAATTATAAAAACGCCGACTTTCACGTTACCTGAAATGAATTTACTCGCTCCGTCCATTGATCCGTAGAAATCGGCTTCTTTTTGAATCTGCGCTTTTCTTATCTGCGATTCTTCTTCGGTTATCGCTCCTGAATTATATTCGGTTTCGACAGCCATCATTCTTACGGTCATACTGTCCAAAGTAAAACGGGCGGCGACTTCGGATACGCGCGTCGCTCCCTTTGTAATAACGATTATCTGCACCGCGATAATTATGATGAAGATAATAAAACCGATTACAATACCTTCTGTTCCGCTTGTTCCTACAACGAAAGTGGAAAACGCTTTTATCATCCTTCCGTTAAAACCTTGTCCGTCCCGCAAAATACAGCGTGTGGAAGAAACATTTAACGCAAGGCTGAATATTGTTGACACTAAAAGCAATGTAGGGAAAAGGCTGAAATCCGTAGGTTTATTCGTATAAAGGACAATTAACAATATCAAAAGCGAGAAGATCAGATTTATAGCCATTAGCGCATCCAGTATAAAAGTGGGCATGGGGAAAATTATGGAAACCACTATTGTAATTACCGCAACAGCGGGAAAACTGTCTTTTAAAAACCCCAAAGGGCTTCGGGCGTTTTCATTACCCAATACTGCATCAGCCATATATACCTCTCTTAATTTTCATTAGGCGCTCATTCTCCTGCGCCTTTCTTCGTTAAGGCTCCAAACCTGGCTAAGGATTAGAGCGACCGTGTTAAAATATTTTTCAGGAATCGCGTCTCCCACTTCCACTTCCCGGTACAATGCCCAGGCTAAAGGTTTATTTTCGACTATGGGAACCTCATGAGTCTGCGCGATCTCCCTGATTCTTGCCGCCATCGCGTCCGCTCCCATTGCGGTAACAACAGGACCGTCTTTCATATAACGTTCATCGTATCTGAGCGCCACGGCAAGGTGGGTCGGGTTTGTTACTACAACATCTGCTTTGGGAACTTCTGCGGTAATATTCTGGCGCAGCATTTCACGGAAACGGCTTCGAATCCTGTTTTGAACCTGCGGATCAGCTTCGTGCATTTTATATTCTTCTTTTTGCTCATAACGCGTCATCTTGTGGCGTTCGCGGAACCGCCATCTTTGGAAAAAATAATCCGCTATGGAGATCACAAGCAGTAAAACAGCGACGACTATTATCATCCTAATCGCGATTCCCGCGATGAAGGTAAGCCCTGTATAAACATCGGCTTTCTGAAGATTTAAGAGTTTTTCGATATCGGAACTTATAAACAGGTAGGCGACAATACCGATTATCGCGATTTTAACGAGAGACTTAAAAAGATTAAAAATTCCTTCCGATGAAAAAATACGCTTAAAATACTGGCTGAATTTAGGCAGCGCCCGCGAAAAGTTTGGAATAATCGGTTTTGTCGTAAACAGCCATCCTCCGAGCTGTACCAAATTGGAGAATATCGCCGAAACCATAGCCAGAATCAAAATCGGCGCCGCAAGCCGCGCAAGATATCTGAAAAATACTCCGACGACAATCGCGTCTTTTGTCGGATCTAAATCAACAGCGCGCAGGAAGAAAAATCTGACCATTTCTACGCAGGTTTTTAACATCGAAGGCGCCATAATCGCCAGCAGTAACGCAGGCAGAAATAAACCAATCGCGCCGACAAGTTCCTGGCTTTTTACTACCTGCCCTTCTTCACGTAGCTTTTTGAGCTTGAACTCTGACGGCGGCTCTGTCTTGCCGGGAGCATCTTCATCATCGCTGTCAGAGAACCACTGCAAATGTATAAATGTATGCCCAAGAAGTTTATCTGGGGTCCTGTCGGCTGCCAAAGCGCCGTCCGCGCACAGCACGAACGACGCTTTGCCCCCGACACCCCTCAAGTATCTTATCGGGCATACATTTATAAACATGTAAAAAATGTCTGACAGTAATTTAACCATTAGTAGCCCCCTTCGGTTATCTGACGGCCGATTTGGGTGTATAGGGTTTGGAAGCTTTGGAATCCTGATTCTATTACATGTGTGAAAGATTCAATCATGAAAGGGAGCGAAGCGAAAATTAACAGGAAAGCTGTTAATATCGAAATCGGAAAACCTTCGGAGAGAATGTTGATTTGCGGGGATGCTTTCGAGATTAAACCGGTTGTAAGGGATGTCAAAAACAGAGTGCCTAAAATCGGCAGGGAGATTACAATCGCGTCCAGAAATAATCGCGAGAGACCGGAAGCCATCATGGTCACTACGGATTCCCTGCCGTCAACAAGCGAGATAATATTGATTGACTGCACCGAACGCCAGAAACCGCCCAAAAAGAGCTTGTGAAAGCCGCCTATTGTCACAAAAATTAACATGGACACAAGGTTAAAGTATTGTCCCATAAGGGGGTTTTCGATTTGCGCGACAGGGTCGAATGTTTCAGACGCGCCGAAACCCATCTGCAGGGAGAAGAACTGGCCTGCGGTTGAGAATGAGGCGAAAATAACAGTCATGAAAAAACCAATGATTATGCCGATTATTCCCTCTCCGATTAAAAGCAGAATAAAACGCAGACTAAAAGCTTCGTTACGCAAATCGCTTAATGTGCCGCCGGGGAGAGTGACAAGCCCGTTAGGTGAATTTGCTGCCATGAACACTTCGGCTGTCGGGATCGCGGAGAAAGCCGCAAGACCGGCGAGCGCGAGCTTTGCGGTCATGGGGACTGCGTCGGATGAAAGAAGCGGAGCCGTCATTATCATTGCGAAAGCGCGGGCGGAGATCAGCAGAAACACGGGACCGAATGTGAGAATATTCTGTAACACCGCGCTTTCTATCATACTTTTTCCTATCGCGCCATTTCGGGTATTTTTTTAAACAGTTCCGTTGTGTATTCGCCAAGAGAACTGAAAATGAAACCGCCCAACAGCGCCAACATTCCAAGAATAACGAACATCTTTGGAACAAATGTAAGCGTCTGTTCCTGAATCGACGTCGCCGCCTGAAGAATAGCTACAAGCAATCCGACAGTAAGAGCAGATAACAGCAATGGCGCCGCAATCACAAGCACCTGCAGTATTCCGCCGCGTAAAATTGTAACAGCCTCTCCTACACTCATGTTGTTTCCTTTACATAAATGAACGGACAATTTGATCCGTCAATAATCCCCATCCGTCTACAAGGATGAAAAGGATTAATTTAAATGGCATCGAGATCATAACCGGGGGCAGCATGATCATACCCATCGACATAAGAGCGCTTGCAACTACCATGTCGATAACAATAAACGGAATAAACAATAATATGCCTATCTTGAACGCGACAGTTAACTCGTTCAATATAAAAGCCGGAATTAACACATAAGTCGGAACGTCCGCCAATGTATTAGGGCGATCAAGACCGCGCATTGACATAAAAAGCCTGATATTCTCGGGGCGGCTTCTCATCTGGTTGTACATAAAAATTCGAAGCGGCGCTTCGGCTTCCCTGTACGCGTTTTCCACGGAAAGTTCTCCCGAAGATAACGGGCGGACAGCGTTAGTATAAATTGTACTAAACGTAGGCCACATGATGAACACTGTAAGAAAAAGCGAAATCCCCAAAATTACCTGGTTGGGAGGAACCTGCTGTAATGAAAGGGCGCGTTTTATAAAATCAAGGACTATGGAAACCCGCAGAAAACTTGTCATTAAAATTATAATGCTTGGCGCAAGAGAAAGAATCGTTAATAAAAGCAGTAACTGAAGCGAGAACGCCACTTCCTGCCCGCCCTGCGGATTGCGTATCGATAAATTAATAAAAGGAATCGCAGGCGGCCCCGGAGGCGTAAGCAGATTCATAGTTCCCTGCACACTGGTATCGGGAAACAATTCCTGCGCGTTTGATATAACTGGAAAAATGGAAAATAAAATTATCAGAACCGCTATTTTATCGCGCATTACATTTCCCTGAGCCTTTCCCGGCGTTTACGAAGCTCGTCTGCTCCGGGTTGGGTTGCTTTCACGGGAACACCCATTCGGCGGATCACGGATAAAAAATCTTGCAATTTACCGGGAGTTTCGGCGGTTTTTTTGGAATCTTCCAGCATCATCGAATCGATAATCTCTTTATCTTCGATCTCGCTGATTAAATTCACCCCGCCGTCGCTCGCCCCAAGAAGCCACGCTTTAGAGCCAACCGAAACAATATGCACATAACGGTTTGATCCTACATGCGCGCTCGCTAAAACCTTCAGGAACGGATCATCGGGAACGGTGCGTTTAGCGGATTTTTTAAAAAGAAAAACAACGCCGTAAATCGCGGCGGCGGCGAGAGCCAAAACAAGTATCATTCTGACAATAGCCCATATCGAAGCGCCCGAGTTCTGACCGGAAGCGGGAGAGTCGGCAGTTTCACCTAACACTAAAGCCTGCTCCGCGACCCTGTGCGGATCACCCGTAACAGGTTCTTCCTGAGCAGAGATTGATGATATTTGGATTAAAAACACCGCCGTTAAAAGCAGCGCAAATTCAGGAACTTTCAGTTCTCCCCCCCCAAGTACTAACTGATTTGCGTAATTGTATATAATAAAAGAAGTTATGGCAATAGAATTCGATAAAAATAGTAACTTTTATATTTTTCAGGCATTACATAATTGGTGTATCTTCGTTATAATTTATAAGGCAGAGGAAGGGATGTATGATAACGAGAATTGCTAAATTTGGATTTATTTTACTGTTTTTATGCTTTTTCTCGCCTCTTTGGGCGCAAGAATTTGATTTTTTCGGTAAAAACAGGTTCTTTACAAACGATATGCTCACCAAAAGACCTGCGCCGGATGATACTGCCGTACTTACCCAAAAACCGCCCGCAGGCGCAGCCGCTTTGCCGGCTGAGGATACAAATTCCGCCGAAAACGCTCTTCACGGCAAAGAAGCCGGAATAATCGCGGGAAGTTTCTCCGGCGAAGATGATTCTTTCGTTGAAGAGCCGCAGATCGGCGCGCAATCTGGCGCAGCAGCAGCGGCGGTTACCGGTGATTTAGATGATTTTGACGATCTAATGCTTTATTTTGAATCTTCTGCTCTGGTTTTTGAAGCCGCTCCGGTACTGGAATCAAGATCATTCAATGACATTTTTCCGAATTTATCAGTATCGCAAATAAGAACTGTAAAAAGCGAAAGAGGGCTGAGAAACGCTTTCGAGAAAAATGAATCCCCCATACTTTTTCCGGCTCAGGATTCAGGGATAGACCTGAACGACTATGTTATGAATAAAAAACCTTCCCATATCGTCGAAGCTCTCGTGCTGGTTCCGTACGTTAAAAGAGAGTTGGAAATGCTGGACGCTTACAACGCGATGAGGGAGATTAGCGCTATTAAAGAACACACGATTCCGTACAGAAACGGACAATATAAAGTGTTTAATGATTCAACCCGTCTTGAAAACGCAAAAAACAGAAAACCGATTCCCGATCCGGCGCCCGCTGACACTCTCCCCTATACAGAAACATTGTACCTTCGCCTTACAGACGCGACAATCGGAGAGCTTTTTATTCAGGGAGACATAACGCCCGGCTTGTACGGCATAACATACAGCATGACAAATTTCAGAGACGTTAATTATTCCATTTTTAGAGTAATGAAAGCCCAAAGGTTTTCCGCAATTATTTATGTTGAGCCTGTCAAAGAAGGAATTCTTATCTACAGCATGTCGGGTCTTTATCTGCCGGGTTTCATCGCAAGCAGAGTGAACCTTCCATCAAACATGAACCACCGTATAACGGTTTTATTAAACTGGATAATAGACGGCCTTAGAAGGCAGGAAACCGAAAGAGAAAAATCCGTTCCTTTTGCGGTTCATTAAAAAAGCCTGACCGTACGATCAGGCTTTCTCTTTTTGGCTGATGAATGCGCCGGCTGTCTGACTACGCCCCGTACATATCGTTTATGCGTTCCATCGGAGAGACGATCTCGGTTACACGCACGCCGAAGTTTTCATCGATAACTACAACTTCGCCCTTGGCGATAAGTTTATGGTTAACAAGGATGTCTACAGGCTCGCCCGCGAGTTTGTCCAGCTCGATGATTGTACCTTCGCCCATTCCAAGAATTTCCTTGATAAGCTTTCTCGTGCGGCCGAGTTCTACGGTCATCTCCATGGAAACGTCCATGATCAAACCGATGTTTCCGGCTTCGTGCGGGCCAAGACGCGGCTGCATCAGATTGGGGAACTGAACAGGCGACACATTGGTCGGTCCCATGTTCGGCATTCCGCCACCCATCATTCCTCCCATCATCCCCCCCATTTGGCTCATATCCATACCCATGCCTCCCATACCTTGCATACCCATACCCTGCATCGGCATTTGCATGCCTTGCATGCCCATGCCTCCCATACCTTGCTGCATACCGCCCTGCATTCCCATGCCGGGAGCCGCCGCCGGAGCAGGTTTACTGCCTCCTCCGCTTAAACTGTTTGAAATATCCGCGGCAGGAGACGCGCCTAAAATTTCCCACATCTGATGACCCGGACCGTCGCCAAGATCGATACTGTAGCTCATAACGGCAAAATCACCTGCGGGAAGAGCGGCGGTCGCCTTTGGAACATTGTTCGCTGTAGGAGACGCTGCCGCAATCGATTTATTTCCGGTCTTGTCGGTCATTGCCGTAATCTGGGTGCCGACCATCTGCGAAACAACTTCGCCGATTACCGACATCGCCATATCGTCTAATGTAATATTTTCTTCCTTGGTCATCAGGCTCGCAATAGCCCTGGCTGACTCTTCAGGAAGAAGGAAAAGATGTTCTCCGGGGAAACCGGATGTATAATTCGCCTGAATAACCGTTACCATACCCGGAAGCGCCGCCAAAAAACCGTCGCGGTTATTTGACTCAACTTCAGGCCCGGCTAGAGTTACAGCAGCGCCTGTTAGTGCCGCGAGATTCGCGGAAAGCGCGTTTGTAGTAGAAGCAAAAAAACGTTCCAGCGCGTCTTTATTAAAATTCGCGTGGTTTGCGGGAGCTGTCATTGTCGCGGCAGGAGCTCCGCCGCCTGATGATGAATCTACACCGGATAGTAAAGCATCTATCTCATCCTGGGAAAGGGCGCCGTCGCTCATCATAATTCATCTCCTTCAGACACGAGCTCTTCAAATTCTTCATGACCCAGCTCGTCAATCTTTTGTGTTATTTGCACCGCGATTTTCTTCCCGATAATACCGGGGCGGCACAAAAACTTCCTGCGTGAGCCGATGTTCAATGAATAGGGATCGCCAAGGCGGGTGTTATAAAGCCGTATTAC
>WQSF01000041.1 GCA_009788065.1 Treponema sp.
ACGCGCCGCCAGCGTTCGTTCTGAGCCAGGATCAAACTCTCCATGATATTAATTCTATCCGGCCGAAGCCGGGTAGATATTTCATTTAGAGTCCCTGACTTCTACGACCTTTCGGTCGTTTTGAATTGTCAAGGTTTACTTAGTACCTTTTGGATACCAAGTGCGGAGTTTCCGTTAGGAAACTCCAAGCTAAACCGGCTATGCCGGTTTAGCACTTCAACATACGCTTGCTGCTTTGCTAAAACGCAAAGCGTTTTAGCTTGGAGCTCGCCGCTATACTTTGTATAGCTTCGCAAACTCCACGATTTGATTGCCAATTACGGCTATCAAACCACCTTCTCTTGGTATACCACCCCTGGTATACCCGCTAAACCGTTTTGCCGGTTTAGCACTCTCCCCTTCCCTATTGCTTATTACCTATAAATTAAAGTATAAGCGTTTTGCCAAATATCGCTGGAACCTGACGGCTCCTCGCTCGCGCAAATTTAATTTACGCAAGTTTTAAGAAGATACTATTTCCGTCAACACTTTGTCAAGTGTTTCGCTAAAAATTTTTACAAATTTTCAGCACGGAAAAATAACCTTTTTTCGTGTGTGAAGCGTCTGGAAAACACGCCCCTGTCTTGCTTAAGCAAATGGTTGGCGCACGCCTTTTTTCAATTTGTTGATGCTGAACATCAACCTTTTGAAGAATCCGAAAAATCCCGGTTAGAGTGACCTCAGCCTATATCCAATTCAAAGACGATATTAGGCGAAAGATTCCCTTTTGATATCCTGTCAACAATATAACAAGTATAAAATACTTTGTCAAGTGTTTTCATAAAAAAAATTTTTTTTATGAATTATTTACAGTACCGCCATGGCAATTTGAACGGTAAATCCAACCGTTACGGGAATAGCCAAATTATCGTAATCTTCCAGCGGCAGGGCTTCCACAATCATGGCTGTAAATGCAGCAATAAAAGCGATTTGCATGCTGCCGCTGACCGCCAGAGCGCTGATTAAAACAACGGTAAAACACGCCAGAGAACCTTCGACACTTTTGCCTAAAAGGAACGCCGGACGCCATTTTCCCATAAATTTGCCGGCTAAACTGGCAATTCCATCGCCGAAGGCAAGGGCGTAAATAGCGATTGCTGCCGCGCTGGACGGGTACAGAAGCAAAGCAAGAAGAGCGCCCAAACCGAGCGTGACAGGACCCATTACAAAACGCCCGAAATCACGGGGTCTTGACACCATACTTGTAATGGAAGAAATCACAGGGACTCTTACACCCGAAAGACGCAGGCTTTCCATTAACGTATAACCCAAAGTGCCAATCATTAAGAGAGCGATAGTCGCTGTTTTATTGATGGAAGCCATAACGGGAGTAAGAGCGATAAGGAAATGCAGTGATTTTCTGATAATTTCCGGCTTTAACCCGCTAATATTCTTTGCAGACGCGTCACGGGTTGAATAATTGGAGAATATTGACTGGATTAAAGTCATCGCTCTTTCCATGCAATGAATCTAGCAAAAATCGCGCCAAGTAGGACGGTTTTATATTGATGTTTCGTAAGTCTATATCTGGTATAGAGTTATATAAAATGACAGGTTTTCATTAACGGCAATTATAATAAAATTTATCAAAAATTGTATGGAAAATTAGACAGGCAGTGTACAAAATTTACTATGGCAATATGTATTATATAAGAGTATTATATAATCAAAGAGCTGTAGGCGATTATTATCAGAAAAATTGCATTATTATAAAGGAGAAAAAAATGAAGAAGACGTGTTTATTTTTACTCTGCGCGGCGGTATTGATGATTAACGCAGTTGATGTATTGTTTGCTCAAACATCCAATTTAACAGGTTATTTCGTCGTTATTAACGGACAGCAAACCGGGCCTTATGATACAAACGGTCTTAAACAGCTAGTCAGCCAGAACCGTTTACATAAAGATTCGCTTGTTTGGAAAGAAGGTATGAACAACTGGGTAGCGGCGGGAACAATTAATGAGCTTTCACCTTTATTGACATCGGCACCGCCGCCCTCTTTGACATCTTCCCAAACACCTCCTCCGGTTCCAAACCAGGATCAAATTCAAAGCTCTCCGGTATACCCGATTGATGACAATTATCAGAATTTTTCAGGAGGATTAAGATTCGGAACATGGGCGCTTAATATGGCTATACCGGGATTGGGTTCTTTTGTTCTAATGAAAGATAAAAAAGGCGGCGGAATAAATATGGGGCTTGGTTTAAGTTCATATGCCTGCCTAGTTCTCGGCGGAATAGCTTCATTTGCCGTTTCACAAACCATGGGTAATAATAAATGGGAACCCGGCGAAGGTCTTTTAACAATCGGCGGAATCTTCGTATTTGCCGCAGGCGGGGGTCTTTATATAGCGTATCAAATATATAATATAATTCGGATAGCTACATACACTAAACCGCGTCCAGCAGCCGCTCTATTTAATCCTGAGGCATGGCAGTTAGACATTGTTCCCGGAAAAGAAGGGATAGAAAGAGTATCTATAGCATACACGCATAAATTTTAATTTCCGGCGCTCTTCCATGTAATAAACTTAGTAAAAATCGCACCAAGCGGGGCGGTTTTCGATTAATGTTCTATATGTCTATACCTGATAAAATAAATTACAAAAAACCATTATTAAATCCATATTTTTTAAACATTGACATTATTATATAAATTTCATAGAATCGTGGCTTGGTCGCGTAGGCGGCTATATTTCACAAAATTGTGTTTTTAAGGAGATACAAATGAAGAGGATATGTTTATTTTTATTGTTATGCGCTGTTTTGATGATCGGTACGATTAACGTTGTGTTTGCTCAAACACCCAATCTGACAGGTTATTTTGTTGCTGTTAACGGACAGCAAACCGGACCTTATGATACAAACGGTCTCAGACAACTTATCAACCAGGGTCGTTTAAACAGGGATTCGCTTGTTTGGAAAGAAGGTATGAGTCATTGGATAATAGCGGGAACAGTTCCGGAACTGCAATCGTTGTTTACAACGGTAGCACCTCCTCCTTTGCCGTCTTCTCAAACACCGCCTCCGATCCCAAACCAGAGTCAAAGCGCGCAGATATATCCAAGCGATGAAAATTATCAAAATTTTTCAGGAGGGATAAGATTTGGAACAATTGCGATGAATCATCTCGTACCCGGGTTAGGTTCTTTTGTCCTTATGAAAGATAAAAAAGGAGGAGGAACAAATTTAGGCCTTTATCTGGGTTCTATAGCCGCGTTCAGTATTGGCGGCGGTTTAATGGCAGGTTCAAACAGATCTAGCAGTTATTCTTATGATTATAACTATAGTTCAAGTTATTCAAGTAGTAGTAATAATGGTATGTTTTATACAGGAGTAGCGCTATTGTCCGTCGGCGGAGGGCTTTTTGTAGCATTTGAAATATATAACATCGTTCGCGCGTGTACATATCAGAAACCGCGTAATATGGCCGCTATTCTTGATCCGGACTCATGGCAATTGGAAATTGTTCCCGGAAAAGAAGGGATAGAAAGAGTATCTATAGCATACACGCATAAATTTTAATTGCCGGTAAGCGGCGGCGGACGGTGACTGTCACCTGTTAAAAATATACAAAGTTGTGTATAAAAAACAAATATGTCATTGGTGACAGTCATCTTCATTTTTTATATAATAATATTATGAAAACTGTAAATCATTGGGCTGACGAAGCCGCGGCGAAAATTATTTTTGAAAAAGGCGAAAAAGAACTCTACACATGCGCGTCTGGGATTACTCCTTCGGGCAGTGTGCATATAGGAAATTTCAGGGAAATTATCTCTGTAGACCTTGTAGCGCGCTCATTACGCGACATGGGTAAAAACACGCGTTTTATATATTCATGGGACGATTATGACGTGTTCCGCAAAGTACCGGAAAATATGCCAAAAAAAGACGAACTTAAAGACTGTCTGCGCTCTCCGATTACGATGGTTCCCGATCCGTGGGAGAGAGATGAGAATTACGCGCGGCATCACGAGGTTGATGTTGAAAACGCTCTGCCAAAGGTTGGGATTTTCCCGGAATATATTTATCAGGCGGGAAGGTATCGGACTTCGCATTATGCGCAAGGGATACGCAAAGCGCTTGAAAAGAGAGACGTGTTAAAAAATATTCTGGATAAATTCCGCGACGAGGAGCACAAGATTCAAGGAGAGTGGTGGCCTGTCAGCGTTTTTTGCGAAAAGTGCAATAAAGACGAAACCGAAATCGAAGGATGGGACGGCGATTGGGGGCTAAGTTATAAATGTAAAAGATGCGGCAATGCCGAAAAGCTCGATATAAAAAACGCGAAGGGAATTAAACTTTCATGGCGCGTTGACTGGCCTATGCGCTGGGAATTTGAAAAGGTTGATTTTGAACCTGCCGGAAAAGATCATCACAGCCAGGGCGGAAGTTTCGACACCGCGAAGCATGTCTGCAAGGATGTATACGATTGGAACGCGCCTGTAACATTCCGTTATGATTTTATCGGGACTAAGGGACTGCCGGGAAAAATGTCTTCATCGTCGGGAAATGTAATAACTTTGGATGACGTTTTAAACGTGTACACGCCAGAATTGACACGCTACCTTTTTGCGGGAACAAGACCTAATACAGAGTTTACAATTTCTTTCGATCTCGATGTTATAAAAATTTACGAAGATTACGATAAAACCGAACGGATTGCATACAAAATGGAAGAAGCAAAAAATGAAGCGGAATATCAAAAAGAAAGACGCATTTACGAGCTTTCGCAAATCAGCGCCGACGGGAAAACCCCTTCTCTTGACGGAAGCGCGCCTTATCAGGTGCCGTTCCGCCATTTGTGCAATTTGATTCAAATCGCTGATTTAGATATCGATAAGGCTCTTTCTGATTTATCGGCAGGCGATGCAAACCTAAAACCGGAACATTTAAAATCGTTAAAATCAAAAGCGCAGCGCGCGAAATACTGGATAGAGAACTGCGCCCCGGAAGATTTCCGTTTCCAATTAAAGAAAGAAGAAAACCTTGCAGAGACGCAAGGACGCAGAGAAGAAATCAGGGGAGATTCATCTCGCCTTTTGACAGATATAGAGAAAAATGCGGTGCGAATCCTCCGCGACGATGTTATCTGCAAGATCGAAGAATTCACAGACGATAAGGTATGCGCCTCTGCGATCTACGCGGCTGCGGAAAAAGCGGGCATTGACGGCAAAGCATTGTTCGGCGCGGCTTATCAGGCTTTAATAGGCAAAGAACAAGGGCCAAGATTAGCCAGTTTTTTAAGATCGATAAATAAGGATAGATTGCTTGGTATCTTAAAAAATTATTAATTAAAATCGAACCGTCGCGAACGCGCTGTCAGGTATCTTCCTCTGGTTTATTCATCTTTTTCTGTATATAAAATCGGCGGCTGACCGGGAAACTGGCGCCATTTAATTTTTTCTTCGACAGACGGCACTTTGTATATTGAAATATTGTTCTTTAACAAGGCGTTTTCGGCTTCTTTAGGGATGCAGTCATCCGTAAAAACTCCGGCGATTTTATCCAACGGAATCAACTCGAAAGCTCCGCGCCGGGAAAATTTAGCGGCTTCTGTTAAAATAAAACATTTTTTAGCGTAACTCGTAAGATCCATAACAGTGCTGACGCGAAGGTGATCGCTTCCTGAAAATCCCCACCCCGGAATATAGCCGTCCGCACCTATGAAAAACTTGTCAAAGAAAAAATTCCCGGCGCAATTTATGGTCATCGGACCTATTAAAACCTGAGATTCCGGCTGAAGAATACCGCCAAGAAGAATGATTTTAACATTTTGCATTTTACAGACATAGTTGGCAATAAAAATCGAATTAGTAATAATTGTAACTTTTTTTCGGGTAACGGAAAGCTCTTCGGCGAATAACGCGCAGCAGGAGCCGGATTCAAGTAAAATTGTTTCGCCTTCTTCCACTGTTTCCGCCGCGGCTTTGGCAATTCTTTTCTTAATCGAATGACAGACGGCAAACCGTTTCCATATGTCATCGGCGCCGTCTAAAGTGATAAAACCATGCGAACGTTTAATTATTCCGCGTTTTTCAAGGATATCAAGGTCTCTTCTTAAGGTAACATAAGAGACTGCGAGCAGTTCTACAAGCAAAGAGATTTTAATAGTCCTACTTGATGCTAATAAATCAAGTATTCTGACTGTTCTGTCCGCTCCACAAGACATCTTATAATTCCAGAGACTTCCTTTCTATCTTTTCCAGAGTGTATGTTGCAAACTCCTCTATGCGCATGGCAGGAAGCTGTTTCCCGTCACGCAGGCGTATTGATACCGTACCCTCGTCCATTTCACGCTGGCCTACAACAAGCATGTACGGTATTTTTCGCGTCTGACAGTCGCGGATTTTTGCGTTCATGCGATCATCGCTTAGTTCTGCTGTTACGCGCAAGTCACGAGCCTTAAGTTCTGCGGCGACTTTTTTTGCGTAATCGTTAAATACTTCTGAAACCGGTATAACCGCGACTTGTTCGGGAGCAATCCACACAGGGAAAGCCCCGCCAAAATGCTCGATAAGCACGCCGAAGAAGCGTTCAAGGCTTCCGAAAAGGGCCCGGTGTACCATGTACGGGCGTTTGTGCTGTCCGTCGTTATCGACAAAGGTTAAATCAAAAAGTTCAGGTTCGTTAAAATCGAATTGAATGGTAGACATTTGCCATTCGCGTCCGAGCGCGTCTTTAATTTTTATATCGATCTTGGGACCGTAAAAAGCGCCGCCGCCTTCGTCCATCTCGTAAGCAAGCCCTTCAGCGTCAATCGCTCTTTTTAAACTTTCGAGAGCATCGTCCCATTTTTTCTGCTCGCCGACACTTCCTTCCGGTCTTGTCGCAAGATAAGCTTTAATATCCTTGAATCCGAAAACTTTCCAAATGCTTAAACTGAAACGAAGCACTTCGCGAATTTCGTCTTCCATTTGTTCGGGCGTGCAAATAATGTGCGCGTCATCCTGGGTAAAACCGCGTACGCGAAGGAGTCCGTGTAAAACGCCTGAACGTTCGTACCGGTACACAGTACCAAGCTCCGCCCAGCGCAGAGGAAGGTCGCGGTATGAGCGTCCCTTGTTTTTGTAGATCAATAAATGGAACGGGCAATTCATCGGTTTGATGTAGTAATTTTGCTTGTCAATTTCCATCGGGCTGTACATATTTTCCTTATAAAAACCAAGATGTCCCGACGTTTCCCAAAGCCAGCTCTTTCCGATGTGAGGTGTATAAAGAATTTCGTAACCGTTGCGGTAATGTTCTTTGCGCCAAAAATCTTCGAGCGCGACTCTCATCCTGCCGCCGTTCGGATGCCAGTAGATTAGACCAGCTCCGGCTTCCTCATGAATTGAATATAAATCCATTTCTTTGCCGACCCTGCGGTGATCTCTTTTTTCAACTTCTTCAAGGAAAGCAAGATGGGCTTTTAATTCTTTCGGCGTCTGCCAGGCGGTTCCGTATATGCGCGTAAGCATTTGACGGTTTTCATCGCCGCGCCAGTAAGCGCCCGCGATGCTCTGCAATTTGAAAGCCGCGGAATTGATCTCTCTTGTGTTGGCGACATGAGGGCCCCTGCATAGATCGCTCCACTCGGCGTCACCTGAAGCGTCGCGATTTTCGTATATGGATATAATTTCATTATCCGGTAATTCATGAATAAGTTCTGATTTGAAAGGTTCCATAGCGAATAACATTAAAGCGTCCTGCCGTTTTGCGGTTATCTTTACGAAATCCTGTTTACTGTCGATGATCTTTTTCATCTCAGCTTCGATAACGGGAAGATCGTCGGACGTAATAGGCCGCGGCAGAAGGAAATCATAATAAAAACCGTTATCGATTGCGGGTCCAATAGCTGTTTTTGTTCCGGGAAAAAGCCGCACTACAGCTTGCGCCATAACGTGGCTTACCGAGTGACGGATTATAGCTAATTTCTGGTTAGCTTCTAACTTTTCGTTAGCGTCTAATTGATTTTCAGACATATTTATATAATAGCACAAAATTATCACAATAGTCCACGAATTTCCATTATTTTTTACTGATTATGGAAACAAATAATAATATTTGATATATTTCTGATAATGAATGGTATTGAATTACTGGCGCCCGCCGGTTCACCCGAAGCGCTTGACGCCGCAGTCGGCGAAGGCGCGGACGCTGTTTATCTTGGGTTGAAGGATTTTAACGCAAGGTTGAGAAGCGCAAATTTTACATACGCCCAATTTGAGAGCACGCTGCGTTCCCTGCGCCGTATGGGGAAGAAAGTTTACGTTACTGTAAACACAGTCTTTGAACAGCGCGAAGCGGATAGAATGTACCAGTTCTTAAAATACCTTGAGGATCAGGGGCCGGACGCTCTGATCGCGCAGGACTTCGGCGTTATCGCAATGGTAAGATCCGAATTTCCTTCTCTCAGGCTTCATGCGTCAACTCAGATGAATATCGCGTCCGCAAGAGGAGCGAACGCTCTTTCGCGTTACGGCGTTTCGCGCGTTGTGCTTGCAAGAGAACTTTCTCTTAACGAACTGCGCAGTATTAAAACCGAAACCAATCTTGAACTTGAAGTATTTGTCCACGGAGCGCTTTGTGTCAGTGTTTCTGGCATTTGTCTTTTTTCCAGTTTTCTCGGGGGAAAATCGGCTAACAGGGGGATGTGTACCCAGGCGTGCAGAAGGTTGTATCACCGCGCAGATAAATCAGAGGGAACAGGGTATTATTTCAGCCCGAATGATTTACAGCTTTTGGAACGTGTTCCCGATTTGGCCGGCGCTGGCATTAAAGCGCTAAAAATCGAAGGAAGAATGAAAAGCGCGTCTTACGTGGGAGCGGTTGTTTCCGCGTACAGACTTGTAGCGGACTCCGTCGCAAACGGCGATGAAGATGAAATACAGCGAAGTATCGAACAGGGGCAGGAAATTTTAAAGAACGATTTCGCGAGAGCAAAGACAGAGTATTTATTCGGAGGAATTAGCGCGGAGCTTCACGAAGAACACGAAGAGGAAGACGGAGAAGAGTTTGGAGCGCAGAGCAAAAAAAAGAAAAATAATTTTGACTGGCTGAATCCCGAACAGGAAGGGGGGACGGGGATTAGTCTTGGGACGATTTTAAAAATTAAAGGTTCGGGCGAAGATAGATGCGCTCTAGTTATTCCACCGCGTGGGTTAACCCTTTCTGCAAGGGATTCGGTACGCGTGCATCACAGCGGAGATTCGGGGAGAGTCTCGCAGAAACTTACCTTCGCGCAAAAAGCTAAAACAGGCGCAGGCAGTTCATACTGGATCTCCCTTTCCGAAGGTTCTGCAGGCGATCATGTTTACCTGATACAGACAAAGGAAATGAGAAAACGTTATTCGCCTGTACTCACTCAAGTGTCAGGCGGTAAAGGACCGGGCAGAGAAAAAGCGCCGTTGCCGCAAATTCAACTACCGCGCGGCGAAGCAGGCGGAAAATCCAAAAAAAAAGATATATTTCCTGAAGGTCTTTATGTGTCGGTCTCGCGTCCTGAAGATTTATATGTCGTTCAGTCTTCGCGTCCGAAGAAGGTAATGCTTGAACTTTCACGAAAGAACGCGAAATACTTGTTATCTGACAATAAACCTCCCCTGCCGTTTAAACCTGCTGAGATAATACTAACTTTAGATCCGTTTTTTCCACAGGCGGCAGCTTCAATGTCGCGTATAGCAGGCTATGAAAACGAAGCATTGGCGGATGAAATAGGGAGGTTAATCGAGAAAGGCTATCATCAATATGTAGTAAATAATCCCGGGCATTTTTCACTGTTCAGGGAATTTGACGAAGCAAGATTGATCGCGGGACAGTGGCTTTATATGTTCAATTCATGGTCGCTCTCATTTGTTTCTTCATCATTTTCATCGGGAAACAGAAGCGCGGACGCATTTATTTCTCCGCTGGAAAATAACAGGCAGAATCTGGAAAAAACAATAGGAAGCCAGAAGAAACTGCGTGATTATTTTTTTATTACGGTTTTCGCGTGGCCGCCGTTATTCAACATCAGGGCAGATTTAAGCCGCGCGCTTGGTTTTAACTCGTTTGCAGATAACAAGGATGAAGAATTTCTGCTTTCAACAAGCCCCGAGGGAACAAAAGTATATCCAAGAAAATATTTTTCCATAATCGATAAAATCCCGTTTTTAAAAGAAGCAGGGTTCGGGCGTTTTATAGTCGATCTGTCAGGTCCTGTGTTGAAAAAATCAAACTACAAGGATTTAATGCGCTCTATTAGTGAAAACGACGGATGCGCCATCCGAACCCTGCCCAATTCCAGCCGTTTTAACTGGAAAAACGGCTTCTTCGTCAACAAAGACTAGAATGCCACCGCTTCAAGCTCCTTTCCTGCCATTGCCATCGCAGATTCGTCATTTTCATCGCCGGCATAATCTTCATCGTCAAAGCTGTCAACAGGAGGCTTTGCTTCCTTTCTGAATTCAGGACGAAATTCCACATGTTCCGCAACAATGCTGATCCTTGAGTGAGATTTGCCGTCGACATCATTCCAGCGGCTCTGCTTCAAGCGTCCCACAACGCGCACACCGCGGCCCTTCTTGCCTTTGGCGTAACAGACTTCAGCAAGCTTGGTCCACGTTTCCACATCGAAGAACGACACCTCCTTTTCATAAGTAGAATTGGTATCCTGCTTGTAATAACGGTTCGACGCAATGCACATAGTGCAGATCTGCGTCCCTTTTGACGTAGATCGAAGTAACGGATCTCTGACCAGATTACCTTCGATTAAGATAGAATTGAGGTTGTTCATACACATCCTCCTCGTTAAGTTCCGGCAGCGGTCTGCCGCCGGCCAAGAATTTTTCATAGAAGAAAAAAACTTAGATACTATATATGGCGCGCAGATGCGCGGCGCTTGCCTGAAAATGGAAAAAAATCAAAAATAATAAATAAATTTGCTGTCTGTATATATTATTTAAACTATAAGCGGCTGCTCGTTGACAAAATTGTGTATAACAGCCATATTTTGATAGCACGGTAAAAAATTTCCTTTTAAAAGGAGCGGCGGGTAAAAATGAGAAAAGCCATTATTACACTCTTTACGCTTTTTTCATTTTGCGCGGCGGCAAACCTTGGCGCTCAGAATAATGTCAACGATTATTCGCTGAAGAACCTCTTAACATATCCATACAAGACAAGCCCGATTACAATTCAAAAATTTGTTTTTAAAAACGATCTTCAATACGCATACAATGTTGTTTTTACTTCCATGAACTTAACCGTCAGCGCAAGGCTGAGCATACCCGCGATAAAACAGGATGAAATTAAAGGAATAGTAATTATGCTAAGGGGACATCAGCGCGCGAATAATTACTACACCGGAAAGGGAACAGAAAATCCGGCAAAGGGCTACCTTCAGCGCGGATGGGCGGTTATAGCTCCCGATTTTTTAAGTTACGCTTCTTCGTCACCGGCGCCTTTGCCGTATTCATTGCACCAATTTTATTCCACGATAAACGCGGTAGAAATTTACAAAAGCCTTGAACAACCTGTTTTTATTTATGATGATTCGGTTCCGCAGGCAAACAGAATAATATTTCCCCAGTCATTTAAAAAACGAGTTATGTGGGGTCACAGCAACGGAGGGCAAGTCGCTCTGCACTTTCTGGCGATTATTCAAAAACCTGTCACGACAGTTCTTTGGGCGCCTGTATGCATCCCATATCCCGACAGCGCGGGGCACTTTGGTTACGGCGCGGCGTTTGCAGAACATTTCAAAGAAGAATACACCGCAGAGGATTTTTCGTTCTTAGCTTATCTTGATAAATTCGCGCCCGGTACAGCGATACTTCTGGAACAGGGTGATAAAGATACGGCGGTTCCAAAAGCATGGTGCGACGCGTTATCAAAAGCAATCGAAGAAGAAAACAGCCGCCGCGAAAAAAACGGTATCGGAAAAATTAATCTAAGGTACGAGGTATATACCAACGGTGATCATAATTTAAATCCTTATTGGGGAACGGTTCTGCCGAGAGATGCCGCGTTTTGGAGTAGTAATTAATGGTGTTTTTTACAACATTTTATATATTATTAAGAGGTGACTGACACTACCATTTACTCATAATTATGACAAAACTCGTTCGGAGCCGAATGGGGCTTTTCGCACACACCCATTTTTACCAGTTTTTAAGCATACGCTATCTAACCAAGAAGCTTTTCAATCTTCGAAATCAAATATAACGGTATCGAATATAAATTACCATCAAATTTGTTTTTAATATAACCAAAGTTTTTTAATGAACTCCTAACGGCATATTTGGGTTTGTATTCATTCATGTAAACTTTCAGAGACTGCGACTTGGTGTGTTTTGAAGATTTAACCTCTATTGGTACGACGTCTTTATCGCCTTGTATAATAAAATCAATTTCCGCGGTGCTGCCTTCGCGGCCCCAAAAAAACAACGGGCTGACATTTGCCGCTTTTAATTCCTGGCATACAAATTGTTCGGCAAGCATACCGTTCATGTCATCTACAATGTCGGTACCGGCGGAAAGTATATGCACGGGTTTGACCTCGGCTTGAGCGCCCAAAAGACCAATGTCTATCATGAATAATTTAAAAAAATCATTTTTAAAATACATTTTTAAAGGGAGCTTCGGCGTTTCAACTTTATTGATTTTATACGTTAAACCTGTGTCCTTGAGCCATTGCATTGCATTTTCAAATTCCGCCGCACGCGCGCCGCTTTTTACATTTCTATAAATAAATTTTTTATTTTCTTTTGCAAGATGAAGCGAAATTGAATCCCACAACATTCTGATTTTCGGCTCTGTACGGGAATCGTTTATATGTTTTGAAAAATCGCCTTTGTAAGTGGTAATTAATCCGTTTTGAATTTCGCGCACCTTATCCAAATCACCGGAGTTAATATATTCACCTACCGCAGAAGGCATTCCGCCGACAAAATAATACTGCTTTAACAAAGACTCCAGTAAATCGCAGGCGCCCGACAAAGCTCTCGTGTCGCATTGATTCACGGCATCTGCAAGATTTCCGCGCCCTATTGCTTCTAAAAATTCGCAAAAAGACATCGGATATAAAGTTAATTGATCTGTCTGTCCGACAGGGCGGCGTCCTGTCATTACACCCAGGAAACTTCCTGCGGCGATTATATTGTACTCTCTTCCCTTGTCATTAAATGATTTTAAAGAGTCCATCGCGCGCTGTGATTCTTGAATCTCGTCAAAAAAAAGCAATGTCCGCTCTGGTTTTATATCTTTATTAAGATACAGTTTTAACTGATGGATGATATATGCCGGCGATATGTCTTTATCAAAAATCGCCTTTAACGCGTTGTCTGTTTGAAAATTGAGTTCTATTAAATCATTGTAACTGGAAGATGCGAAATCGCGGACAAGCCATGTTTTACCGACCTGCCGCGCTCCGTAAAGCATTAAAGGCTTACGTCTGGCGGAATTTTGCCATTTTTTTAGATCTTTTATCAGATACCGTTCCATGTTTTTTATTATAACCTTAAATCACACTTTTTGCAACCAATAAATGTATGTAGACTACACTTTTTGGTACCAATTTATGTATTTTTATCACATTTATTGGTTCCAATAAATTGATGTTAACAACACTTTTTGGTACCAATAAATGTATAATAACAGATATCTTGCCGATTTTATACAATTTTCCTATTTTAAATACAAGGAGAAAATAATGAAGAAAATAAATATAATAATGGCAGGAGTTCTAATGACAATAATAACTTACGGATGCGCCAGCTCAGGTACATCCGGCGGGTCCGAACGGGTAAATGAAATTAATAATTTTTTAACAAAAGTTGAAATTGAAGAATATATTACAGTCAACTGGAAAGATTACGGTTACACCGAAAAACCGGTTAAATATATCGCTATAAGTTTTGACGACGGTCCGTGCGATCCTTCTGCATACGGCGGAACAAAAGCGATGCTTGCGGCGCTCAATAAAGCCAGAGTAAGAGCGACTTTCTTTGTGATAGGAAGCAATGTTCACAACAACATATCCGCCGCGCAGGCAATTTTTGATGCAGGTCATGAGCTTGGAAATCATTCCAGCGGTTACAGCAGTCTTGGTTCATCGTCAACAGACGCAATTACTTCCAGCCTTAACGCAACTTCAAAACTAATAAAAGAAATAACCGGAAGCAATCCGCGCTTGTTCCGCGCGCCAAATCTGAACCATGGAGAAAATTTAAGCATGGTTTGCAAAAATCTAGATATGGCTCTTATTGACGGAAGCGCGCATAACGATTGGCCCGGCAGTTCTCCTGCGATTAAAAACAGTGTTATTGCAAATCCCAGAGACGGTGATATTATTATCTTACATGATAATAATACTTCCCAGGGTAATACAATGAAGGATCTGCCGGAAATAATAACGAACCTTAGAGCGAAAGGATTCTGGATAATGACGATAAGCGAACTTGCGATTATCAAAAATAAAACACTCGAAGCCGGGACGCGTTATGGAGCGTTGTAATTGAAAAACCTGTATGGCATCACTCCGTGGGGACGATGGTTCATAGATGTTCTTGACAGTTATCAGATGGGAGAGCGTCTTGAACGCGGACGGCGTTATGCCAACGCAGGAAAAGTGCTTTCTCTTGAGTTTAAAGACGGTAAGGCGATCGCAAAAGTAGAAGGAAATTACAACCCTTTCTATAAAGTGATAATCAGCTTTCCGCCGCTTGCTGAAGCGGAAAAAGTATACAAGTCGATAGAAAAAGATCCGCAGTTATTAGCTCGAATCGCCGCGGGCGAATTGCCGGAATCATTTTTACAAAAACTAAAAAAAGACGGCATTGACCTTATTCCGCGTCAGTGGCGCGAAATGAAAAGATCCTGCACTTGTCCCGACTACGGCGATCCTTGTAAACACATGGCGGCTCTCTATTATATTATCGCGGGAGAAATTGACGCAAACCCTCATGTTCTCTTTCATCTTCGCGGAATGGATTTGGCAGGCCGGTTTGGTAAAGCTGTTGTTCATAAAATTCCGCCGCCGTTTACAATTACATTTTCAAAAGAACAGATGACAGAAAAAACAACTCCAAACGAGCTGTTAGAGTTTGAAGAAATACCGTACTGCGGCGAACTTATAACATCTCTTCTGCCGTCTGAGCCGCCTTTTTGTAAAAGGGATTTTTCGGCGGTTATGGCTGAATTTTACCATCGATGCGCAAGTATCAGAGAATGGGAATCCGCGCTTGATGAAGACGATTCTATTGAATTAACAGAACATGATTTTTCGCGTTCTGTCTGGACTGTCCATTGCCCAAACCTTGTATCCGGCGTAGAACCGTCTCTACTTGCGCAAGATATTAACGGCGCAAAAAAGCGCTATACATTAAATCAGGCTTTTAATTATTTTGTTCAATTTTCATCGGAAGACGGAACCGCATCTTACAGTTTTCTTTTTTATCTTTTTAAATTTTTAAATCTTGCGTGTTCGTCAGGCACATTCATTCCGTTTGTTGTACATAATGATGATGATACTATAAAAATAGTCTGGCGTCCTTTTGAAAATCTTCCGCTTGTTTCAAAGATGTTAAATCTTATTTCACAGCGCGAACATGGTATGCTTTCTTCATCTCATGTATTTAAAATTAATTTATCAAAAAAACAGGTAAACACATCAGGAATGCAAACTGTAAGCGGACGAAGCGTTGTTGATATTTTAAGTTCCGCTTTTTTAAGCGAGTGGGTCAGAAACAGATTTATGCTCATTCGTAACGATTTTTACCGCGATAGTTTTAAAAATCAGGGAAGCAATGAATATAAACAGCTTTTAAATCTATTTTTTATGGGGATGTTTATTGATGTTTCCGCTCCGGCAAAGAGATCTCTTCCTGTTGCAATAGACCGCTGGCTTTCGGTTCTTCACATTGATTTTTCAGCATATCATTATGCGATAAATATCAAGGATTTTTCCGGGCGGGACGGCAATAATGACGCGAATGTAATGAATTTCGCAATTTCTATGGATGTTATTACCGAAGAAGAAACATCAGACCAGGGGTTTGTTACAAAAAAAACACCTTTATCAAAAATAAAAGATTTAGAAATCTTACGAGCGCCGATTGCTCTTTCAAATTACCTTCCTGAAATAAAAGAGCTTTTTTCAAATCAAAAAATCGCATTATCTGAAACACGGCTTGTTTCATTCCTTGACACGGCTTCTTCGCTTCTTTCGCGCCTTGGAATAACAATTAATCTTCCGAAAACGCTCGCAAAAGAATTAAAACCGCGCCTTGTAATAAAAGGGAAAACAGAAGGCGCGTCATTAGTAAGTTATCTGGATTTGGACAGTTTGCAGGAATTTGAATGGCAGATCGCAATCGGCGATGATATTGTGTCAATAAAAGAGTTTGAGAAACTGGTGAAATTAAAACGCGCAATGGTGCGCTTTAGAAACGGTTTTGTCAAAATGCAGGCGGATGAATTAGTCCGTCTTTTAAAGAAAGCAAAAACTTCTGTACCAAACACAAATGATTTCCTTAAAGCGCATTTTACAGGCGACAGCGTTCTTGCATTTGATGAACGTGAAACGATAAACAAAATATTTAAAGAACATAATTATCCCATTCCTGCAACGCTCAATGCCAGTTTACGCCCGTATCAGGTAAGAGGTTACAACTGGATTTGCTCGCTTATGCTTTCAGGCTTCGGCTGTATACTTGCCGATGATATGGGGCTTGGCAAGACAATCCAGTCAATTACGGCGATTTTACGTTTAAAAGAAGATGGATTATTAAACAGAAAAACAGACGGGAAGGGATCTGAAAGATCACACGGCTGTCTTGTTGTTGCTCCGGCGGCGCTTTTAAATAATTGGGAAAAAGAGTTCAGCCGTTTCGCACCATCATTAATTGTTACGCGCTATCACGGATACGGGCGGCGGTTTGACAAAAAGAGCGACGTATTCCTTACGACCTATCAAACAACAGTACGAGACGCTGAGAAATTAAAAAAAATGACGTTTTCTCTGCTTCTGGTAGACGAAGCGCATCTTATGAAAAATACGCAAACGCGCATTTCGCGAACAGTAAAAAATCTTCGCTCTGTCTACCGTTTGGCTCTTTCGGGAACGCCTGTGGAAAACCGCCTTGAAGACTTGCGTTCGCTTTTTGATTTTATTTTACCCGGTTATCTGGGAGACGTAAAAACTTTTAAAGATCAATATCGTTATCCCATCGAAGTTGATCGAAGCAGAGAGAAAGCTGAAGCATTGCAAAAGATCACCTCACCCTTTCTTTTACGGCGGCTTAAAACAGATAAAAATATTATTAAAGATTTGCCGGAAAAAATCGTAACAAACGAATACGCGGTTCTGGAAAAAGAACAAGCTGTGTTGTATAAATCTGTTGTCGCTGAATCGATGAATAAATCTAAAGAAATAGAACCAAAAGAACGCTCATCATTAATATTTTATCTGCTCACTTCGCTTAAACAAATTTGCAATCATCCCCGCGTTTATGACAAAGAAAGCCCAGCAACTGCTGAACTTTCAGGCAAAGCACAGTTACTTGTAACGCTCCTTCAGGAGATATTGGCAAACAAAGAAAAAACTCTGGTTTTTAGCCAGTATGTAGAAACTCTCGACTGTCTTGATAAAATAATTAAAAAAGAATTGGGAGAAGCGGCATTAATCTACCACGGCGGTTTAAGCCAGGAAAAGAGAACAGAAACAATTAACAAGTTTCAAAATGATCCAGGTGCTCGAATACTACTTATCAGTTTAAAAGCAGGCGGCCTTGGATTAAATCTTACCGCCGCAAGCAGAGTAATTCATTATGATTTATGGTACAACCCCGCTGTAGAAAATCAGGCAACAGACCGCGCTTTCCGTATCGGACAAAAACGCGCCGTCTTTGTCCATCGTTTCATTACAAAAAACAGTTTTGAAGAAAAAATCGACGCCATGATTTCCGCTAAACAGGAACTTGCCGACATGACCGTCAAATCCGGCGAGTCATGGCTTGCAAAAATGAGCCATGAAGAATTGAAGAGTATTTTTGAAAGATAGTTAATTATTTACTATACCTATTGACGATCTAATTACCAGGACAATATTATATTTTAATCGAATGGTGTTCCATAAATATATATTTTTTCCTTTGTATTTTTTTCTGTATCAGCATAATATTACTCAAGAAATTTATTTTTAATGTCTATTATTTCTTGTAAATAAAAATTATTTAATCCATTTTCCTTACAAGCGAATATATGTGTACTTTCTTTTTTAAGGTCACAATTAATTTTACTATACAGTTCAGAACCCATCATATAATCAAGGGTTTTTATATTAACTTTATCAAATGAACACGATTTAATAAATGAAAATGTTTCATTTATTGTCTCTATAGTCTCCATCGGTGCGCCGATTATAAAGTTACCTACAGTAAATAATCCGATTATAGCAAAAATGATATTTATATTTATACAATTATTATTAATATTAAACATATTTTACTATTTATTTCGTATGAATTTGAGTTAATTCGCTATTTTCCCCAATTTTTTACTGGTTCAAACATATAATTGAATTAAAAATTTTTTATACTAAGCGTTCTTATTTAAATATTATTAATAATTTCTTGTACTTAAAATACCGCCTAAAAAAAACCTCCCTTTATACCAAACTCCTGTATGGGAGGGAAAAAATTCTGAGGAGGAATGAATTATGTTAAAAAAACTGATTGTGGTCACGGCCGTATTAGCGCTGATC
>WQSF01000042.1 GCA_009788065.1 Treponema sp.
GGCAGTTTAATTAAACAGGAATTAAGAGAGCCTCATTTGTATAACGCCATAATCACAGTAATCGCAAACGGCAGCACAAGATTATCGGAAATTGCGGACAAGGTAAACAAGCCTGCAAATTTGTGTGAAACATACATTAAAAAGCTTATAAGTCTTGGTCTTGTGGTAAAAGAAAAACCGACAGGAGAAAAAACCGGGACAAAAAGCCTTTATATTTTAAATGACAATATGTTCAAGTTTTGGTTTAGATATGTGCAGGATAATTTAACTATGATATTAAAAGGTTTAGGTAAAAAAGCCGCCGACAGCATTTTACCCGAGATAAACAGTTTTATAGGCAGATGTTTTGAAGAAGTCTCTATTCAATATATGTGGAAAAATTATATGTCGCTTCCTATTCAGCCAAAAGAAATCGGCAGATGGTGGGGAAACAATCCAAAGGAAAAACAGGAAGAAGAAATCGATATCCTTGCTGTTGACGGCAGCAAGGCAATCTTCGGCGAATGTAAGTTTAAAAATATAAAAACCGGAATCGAAGTTTTTGAAAATCTCGAAAGAAAAAGTAAATTGCTTAAAAAGTATACAACTCAATATTATTATATTTTCAGTAAAAGCGGCTTTACCGACCAAATTAAAAAAGCGGCAAAAGATAACAGCAATATAAAATTAATCGGATTAAGCGAACTGTTGGAATGAAGAAAAATTAATTATATAACACGTTAAATTTATATATTCGTTGAACATTTTATAGAAAATACTATCACGGATTTCAACCTTATTGCGCCGCTAGTTTGTAAATCGCTTCCGCGTCTTTTTCGTCAAGCTTGCGGTAATTGCCGATTTGACCAAAATGGACAACGCGTTTTGCCATTTCGGGTATTCGCGCCGGATCGATGTTTGCATCCGTGAAACGAACAGGCATGCCGATGGATTTAAAAAAGTTTTCCATGCGCATAATGCCTTCTAGCGCAGCCTGTTCCAAATCGTAAAAAGCGCCGTCCACGCCCCATACTTTTACAGCAAAACGCGCAAGTCTTGCTGTGTCTTCTTTGATGTTATACTTCATCCATGCCGGAAAAATAATCGCGAGTCCCGCGCCGTGCGCGATTTCAAAAAGAGCGGAAAGTTCATGATCCAGCGCATGGCTCGCCCAATCGCCGATTCTGCCTGTGTCGAGCAGTCCGTTATGCGCGAGAGCGCCAGCCCACATTATTTCCGCGCGGGCGTCATAATTCATTTCGCCGCCGTTAAAAATTTTACGCGCGTTGCGTATAATTGTTCTTAATGTTCCTTCGCATAATTCATCCGTTAGTTCAACATTTTTTTCTTTTGTGAAATAACGCTCCATGATATGAGCCATCATATCTGTAATTCCGCAGGCAGTTTGATACGGCGGCAGGGTATATGTCAATTCAGGATTCATTATCGAAAAAACAGGGCGAATACACTGGAAATTCATCCCTCTCTTCCATGGACCTTCATCATTTGTAATAACACTGCTTATACTTGATTCGCTTCCTGCCGCGGGAATTGTCACAATAGTGCCGACAGGCAGAGCTTTTTCCGCGGTTTTTTTCCTCTCAAAAAAATCCCAGACATCGCCGTCGTAAAGAACTCCTGCCGCAATTGCTTTGGAAGAATCAATAGCAGAACCTCCGCCTACAGCAAGGATCATTTCAACCTTTTCTTTTCTTGCTAATTCAATCCCTTCTCTAACCAAAGAAAGCCTCGGATTCGGTTGAACGCCGGTCAGCTCAATCCAGTCAACATTAGCTGCTTTCAGACTATCCTTAACTTTATCAATCAATCCTGAACGAACAGTTGATCCCCCGGAATGGTGCAATAACACCTTTTTCGCATATAACGCTGTTTCAGTGCCGACTTTATTTTCTGTTCCTTTTCCAAATATTATTTTTGTTTTATTACAGTATTCAAAATTCTGCATAATTATCTCCTTTATATCAATTTATACTATACATCCATCAAACTCAATGGTAAACTGACAATATGAATCCGGGATTTGCAACCAGATTTTGCCGTAAATGCCTGTACAGCTCCCTCTCTGTAGACCATATGGTTCGTTTTGCGAAAATGACCTATCCGGAATATGATATATACGAAAGTACCGGGTATCCAAGCGGGCATCCGATCGGGGCTCAGGACGCTTCCGACCGGATTGTAGCGGATATGCTGCAATACGGGCTTTACATCGACTTTGTAGAAACTTTGATTAAAGTGGAATCCGACGGCTATATGGGCAGAAAGTTTGCGCTTAGAGGTCTTGATGATGTTATAGACGATGTGCTTCAGGTTGGTTACAGTTTTGACAGCGCTACAGGCCAGTTCTTTGAGGATCAAAGCCAGCAGGTTACACGTAACTGGGGGCGGCTTATCGACGGCGACGAACGACAGATGGCTGTTATGCGTCTCGATGTAGTGGATAATACAAAACTTGTTAAAGAAAATTCTAAACAATTAATAGACAAAACCTACGGTGAGTTTCGCGACATTGTTGAAGGAGCGGTCGTAGGCAGGCTTGGGCGGCTCTGGAGCTGGGAAGGTGACGGCACTTTAGGTGCTTTCATGTTAGGTGAATACAGCCGCCTTGCGATTTTCGCCGGAATGGAAATTATTAATAGAATATATATGTTTAATAAATTAAAAAATCCTTTAAACGCGCCGCTTAAATTGCGTATCGCCGTTCATTCGGGCAATTTTGTATATTCGGATGATGAAACAGAGTGTTTAAAATCAGATATTATCAGGAAAGTAAAAATGCTTGAATCAAAAGCGGCGCCTCCAAATTCCATTGTGATTTCAGAAAGTCTCGCGATGGCGCAGGATCAGGCTCTTTTAAATATTTTTAGCGAACCAAAAGTTGTTCCTAAACAGACTGAGAAATTCAGGATGTATCAGGTTAGTATGGAACGAAGAGTTCAGGCAAGGTAGAGCAGGGAATATATGATATATATTTTTACAAAAAAAAGTTCCGCTCTTCAGAATGTTTTTCCAAAAGACACAGTGTTCGCGACATGGCAGCTTTCCAAGCATCTGCCTTCTTCTTCCGATATTACCTATGTTGATATTTCAGGGTTTTCCGGCGAAGAAGCGAAAAAAATGCTGGTACTGGTTAAAAAAATCTGTAATGATACGCCGTGGGGAATCATCGATCCGAAAGGGAATGTTAGAGATCCGGCTTTGCTGTTTATAGAAGGGGCGAGCGATTATTTAGGGCAGGGTTATTTTAAAGACGATAAAAAAATCGACGCTAAGCGGACTACCGCGGTATCAGCATGGCGCAAAGTTTTAATGCGTGTACCCGAGACGCAGGATGTGCTGGAACCTATTTCGTCTGAAGACGGGTTTCTAAAATCGGGAGTTAAACTTCCTGCCGCAAACACTTTTCCCGGATGGAAAAAAATGCAATCCGTTAAAGCGTTGCCGTTCTATCTGTTATACTGTTCGCTTCAGGGGAAGACCGCTCTTGATATGCGTCTTCAGGAAAAAGCGCTTGCCAATGTATATAGAAAGTTTCATTCCATTCTTACTAATAATTTTAAGGAGGGGGACGCGCAGCTCTGGATGGATTCAGGGAAAGATTGTCTTTTTCTCCTTCCTCCAAAATCGCAATGCGTGTCGTCTGTTATCGGCGCTTGTATCAGCTTGATTCTTGCCGCGCCGCAGATTGTTATGGAATCATTCGGTCTCAACATCCCCGCAAATTTTATTTTTGCTCTTCATTATGGTATGATTAATTATAAGCCGCCGGGAAAAACCGGCACTGTTGTGAGCGACGCTGTTAATTCCATTTTTCATCTTGGATCAAGAAAGGCGGAAGCCGGACGGTTAACGGTTACAGGCGATCTTCCTGACGCTTCAATTCCGGCTGTTTTACAGGATATGTTTTCTCCCTGCGGCGAGTTTGAAGGGAGAAAGATATGGCACACAAAAAAATTCTTTTACGCGAAACCTTGGATGTAAGCGAGTGAGGTGTAGATGAGCGCGGGACGAAAAAAAGCGATAGTCTTCACGTTTAAACGCGGAATTTTTCCGAACGAACAAAAACAGTTTACGGAAAATGCTCCTATCAATACTCTGCTTCCTCCCGCCGGATGCAAAATGGTTTATCCGCTTCTAATGCATATGGGCGCTGTGTGTAATCCGCTTGTAGAAAAAGAGCAGAAGGTTTTACTCGGCGAAAAAATAGGCGACAGTAACGCTCTTATCAGCGCGCCTGTGCATTCAAGCGTATCCGGTATTGTAAAAGACATTCGCCCGCATTTAACGATAATGGGTACAATTGTAAATTCTATTATTATCGAAAACGACGGAGAGTTTAAGGAACATGAATGTATTAAACCTCGCAATGACGGCGATGAACATCTTTCCAGAGAAGAAATATTAAATATAATTCACGAAGCCGGAATTGTCGGTCTTGGCGGCGCAGGATTTCCGACGCATGTAAAACTTTCTCCGCCGCCTGATAAAAAAGTAGATACTGTTATTGTAAACGGCTGTGAATGCGAACCGTATCTTACAACCGACAACAGAATCATGATTGAAGAATCCAAACGCATTATAAAAGGGTTAAAGATTATTTTAAGAGTAATCGAGACAGCGCGCGGAATTATCGCGATAGAAGATAATAAACCTGAAGCCATCGAACATTTAAAAGAATTATGCGCAAATATTGGCAATATTAAAGTCGCGGTTGTAAGGACGAAGTACCCTCAGGGTTGTGAGAAACAGCTTGTTAACGCGATTACCGGGAGAGAGGTACCTTCCGGCGGTATCCCGATTGACGTCGGGTGCCTTGTTCATAATGTTGATACAGTTATCGCGATTCACCGCGCTATTTTCCGGGGCAGACCGCTTATGCGAAAAGTTGTTACGCTTACAGGCGGCGCGATCAGAAATCCCGGAAACTATAAAGCGCGTATCGGCACATTGCTGAGCGATTTGGTTGAAATGGCGGGCGGGTTTAAATACAATCCCGCGAAAATTGTAGTGGGCGGCCCGATGATGGGTACAGCTATTTTTGATACAGATGTCCCGATTGTTAAAACAACAGAAGGCGTGCTTTTTTTTACAGAAGACGAGGCGCATATACCGCCTGAAAAAAACTGTATCCGGTGCGGCAAGTGTGTGGAACGCTGTCCTTCGGGACTTATACCGACAGAGTTAAACGCGGATATTTTAAAAGAAGACAGCGAGGCATTTTTAAAACATAACGGACTTGACTGTATTGAATGCGGCAGTTGCTCTTACATTTGTCCCGCGAAACGCCGTCTGTCTCAGGCGATCAGAACGATCAGAAGAGTAGAGCTAGCCAAGCTCAAAAATAAAGGTTAAGGACGGCAGCAGTTAGGTGAAAATAGTAATAAATCAGATAATGACAGTTTCTTCTCCGCCTCACATATACGGAACTGATACAGTCGAAGCCAGAATGCGCGATGTTCTTATCGCGCTCGTTCCGGCGTTTTGCTTCGCTCTGTACCATTATGGAATAAAAGCTTTTTATACAACAGCGATTGCGGTAATTGCCGCGCTTTTCGCGGAATATCTTTTTCAAAGGGTTATGAGCAAACCTGTAACGATTAACGATTTTAGCGCGTCCATTACGGGAGTTTTACTGGCGTTTAATCTTCCGCCCGATGTTCCGTTATGGCTGCCTGCTGTGGGGAGTTTTTTCGCGATCATTGTAGTCAAACAGCTATTCGGCGGGCTTGGATCAAATTTTTTAAATCCCGCTCTTGCCGCGAGAGCTTTCCTTCTCGCATCCTTCCCCGTATACATGACAAGCTGGACATTCGCGCCGGATTCCGTGACAAGCGCCACCTACCTTGCGATGGTTAAACAAGATCCCGGTTTTATACCGCAAACTTCAGATTATATGGCGCTTCTTTTCGGGAAAGTCGGAGGTTCTCTCGGAGAAACGAGCGCTGTCGCTTTGTTAATCGGCGGAGTGTACCTGCTTGTTAGAAAAATAATTAATTGGCGCATACCTGTTTTTTACATTGGAAGCTTTGCCGTTTTTGCTTTTATTTTCGGACGAACAGGATTTTTTAACGGACATAATATTTTATTTGAAGTTTTAAACGGCGGCTTGATTATGGGAGCGTTCTTCATGGCAACTGATTACGCGACAAGCCCGATTACTCCCGGCGGTAAAATTGTTATGGGAATCGGCTGCGGACTTTTAACAGTTTTTATAAGATTTTTCGGCGGATACCCTGAAGGCGTATGTTTTTCCATCATTATCATGAATCTTTTTGTACCTCTGATAGATAAATATATAAGACCTCGGGTATACGGAAGAAAAAGAGTGAGGCGCGCATGAGATATATTTTAAGACCTGCCGTGACCCTTTTTATTACCGCCGCTGTTGTGGTCGCTCTTTTAAGTTTTGTTCATACATATACTCTTGAACCGATAGAAAAACAAAAATTTAAAAAACAGGAAGCCGCCATGAAGGTGATAATGCCGCGCGCCGCCGAGTTTAAGGAAATTCATGTTGAAAAAACAGGAAGCATTACCGGCGTATACGAAGCCATTTACAGTTCCGATGTTTTGGATGATAAGGTTTTGGTCGGTTATATTGTGCAGTTATCTCCCGAAGGTTACAGCGGCAAGATTGATTTGATTGTCGGTATATCCTCATCGGAGAATATTATTAAAGGAATAAGGGTTCTTAACCAGACAGAAACACCTGGGTTAGGTGCAAATTCGGTTAAAGAAAAATTTTACAGTCAATATAACAACAGGGACATTACGCCTCTTGGAGTCGTAAGAAATTCTCCCGGCGAACATGATATTCAGGCGATTACAAGCTCTACAATTACTACAAGGGCGATTACAAATGCTGTAAACGAAGCGATAGAGTGGTACCTTGGTATAACAGGAGAGAAGAATGAAGTATTTTGATTTAATAAAAGACGGCATTATTCGCAAGAATCCTATATTTGTACAGGTACTCGCATTGTGTCCGCTTCTTGCGGTTACCACTTCTGCGATTAACGCACTTACCATGGGGCTTGCGACAACCGCGGTGATGATTTGCGCAAGCGCGGCGATTTCTCTTTTCAGGAAAATTATACCAAACGAAATACGTATCGCGACAGCCGTTGTGATTGTCGCCGGTTTCGTCACAGTTCTGGAACTTTTGCTTGCGGCTTACGCGCCGCCTGATATTACTGCCGCTCTTGGTATTTATATACCTCTTATTGTTGTTAACTGTATTCTTTTTGCGCGTCTCGAATCGTTCGCCTCAAAGAATAAAATTTTTCCGTCTATTATTGACGCAATCAGCATGGGGTTAGGTTTTACTTTGGGGTTATTTGTCGTCGGTGTAATCAGAGAATTTCTTGGCGCCGGTTCAATTTTTGGGATTGAACTTTTACACGATGAAAATTCGCACGTTCTAATCATGGTAATGCCCGCGGGCGCTTTCTTTACATTAGGCGTTATTATTATGATTAGAAAACATATCCAATTATTAAGACTGCAAAATAAAAAGAAGGCAGGCAGATAATGGAGTTATTTTTTATTCTGATCGGCGCCATTTTCATTAATAACTATGTTCTTGTTCAATTTTTAGGGATGTGCCCTTACTTCGGTGTTTCCAAAAAAACCGAAACCGCCCTTGGTATGGGCGTCTCCGTAATGTTTGTTATGACGCTTTCTTCCATAATGACATTTCTTTTTTATGAATATATTCTTGTACCTTTAAACGTTACATATCTTCGTACTGTTGTTTTTATTTTAATAATCGCGTCGATCGTGCAATTTGTGGAAGTGTTCATGAAGAAAATGTTAAAAACTCTTTACACAATGCTTGGCGTTTATCTTCCGCTTATCACTACAAACTGTGTAATAGTAGGCGTTGCGTTAATCAATATAAAAAATGAGTATACGTTTATTGGTTCGATTGTTAACAGTATCGGGGCCGGAGCTGGATTTACTCTTGCGATATTGCTGTTATCTGCAATTCGCGAGAAGTATGAAAATAATCCTGACGTACCGGAAGTGTTTCAGGGGTTTCCTCTCGCATTATTCTCGGCAGGGCTAATGAGCATCGCGTTTATGGGATTTTTGGGGTTGATATGATAGAAGGAATGGATTTACAAAGTGTTTTAATTCCGATTGCCAGCGTCGGAGGTCTCGCGCTAATTTTTGGAATTATTCTTGGTTTGTCCGCAAAAAAATTCGCGGTTGAATCGAATCCTAAAGTAGATAGGATAATTAATGTTCTGCCCGGCGCGAACTGCGGCGGCTGCGGCTTCCCCGGCTGCAGTGTGTTTGCGGAACGTGTTGCAAACGGACAGGCGAGTGTAAGAGGATGTCCGCCCGGCGGACCTTCCGCCGCGGCTGCGATTGCTGAGCAGTTGGGAGCGGACTCTGTGCCGGAACTTCGCAAAGTTGCGTTTATTAAATGCAACGGTTCAAATGACAACATCAAAAGGAACTATATTTATGACGGACCCAAGAGCTGTGTATCGGCGTCGCAGTTAGCGACAGGCGGAAATAAAACATGCACATATAGCTGTATAGGATTGGCAAGCTGCAAGAATGCGTGTCCTTTCGGCGCGATAAAAATGATCGACAGTATTGCCGTAGTTATCGAAGAAAAATGCAGCGCCTGCGGAAAATGCGTTAAAGTCTGTCCAAAGAAATTAATTGAAATAATACCGATAAACAGCTCTGTCCGCGTATTATGCAACTCGCGCGAGAAAGCGAAAGCCGTAAGAGAAAGCTGCCGCGCAGGATGCTTCGGCTGTTCTCTCTGCCAAAAAGTCTGCAAGGAAGGAGCGATCACCGTTGAAGATAATATCGCGCATATTAATTACGAAAAATGCACGATGTGTATGGAGTGCGTTAATAAATGCCCGTCTAAGGCGATTAAAGTGATGCATTAATTTTAATTAATAACTTCCTCGCTCTTTTTAATCAGTGCCGCGTAAATACTGCTGACTAATCCAAGCGCGGCGGACATTGTAAACAGCGCTTCGATTCCTGCGGTTTTCCATATCCATCCGCCTAAAAGGGCGATAAAAACGCTGAAGATATGATTAACCGAAATGCCGGTTGACAGTGTAGCTGTGACTTCTTCGCGGTTTGAAGAAATGCGCTGAACATACACGTTATTCGCCATGCTTGCGACTGAGATTATTTGATCGAGTATAAAATTGGCGCATACAACGATGAATGCGATATGAACCGGAAACAATCTGTGTGAAAAACCGTATAATAAGCAAACTATAATCAATATGAGAGTATCAGCTACCATTACTGTCTTATATCCGACTTTGTCGATCAGCCTGCCGATTAGCGGACTGCAAATCATGCAGCATCCCGCGCATATTGCCATCAGGATTGATATAATTGACGGATCGGCTCCGTACTGGAGGATTAAAACATAAGGCGCGAAGGTTAAAAATATTTGTTTTCTTGAGCCGTAAAAAACTTCCATAATATAATATTTTTTAAATTTTTTAGCAAAGTAAAAACGCTGTCTTGGCGCTTTTAGCGTTGTTTCTTTTAACGCTGCCGCAACCAGCGCCGCCGCGACCATTAACGCGGTTGCCATGCCGAAAACAATTCTGTAACCTGTCAGATCGAGTCTGCCGTAACCTTTTTTTCCAAGAAAGAAAAATATCCCCGTAACGAGTAAAAATCCGGCAATATTTCCAAGCTGTCCGATTGATGCCGATATTCCAAGCGAGGCTCCGGTTTTATCACGCTCCGCAAGTTCCATCGCAATAGTGCTTCGCACAGGCATAATAATATGCTCTCCGGCGCTGAATATGACCATAAAAAAGACTACAATTATTTTTACCATGAACATTTCCATACAGCTTGTTACAAATATTCCCGCAAGCCCCGCAGCCGTTAATGCGATGCCGATTTTAAACACGCGTGAATCCGCAAACCTGTACATTAAAGCAAGAATAAAAATCAACAGCAGTCCCGGCATTTCGCGGAAGAATTCAACTATTCCGCGCTCGAATGAATCGATTTTTAAAATATCCGCAAGATAATTATTCTGAACTCCATGTTTCAACCCTATCGCTATGCCGAAGAGAATGAGTACGCTCAAAAACCGCCCAACCTTGGCGTCTGAGCGGTATATATTATTCAAAAAAACAGGTCGTTGCATTTTTACCATAAACTCCTACTTTTTATTATTTCCGCTGTTTCAAAATCATTACCGCCGCATTCCACCCACTGCGCATCAGGAATTCCTGCAAAAAAAGTAATCTGCCTTTTCGCGTAACGTCTGCTGTTTTGCGCGATTAATTCCCGCACGCCGTCAATGTCCTGCGAAAACCGCCAGCCGCCTTGAACTCCTTCGTCTTTAATAAAAAATTCCCTGTAGCCGATGGCGCGTAATCCGGGATCATTCGGCGTATATCCCTTTTCATAAAGCGATTTAACTTCGGCAGGCAAACCTTGTTTGAACATCTGTGCGCACCGCAAATTGATTCGGTTGAATAATTCTTCTCTGGGACGCGAAAGCCCGATGATGATGAAATTGTAATTTTTACGCGTATTGTCTGTTTGCTTATCCCTCGGGTTCATATTGAATGAAGATAGCGCCTTTCCGCAGGAACGATAAACTTCCAGAGCGCGTAACATCCGGTACTCGTCGTTAATATGGATGCGTCCCGCGCTTACAGGATCGCAATTTGAAAGCTCCTGCATAAGAGCGGCGGCTCCTTTCTCATCTAAATCAATTTTTAACTGCTCCCTGATTTCTTTGTTGGAAGGAGGCGCCTTGGTCAGACCCATGATAAAATTTTTTAAATAAAACCCTGTTCCGCCTGACACAACAGGAAGTTTGCCGCGGGAAGCGATATCTAAACAGGCTTCATCGGCAAGACGGACAAAATCGCCTGCGTTGAATTGCTCGGAGGGTTCGCGGATGTCGATTAAATGATGCGGAAGGCGGCTGGTTTCATCAGCCGAAGGTTTGGCGGTGCCGCAGTCCATACCTGTGTAAACCTGCATGGAATCGGCGGAAATAACCTCAGCCTGCGTTCCAGTCCGGCTTCCGCTGTTAGAGGAGCCAAAAAGTTCAAGAAGAATACCTGTTTTCCCGGAAGCTGTCGGTCCAAAGAGGATAAGAACCGGGTTTTGGTCGGTTTTCATTGAATTTGGAAAAGCTTATTCGGCTTCCAGACGGAATTGAACTTCTTTTGTAAAAACCTGCAAAGCGGCGAGGGCGACCATTTTGCCGTCCCAAATATCTTTTTCGTCTTTTTGCATCAGCGAAGAAAGCTGGTAAGCCCTGCGTGAAGCCGCTGTGGTCACTTCGTACATATTATCACCGTATTCGATGAGGTCTTTTAAAGGAAATATCATATTTTGAATTATAGTAAATTATTAATTTTATGTCTAGAGGGTTCAGTCAATCCCACAATGTCCGCCAGTGAATTCCCATTAGTTTAAATCCTTCGTCAACACAGGTTTCGATTTTTCGTAATAATTCGTAATCGCATTGAAGGTCATCGCTCCATGGAAATTCGCCGTATTTGTCTATAACAAGTTTTTTTAATTTTTTTTCGTTAAACGCTTCGTAAACAGTGTATTCAACGGCGAAAATTATTTTGTCCAGCGCTTCTTCCCATGCTTCATATCCACCGCCGATCAGTGTGCCGTCTTTTATCGCCTGGTCATATTCTTCTTTTGAGTTCCATCTGCCGCTGGTATCTTCGTATTCAGAAAATTCCGAAGGATAACCGAATCTTTTTTCCTTCTTGTATGCTTTTAAATGCGGTAAGATTAGTTTGCTCATATATGTATAACTATTCCATGTTTCAATGTCTGATATATGGTTTTTTCTAAAAACTTTTTGAAAGAACATGCGAAGAGTGAAAACCGGTTTCCATCTTCTGAAGTTCCTTGCGAAGTTATGCATAAACAAACGAACGGTAGGTTTAAATACTGTATCGTTTTTCATAAATTCTTCCCACTCTTTATCGGGCAGGTGTTCGTTGCAGTATTCTGTAAGCCAGCTTTCTTTTTTTGACATGATATTATTACCAATATTTATTCCGCAAATACCTGTTCAAGAGATATATACAAAAATTGTACCATAGGCTCCTTTAAAAACAATGTTCTTTAAAAAAACATTTTTTCCAGATAAATCGCCAGACCTTCTTCGAGGCTGGAACCGTAAATCAGATCCGCCGCGTCGCGGATACTTTCTCTTGCGTTTCCGGGAGCGCAGGCGAAACCGGCAACCGTGAACATCGGTACGTCGTTCTCTTCATCGCCGAAGGCGATTACTTCCTCAGGTTTAAGACGTCTGTGTTCCATCGCGATTCTTAAACCCTCGCCTTTTGAGACTCCGGCGTTGATAATTTCCAAAAATGTTGGATAACTGCGCATAACGCTGATTTTATCTCCAAAACGCTCCTGCATTCTTTTACGGACTTCGTCGTGAAGGCTTGGGTCTGCAATGAACATTCCTTTGATACAGCCGTTAATCGGGAGAGCGGCGACGGTTTTTAAATCTTTTACAACAGGTGTGATGCCGGTGTGGTTTTTGTACATCTGCGCTTCACTACCGTAATTTTCTATGACAAGGGCTTCCCACATCTGCTTTGAATCTTCTTTACCTGTATCAGGCGAAATACCCGCCGGAAGATAAACCTGATAATGAATTCCGAGATCGCGCGCAATGTCGGTTCCAAAATCTACCACATCCATGCTTATGCAGTTTGTGTGTAATATTTTTCCCGAGGGGACATCCGCGACTTCGGCGCCGTTAAAAAACACCATCGGACCTTCCGCGCCAATCGCGCTCCGGTATTTTTCCGCCGATTCAATCGCTCTTCCCGTCGATATAATTATCTGTATTCCCTTAGCGATTAGAGTTCTTAAAGTATCCCTTGTCCGCCTTCCAAGAATTCCTTCGGGTAGCAGAGTAGTTCCGTCTAAATCGATAGCCAGCCCTTTTATTTTTTTAGGCTCGTAATGTCTTCTCATATTGGGAATTATACAAGTCTGATTGGGAGTTATCAACAGATATAAATTGCTTAAAAATTTGTTTTATTGTATAATTTCCGTGCTTGGGAGTATTTATGAAAGTCGTCACTTTTGGTGAAATCATGCTGCGCCTCGCGCCGGAAGGTTATTCCAGGTTCGTCCAAGCTGTCTCTTATGGCGCTGTTTACGGCGGCGGTGAAGCAAATGTCGCCGTTTCTCTTGCCGGTTTCGGTATTAATGCCGCTTTTTTGACCAAATTACCCAAACACGAGATCGGACAGGGAGCCGTTAATAAATTAAGAGAATTTGGAGTTGATACCTCGATGATAGTCCGCGGCGGCGACAGGGTGGGGATTTATTTCCTTGAGAAAGGCTCGTCCCAGCGTCCGTCGAAGGTAATTTATGACCGCGCCCATTCTGCGATAGCTGAAGCGGTTTTATCCGATTTTGATTGGGACAGGGTTTTTGACGGAGCGGACTGGTTTCACTTTACAGGTATTACCCCGGCGCTTTCCGACAGCGCGGCAGGTATATGCAAGGTGGCGTGCAAGGCGGCAAAAGCCAAAAATGTTACAGTTTCCTGCGACATCAATTACAGGGCGAATCTTTGGACGCGCGAGAAAGCAAAAGAAGTTATGACCGGATTGATGGAATATGTTGACATCTGCGTCGCGAACGAAGAAGATGCCGCCGATGTTTTCGGTATAAAAGCCTCGGGCAGTGATGTGGTATCCGGCAAAATAAGCCACGAAGGTTACAAGGAAGTTGCTTCAGAGCTTATTAAAAAGTTTAATTTTAAACAGACCGCGATTACATTAAGAGAATCGATTTCCGCCAACGATAATAATTGGGCAGCGATGTTATGCGCCGGAGGAAATTATTACTTTTCTAAAAAATACGCTGTTCATATAGTGGATAGAGTCGGCGGCGGTGACAGTTTCACTGCGGGACTTATTTATGCGAACCTTCAGGGAATGCCTTTTCAGGAAGGACTGGAGTTTGCCGTGGCGGCAAGCTGTCTAAAGCATACAATCGAAGGTGACTTCAATCTTGTTTCGGCGGATGAAGTAAAAAAACTGGCTGCCGGCAACGCGTCGGGAAGGGTACAACGGTAAAAAATGGTTGATATTATTAAAGAACAAAGAGAAAAAAATCTCCACCGGCTTTTTCACGCTGTAAATACCACCGCCCGTATCCTGTTAGCCGCAATGGAAGATGAAACTTTTGAAGCCAGCGTTCTTGAAGGTATGAGTATAATAGCCCACTGCCTCGATTTTGACCGCGGCTACATCTGGCAGAACGAAGTAAGAGACGGCGTTCTTCATTACGCAATGCGTTTTGAATGGCAGAACGACACCGGACGCAGGTTAAACCCTGTCGAAAATAAAGCTGTTTATCCTTATTCTGATATTCCACAGTGGGAATCTAAATTTTCAAACGGCGAATGTGTAAACGGTCCGCTAAGCGATCTAAGCCAGGAAGAGCAGGACAGGCTTAAAATCCACGGTATGAAATCAGTTTTTGCGGTTCCTGTTTATATACAGGATTCGTTTTGGGGATGGGTAAGTTTTGATGATTGTATCGAAGAGAGGACTCTTGCGGAAGATGAAATCAGTATTCTGCGTTCTATCAGCCTGATGATGGTTAACGCGATTTGCCGTAACGAACAGGTAAACAGAAACTACGAAGATAACAAATTAAAAAATTCGCTTCTTAATACTGTAAATGACGCCGCCTCGCTTCTGCTTCAATCAGAGGCTGATGAATTTGAAGATGTTTTACGCCAGAGCCTTGGTATGCTTAGTAAAGCCGCTAACGCCGATCGCGTTTATATTTTCAGGAATTATTCAGATAACGGAAAATTATATTGCTCTCAGCTTTATGAATGGTCTGAAACCGTCGAGCCTCAGCAGAACAGCAGTTATACGACCAATGTTTCTTACGATGATAATCTTCCGGGATGGGAAGAAAAACTTTCAGGTAAAAATTGCGTTAACAGCATTGTTTACGATTTGGATGATCGTATAAAAGCGTATTTAGCGCCGCAGAAAATATTATCGATATTGATTGTGCCTGTTTTCCTTAAAGATTTGTTCTGGGGATTTGTCGGTTTTGACGACTGCCATCAAGAAAGAATATTTTCTGAGAGCGAAGAATCCATTCTGCGTTCCGGGAGCCTTTTAATCGCGCACGCGATGCTGCGAAATGATTTAACTATGGGTATTTGCTCAACCGCATGCGAGCTTGAGAAAGCGCTTGAAGGAGCGCAGGCGGCAAGCAAAGCGAAAGGCAATTTCCTTTCCAACATGAGCCATGAAATGCGCACTCCGATGAACGCGATCATCGGTATGACAAAGATTGGAAAATCCGCCGCGACATTGGAAAAGAAAAATTACGCGTTTGAAAAAATCGAAGGCGCGTCCAATCATCTTCTTGGCGTTATCAATGATGTTCTTGATATGTCAAAAATTGAAGCCGGAAAATTCGAGATGTATAACGCGGTTTTCGGTTTTGAAAGCATGATGCAGAAAGCGATTAACATAGTTAATTTTAAAATAGAAGAAAAAAGCCAGCATCTTACGCTCTATATTGATTCAGGAGTTCCGGGAAAGCTGGTAGGCGATGAACAGCGGATTATTCAGGTAATTACAAACCTTTTAATTAACGCCGTAAAATTCACGCCGGAGCAGGGATCGATTAATTTAAGCGCTAAATTAGACAGTAATAAAGACGGCGCGTGTGTTGTTAAAATTGAAATAAAAGATACGGGAATCGGAATCAACAGCGAACAGCAGGAAAAACTTTTTACTTCTTTTGAACAGGCGGAGAGCAGTATTTCCAGAAAATTCGGCGGTACGGGGCTTGGGCTTGCGATTTGCAAACGCATCGTAAATTTAATGGGCGGAGAAATTTGGTGCGAATCTGATTTGGGTAAAGGTTCTGTTTTTAGTTTTACCGTTCAGCTAAAATACGGCGATGAGAACGCGCAAATCGACGCTCCGCCATTGTTAGACAAAGGAATGATCGGCGATTTAAAAAATTCGCTAAAGGGCTGCTGTATTTTGATGGCTGAAGATATGGAAATAAACCGCGAAATTGTAATTACTCTTTTGGAACCGTTAGAAGTTGAAATTGACTGCGCGAAAAACGGCGCGGAAGCCGTTAATATGTTTAAGAGTAATCCAGATCGTTATGACATAATTTTAATGGATATGCAAATGCCGCAGATGGACGGGCTTGAAGCGACGCGCATTATCCGTAATTTAGATATACCGCAAGCCAAAGGCATTTCTATAATAGCGATGACAGCGAATGTTTTTAAGGAAGATATAGAAAAATGCCTTGAAGCCGGAATGAACGCGCATATCGGAAAACCCATGAATGTGGATGATGTGATAGATTTATTAAAACGTTATTATATCGAAAAACAGTTGAATATGTTCCAATAACTCAGATCGGTAAAAGTAAAACTGATAATCCGCATAGAAGAATCGCAGAGCCTGCAAGCGCGTGCGTATATTTTTCCAATCTGTCAAATTTTAAAAGCTGAAAACCTTTTATTCCAAGCAGTGTCATTAAAAGCATAACGCTGATTGTAATAACAGAAAAACTCACTGTTACCAGAACAAGCATAAAAGTATTCATTGTCGCGGCAGGGTACATTAAAAGAGGAATTAAAGGCTCGCAGGGTCCGAGTATAAAGAAAATAAAAAGCCCCCAGAATACGCTGTTTGTTTTTTTTGAATTATGCTGATGTTCCGTTTCGTTATGCGTATGCGCATGAATGATCGTCTGCCCGTCCTGTCCCATGTGAGTATGCGTTTTATCTTTTAAAGAGCGTCTAACGCCGTAAATTGTATAAATTAATCCAAATGCGATTAACGCGTAAGTCGCGATTGTTCCGCGTTTATCTTCGATGTCAACTAACGAAGTTATTCCCGCCGATAGCACGACTCCTATAAAACCCAGAATAACAGATCCAAGTACATGACCGAATCCGCACAAGAGAACTACATATACCGTTTTTTTAATTGTCCAGTTATTCGCTTTGCTTAACGCGATAAATGGCACATAATGATCGACTCCTATCAATGTATGTATAAGCGCGATGGATACAGCCGTGCCAAATAAAACCCCTGATTCCATAATTAAATATTTCCTTCTTTATGTATGCTTATTAAATCATAAACAGCGGCGCTTGCCAATACCGCAAGGTCTTCAGGCGCAAACCATGTTTTTGCGGTCTTGTCAAAAAGTATATTTCCGTCCGAAGGAAACTCGTCGTCCCCTTTCCATATGATAAATGTTAACGGTATGTACGGGAGAACATTTATCGTAACAGAAGCGTCGCCGTGAGAAGCGGTCTGTCCGCCGAGAGCCGCGCCAATCTCGATCAATTTTTTCGGTTCTTTTTCAAAATATCCGACAAGAGGTTTAACCGCTCTCTTGTAAAAATTCGGCTCGTAAAAAAGAGCCGGCGCGGCTTCCCTGTACGCGATGAGCTGCCCTGACATTTTCTTTGCGCCGTTTGCCGTCAGATAATGAAGCCATAATATTTTGTGAGTTACAGAAGCGCTTGAAAGAGATTTTTCATTGTTAAGCCACGGCAGAAAATACTCTTCGTTTTCGTAACGCGCGCCGCAGGCTTCGCAAACTTCTTCGGGCGCTAACCGCGAAAGACGCTGCGAGGCAAGATCTATAGCATCATCGTATCCCATTTAGGCTCTCTATTTATTGTTTTTTCCATAATAATGATATACAATAATCTATCTTTTTTCGAGGGAGTATAAAATGGCAAGACAGAAAATCACGGAAGCGCTTAAATCAGGAAAAACATTAATTTCGGACGGCGCCTGGGGAACTTTTTTACATATTAAAGGTTTAAAACCGGGCGAATGTCCCGAATTATGGTGCATCGACAGGCCTTCCGATATTCTGGATGTGGCAAAAAGCTATATCGACGCGGGAGCCGACATGGTAGAGACCGACAGCTTCGGCGGTAGCAGTTTTAAACTTGCCCATTACGGACTTGCCGACAGAGCGGCGGAAATTAACGAAGCTGCCGCGAAAATTTCCCGTCAGGCGGCAGGCGACAGCAAATGGGTTATCGCCTCGATCGGTCCGACAGGTAAAATGCTTGTTACGGAAGAAGTAACAGAAGAAGAACTTTATGAAGCGTTTAAAACTCAAGCTGTCGCGTTTGAAAAAGGTGGAGCTGACGCCGCTTGCATCGAAACAATGAGCGATATCGAAGAAGCGTGTCAGGCTGTAAAGGCCGTTAAAGAAAATACAAAACTGGAAGTTATCTGCACATTTACATTTGAGAAAACTGTGCAGGGTGAATACAGGACGATGATGGGTGTTGATCCTGTCGCCGCGATGAACGCTGTAATCGCAGCCGGCGCGGATGTTGTCGGCGCGAACTGCGGCAACGGCATCGAGCGGATGATCGAAATCGTAAGCCAGATGCGCGCGGCTAACAAAACCATTCCGATTCTTGTTCACGCAAACGCCGGGCTTCCCAAAAATGTCGCGGGCGAAGTTGTATTCCCCGAATCGCCGCAGGACATGGCTGCTCTCGCGCCTAAACTCGCCGCCGCAGGAGCGAATATTATCGGCGGCTGCTGCGGAACAACGCCTGCGCACATCATGTCGATGAAAGAAGCGTTATCAAAATAAATAAGGAGACATATTATGATGAAGACAAAATT
>WQSF01000043.1 GCA_009788065.1 Treponema sp.
TGAAACGGATGTATTCTTTCAAAATTATAATGAAAATCAATAATTTTATTAAAATCAATATTTTCTTTTGTATAATTTGAGATTAAATCTTTCATTTCGTTATTTACATCTGCGGGACGCGATGTTTTCAGATCGCCGACGAAATTTTCTCTTGTTTTATAATCTCCTATTTTAAACCAATCTTTAAAAGAATCGGAACTTCCTCTTTTTAATATACTGTGGAATTCTTTTATTATTTCTTCTGTTATAGGTTCTTGGGCAATCTTTAATAAAAAATCAAAACAGCTAAAATGATTAACAGTTTCTATTATATCATTTACATTTGCCGTTTTATCATCGCCTGTGCAAATTGTATTTGTTTCATATATATATCTTGTTTGATCCTCTGTAAGCAGACTCCCTTCAATACGATTCGTGTTATACGCAAATTTTATCTGCGTATAATGATAAAGGGAGCCTTTAAGGCGCATTTCCCTTTCTTCTTTTAAACGATCCGATATATTATTCATATACCGCGTTACATCATCACAATTTTTGAGCCGAGCAATTTCGCTAAATAAAAACTCGATTCGAAATCTGAAGTATTACTTTTATCTAAAAATGTTTGAAACTCTGCGATAAAAGACTCAGGTAAAACAGGCAGCTCGCAGACTTGTTTGAAGTACGCGCGGTGAGACGGCTCGAATCGTTTATTGATGCAGAAAAGCGTGAGACACGCCGCCTTGATAAAACCAGCGGAAGCGATTAGACAGTGAAATTTATCGCCTTGAAAACAAGCGGCGCCCAAATCGGATAAAAAATGTTCCATTTTGGATTGAACATTGGCGCGCATCTCTTTCCAAAAATTGTCGTTGATGTTTGTAAGTTTTTTTCTTACATCGTTAATCCAGTCGGAGCGCGAGAAAATTATTTCGCAGTTTGCGAGGCGGTAAAAACCGTAAGTGCCCGAATCTTTTATGAACCACAGTGATTCATGTTTAGAGTAGGCGATGTTTACAAGTTCGTCGATTTTTTCGGTTTTTTTGTATTCGAGGCGGACGGGAATGTCGCCGATTAAAAAGCGGTCTTTTTCGCTTTGCGCCGCTGTTTCAAAAGCGGCTACATCGTCACCTAACATACGGCAGCGCTCTTCGGTTTTTGGAATCGGCGCGGAGTAAAAAACATCAAGTATAAGGGCAAAATACGGATCGAGGGTGTCTTCCATGGCGGCTTCGTTTAAGGTTATACATTCCACGCCCTTCCATGACGAGAGTATTTCTGTAAACCGTTCCACCAGTAATTTAGTCTTATATTTCATAGTTTTTCTCCGTATAATATCTTATCATGGAGTTTGAGGATTCTCAAGAAAAAAGATTTCTCGTAATGGTTCCACATACAGATACGCGGGTAGTTTTGCGAAAATATTGCGATGAACTGACCGGATCGGGGCTTAAAGGAGTATACAATTTTCCTTTAGCATCTCCAATCGCGGAGATTTCCCGGGAACTGAACGCAGTTGAATTGAAATCAATTGCGCAGAAATTGAGAGGATTATTAAACGGCGGAAAATTTTGCGCAAATGAAATTGCCTTTACAGAATTTCCTGAAGGCGGTTCGCTTTTTGGGCATAGGCTGGATTTAGAAATACCTGCGAAGGTGTTTAGCGGCGTTGAGAACACAATCAAGACGTATTTCTCTCCTTTGATCATTGGGGAATTTTTACTCCGCAGATTATCTTCGGACACAGAGAATAACAAGAATCATTTTGACCACTTTATGGAAGAATTTTTAAAAAAAATCCCTGCACCGCAGATTACCTTCCGCGCCGCGGCTGCCGCGAATATGAGATGGAAACCGTTTCGCGCAAACCCCGCTGCAAACGGTGAAATCTCTTTTAAATGGGAAATCGGAAAACTGAGCTGGCTGCCGCGGTGACTGTCACCCATATACCTTGATTCTTACAGCCGCAGTTTTCAGCTTTTCCGAGTAAGCTGTTAGTTCGAGTGTGCCCGCGCTTGCTCCTGCTTTGATCATCAGAAGAGCTTTGCCGCCTGATGTGTAAGTTTTTGGCAGTGTGAAACCTAGATCGGAATTAAAATCGGGAGAACACGCGCCGAGAATTTCTCCATCGCCGGCGAGAGCAAAATCAATGAGCAGATCTTCTGTCTGACAGAGAATGCCGTTTTTATCCGTGATGTTAATTTCGATGTGAGCTATGTCTCCGCTGTTTGCCTGCAATTGAATTTTGTCGGGAATGAGTTTTATTTTTTCGGGCGCGCCGACGGTCTTGATCGTATATGAGCATACTTCTTTTCCGCCGCGAAAACCGATTGTTTTGATTTCTCCTGTTACATATTCGATTGTCCATTCGATTATGTTGTTCTCAAAATCGGCGGGTTTTCTTTTGCCCATTTTTTTTCCGTTGATCCAAAGTTCTACTTCGTCGCAGTTTGAATAGACGGCGGCTGTTACCGTGCGGCGATCAAAATGATCAAGGTTAAGGTGAGACGCTAATGACGGGAATGACCAGCGTCCGCGCGCGTAATTCGGTTTTTCAGCCTGATTGTAAAAAGCGATATACACCGTAGGTTCGTCCGACCAGATGCTTTTTCTGTACCACGCGTTTGGTTTGTAAAAACCGCAGATGTCCAAAATCGATCCTGTCCAGCCTTTTGACGGATATGCCGCCTCGCCGAGATAATCGATGCCTGCCCAAATAAACTGCCCGATTACATTGTCGTTTTCTTGCACATAACGCCATGGGTTTTTGTAAATGATGTCTTCAAAGTTCAAAGCCGTTCCCGTGTAATACTCGTAACATTCGGTGCCGACAATCGGCTTTTCGATTCCTGCGGTGTAATCATTGTAGAGATCTTCGTGATAATTGAAACCGAGAACATCGACGCCGTCCGCGAGTTTTTTAGTCAGCTCGACAAGCGTTTCAGCCGGAGCGCCGACAAGACTGCGAGGATTCGCGTGAGGTGAAAGAGCGCAGGTTACAGGGCGGTCATCAAGGGCACGGATAAAACCTGCAAGCTGTTTTTGAATTTCAATCATGGAGGAGGCGCCTTGATTTTCAACTTCATTGCCGACGCTCCACATAAAAATTGACGGATGATTAATGTCACGTAACACCATATCTTCAAGATCGCGTTTCGCGTCAGCGTCAAAATGAGAAGCGTAATAGCCGCTTTTCCATTTATCAAAACATTCGTCGATTACGTAAAACCCCATCTCGTCGCAGAGATCCAAAAATTCTTCGGCGGGAGTGTTGTGGCTTGTTCGAATCGCGTTGCAGCCGATTGATTTTAAAACGCTAAGCCTGCGCCGCCACGCGTCTTTGTAAAACGCAGATCCTGTGATGCCGCAGTCGTGGTGCAGGCAGACGCCTTTCAATTTGACGGTCTTTCCGTTTACTTTCATTCCTTTTTTGTAGGTGATCTTTATATCTCTGAAACCGAAAGGAACTTCAACTATGTGAGAATTAGTTTCATTTGAAAGTTTATCTGATTTATTTGTAGGTAAAAGTTGTATCGAAGCACAGTACATTTCCGGTGTTTCGGAAGCCCAAAGTTTTGGATCGTTTACTTTAAACTTACATGTGACCGTGATTTCCGACTGATTTTCTATTTTAAAAGGGACAGAGCTTTCGCTGATGGGGACAGAACTGCCAGCGGGGACAGAGCCGAGTTTTATCAACAATTCCCCTCTGCCCTGCTTACGTTTATCAACGATTGTCATTTCAATTGTAACTGTCGCGGTATTGCTCTTGCCGGAAGGGAGTTCTGTTTTAACGCGCACTCCCCATGTTTTGATATGCGTTCTTGGCAGTACTTTTAAAAAGACATTTCTGTAGAGCCCTGCGCCCGAATACCAGCGGTCGGGTTTTTCGCAGGCGTTATTGAGGCGGACGGCGATCAGATTTTTTCCCTCTTTTACAAGGTCTGTGATGTCGAGTTCAAAACTTGAGTAACCGTAAGCGCGCCCTCCTGCGGGTTTTCCGTTTACGAAAACCGCGCTGTTACGGTACGCGCCTCCGAAATAGATGAAAACATCTTTTCCCTCAATGTTCGCGAGTTCAAATTCCTTACGGTACCACGCGATACCTTCCCACGCGAAAAAGCCCTGCATGTTTTGATGCGTGTATCCCCGCGGTTCTCCTCTTTTGAAGGGCTGACTGATCACCCAATCATGAGGGAGATCGACGCGCTTCCATGAAGCGTCGGGATATTTGACGGCGCCGGCGTTCTTCGGATCGCCGAGAAGGAATTTCCAGTTGTTGTTAAATAGCAGCGCGTTCCTGTCTTTCATAATTTTTCAGTTATTCGTTTCTAAAAAAAATTGCCATTGATCAAATTCAAAACCGTTTTTATGTCTTGAATCAGGATTCACCGTTTCTGGTTTTACGCCTAAGCTGCTGTAAAAAACAAAAACCAAATTATTTACGCCTGTCACTGTCTTTTCAAGATCTATCGTTACATCCATGTAGCCGCCTTCCTTTCCGGGAACCGCTTTTATCAGCATATAACCAATTACTTCGCCGCCTTTAATGCGCGCTGTTAAAGTCGGCGTAAGATTTCCGTTATTACTTGTTACTCCATCGCCTTCAGGATTTATTCGTAATTGAATAGCGCCGATGTAATTAGGCGAATTCGGCGTTCGCACCCTGGCGGAAAATTTTGCGGCTCCGGTTGTGCCGAAATCAACGCCGTACACAGCGAGCCAGTCGCCTGTATCGATACTTGTAACAAGCATATTATTACTTGCGTTTGCGTCCGGTCTTGTGTAAATACCGCCCTGTATGCCGATTGTTTCAGCTTCGTTTAAAACATAGGGATCCAAATATCCAACCTGATCTACGCCTTTGCGCGTCATTGTTACGCGAGGAATTGTCCCGTCGGGATTAATGGGCATCTTGTCAATAAAAGCAACACGATCGGGATTAGAAGAACCTTGCGCAAAAACCACGCCCATTGCTTCTCCAAGTTTACGGGTATGGTAAGTTATGTATGTTTCGCCTTTAAATTCAAACATTGCGTGATGGTTGTTTGAATCTTTTGAGCCAAGCTGTGAAGCGACAGCGGCATAAAGCATCATCGTTACCGGAGCGGAATACTCTCCCATTGGGGTATCAGACATCATATACGCGATAGAACGACCAGGTAAATTATTACCGCCGCTATAATGTACCATATATGATACATAATATTTACCGCGAATTTTTTTAATATCAAGCGCTTCAAACAGGTTTGGAATAATAAATGTTTCCGGTGTGCCGATAATACTGATCATGTCGGCGCCGAGTTGAACACGGCGCGCGTTTTCAGAAGCAGCCGAATTCGGCTCACCGCCGCCAAGGTACATATAAGCCTGTCCGTCATTATCCACTATAACGCCAGGATCAAATAATGAATCGACAGTGGAACAATTTGGAGTATTCCTGTCAATCATCAAATTCTGAGACGGCGCCCGGAAGGGTCCTATGGGGCTGTCAGCAACTACTACGCCGACACCGTTTCCGCCATTCCCCCAATACAGAAAAAACTGATCTTTTCCATCGATCTTTTTACATACAGTAACAGGCGCCCATGAACGATCGATAGAATGGTTGTTAATTAAACGGCTATTATTCCATTCATCATTTGAAACGAGAGGATTTGTGTTAGCAGGACCTGTAATATTTACAGCTCCGTGATCTGTCCAGTTTGCCAAGTCTGCCGATGAAATAATACGGATACCCTGAATTCCTTGACCATACGATGGTACAAAAGTGTTGTTTGCGCCGCCAGGCACAAGAGTGTCATTGCTCATATACACATAAACACGGTCGTTGTAAACCAGCACATTCGGATCGGCGCCGAATGCCTGTGTAAACAGAGGGTTTCTGTGATTCCAGATCTTCCATGAGTTTGACAATTGATCAGGGAAACCGCCGTCAGTTTCAAAGAAATATTTTAAAGCCTCAAGAGAATCGTCAATCGGAACATCTTTTCCGGGACAGGATAAAAATGAAAGAACACCGATAAAAATAAGACAAAATAAAAAGTTTTGTTTCATAGAGAACTCTCCTTGATAAAAAATTTTATCAATCTCAGCAATTATTATAACAGCTATATCAATATTTAAAATAAAAAATGGACATAATTGTTCATTCACATTATACACAGAAAGATAGATTAGTAGTAATGACGAGGAGGCAAAAATGAAGAAAATTCTATCTTTGGTTATCACCGCGTTTTTGGTTTTCACTGCTATGAGCTGTGATAAACCTATTGAAGAAGATGAATTTAAAGTCATCTACAATAAAAACAACAATGACGAAGGCAGCACAGAGGCGTACCCTGATCATATGATGGTCTATAAACCGGATACATTTGTTCCAGGCTTGCCTGTCACTGAGCCGACGCGTATCGGATATAGTTTTAAAAATTGGAACACTGCGCCAAACGGTTCGGGCAGCGTTTTTACCGCATTAACAACGGTAACAAGAAGTATGACTGTATATGCTCAGTGGAATCAAATTGCTCACTTTGTTTACTTCAATAAAAATAACAACACAGCTGGGAGCACTGAAGCCTCACCTCGTTCTTTGCCTGTATTTCCGGGTGAAGAGTATATAAAAACTATGCCGTCTATACCAATGCGCAGCGGCTTTGTATTCACGGAATGGAATACAAAACCTGACGGCTCAGGCGAAACATTTACAATGGAGACTCCTGTTACGACTGATATAACTGTGTATGCTCAATGGGTACAGGGTTATACCGTTATTTTTGACAAAAACAATGAAGATACCGGAAGCACGGAAGCATCGCCAATGATTAAAGGGGTTATCTCTCCGAAATCTACAGTAGAAGACCTCCCTTCTCCGCCATCCAGAGATGCTTTTGAATTTAGCGGATGGAATACAGAACCAGACGGAAAGGGTGAAAATTTTACCGCTGATACAGAAGTAACAGCTCCGGTTATTGTGTATGCCCAATGGAGATTTACAGGAGGCATACCGATTATTGTCGGCGCCACTCTCGTACACAACAACCCGCTGATGGAAAGAGGCTCAGGTTTCGCAGGCAGCATAAGCCAGACGGACGGAAGCGTTTCATTTTCAGACGGACACTTTCAATATAAGTTCCCAACAGGCAACGACTTTGATATTAGCGATTATTCAAACTACATAGTGTATTACACCATAATTGACTTTGTCAGAAACTCTACAAATCCAAGCAGCGGCTCCGGCGCCAGACTTAGACAGTACAACAGCACTACAACATACGGAGATGTCGACAATGAATGGCCATGGCTTATCGATTATAAATTTTTGGAATTTACTATGGCAGGAGCGGGAACAAGCGGCGGTTTTTCTATCCAATTTAACGGAGCAAAACCGGGAGGAAGAATAGTTATAAAAATCGATAATATTACTTTTTTTAAAGTAGCTTCATTTGACGTTTCGTTCGATCTCAACGGCGGCGACGGAGATCCTCCTGCAATTATCAGCGTTCCTGAAGGAAGGGGTCTGGGCAGCAAGATGCCGCAGAAACCAACAAAAACAATCGAAGACGAAGAATGGTATTTTACAGGCTGGTATAACGAAGCAAATCAACTGGTAACAGCAGGAACGCCGATTTTAAGAAACACAACTCTAAAAGCTATGTGGGATACTGCATTAAACACAATAATTGAAACGGCAGCCGAAAACAGCACATTATTCAACGCGGTCGGAGATTGGGTAGATTCAAACGCAAAAAAACAAACATTCGAATATGACGGAAAATTCTGGTGGGTTCTGGGCGATTCCCGCGGCAGCGTATGGAATAATCCGGATGCAGAATTCGGCGATCTCACCGCAATTAAAGAGCATCATGCCGGCGGCTATTCGCGGCTTGCCTACAGCTTCCCGGACGGTTATGACGAATTTAACTTGATTACAATTACGTACGATATGGTTCATGTTTGCGGTACTTGCCAAATCGAAATAAGAAGAGATGCCGCCGCAGGCGGAGGATCTTCCATTCATAGTTCGTATATTCAGCACGCAGATTTAACGGCAGGGACAAACCAAACTCTTACGCGCTCGATCGCGGCGTTTAACGAAGAAGGCTTAGTTTCAGGAACTGCCACCGGCAGTATGTCGCTTGTAAAAGCAGGTTCATCAGGCTCAGGCGTAATGCTTGTGCGCATCACAAAGATTGAATTTCATTATTAAGGTGACAGTCACCATTTTTTATATGGACAAAAATGTTCAGTTTCGTATTTGAATATTCGATATATTAATGGTGACAGTCACAGTGTCAGTCACTTTTGTTTTTTCCTTTTTTTTAGCAAAAGTGACTCACTGTGCCGGTCACCGCCAAAAAGCGATAAAAATGGCAGCAGCAGCCGCATACGCTTGACTCTCCGTAAAAATTTATAGCATAATTAGCTACCACAGAAAACAAGGAGCGAATATGGCGACAAGGTTACTCCCTCGTACCAGTCAGGTGTCCGGTCATTATTTTCAACGTACATGGATGTTGTATTTAATGTTGTTACTGCCGATAATTTATTTTATCGTTTTTAAGTATATACCGATGGCATATGTTATAATCGCTTTCAAAGATTACAACATATTTACGAATGTCTGGGACGCGCCATGGGCAGGATTCAAGCATTTTGTGAGAGCAATTGAACTTCCCGGGTTTTTCCCGTCTGTTCGAAACACATTAATGTTGAATGTCCTTGACCTTATTTTAGGGTTTCCCGCTCCTATCATCCTTGCATTATTATTAAATGAACTTATAAACCAAAGATTTAAGAAATTCACCCAAACTATCATATATCTGCCTCACTTCCTTTCATGGATCATTATTGCAGGTATGGCAAGAGAGCTTTTTGCGATGGGCGGCGTTGTCAATCTGGCGCTTGAGCGTATGAATATGGAACCTATCAATTTCCTTATGGATAAGTTCAACTGGGTCGGTACATATATCGGTCTCGGCATTTGGAAAGAAATGGGATGGGGCACAATCATCTATCTTGCGGCAATTACGGGTATCAACCCTGAGTTGTATGAAGCAGCGGAAGTCGACGGCGCGGGACGCTGGCAAAAATTATGGCATATTACCCTTCCGGGCATTAAACCGACAGTCGTTGTTCTTTTGATTATGAATTTAGGACGTCTCCTCGGCAGCGAATTTGACCGTCCGTGGACGATGAGAAACGGCAGTGTTTTGGATTTTGCGGAAGTAATCAGTACTCTGGTTTACGATCGCGGTATTTTATCGCAGCAATTCTCACTTACTGCCGCAATCGGACTATTCCAGTCAATTATTTGCGTTGTTTTGCTTATAGCGGCAAATACGATTGCAAAAAGAAGCGGCGAACGCGGAATATATTAGGAGACGATTATGAAAAGAAACCAAGATTCAGCGACCAATATTATTCTTGTCGTTATATTTATTTTTATTATCGCGTTATGCCTGTTTCCGATGCTGAATATTTTAGCGCGATCATTAAGCAGTCAGAATGCAATCGCTACCGGAAAAGTTTCTTTTTTCCCGGTAGATCCTACATTGGATTCTTACCGTTATGTATTCGTTGACAAATCATTTTCACGTTCTATGATTTGGACGCCGATACTTACCGTTATTTGTACAATAATTTCTCTTGCTATTACCGCTCTATGCGCATTCCCGCTGATTTACACATCATTGAGAGGCAAAACAATAATAAATATTTTGATTATATTAACGATGTATTTTAACGCGGGTATTATTCCAAACTATGTTCTGATGAAAGACTTATCGCTTCTTGATAATCCTCTTGTTTTAATTTTGCCGGGATGTCTTTCGGTTTTTAACATGATAATTCTTAAGAGCTTTTTTTATTCGATACCGGACAGTTTGAGAGAATCAGCGGAAATTGACGGAGCGAATCCCTTTACAGTTCTTATAAAGATTTATCTTCCACTGTCGCTTCCGGTTATTGCGACGCTTTCACTGTTCTATGCTGTCGGACGCTGGAACGGATTTTCCGATGCGCTTATGTATTTAACATCCGCGCCGGATTGGCATCCTATTCAGTTAAAATTGTACCATCTCATACAAGGTTCACAATCAATTGATACTACACGCGAAGGAATCGGCATAGGCGGCGTGTTACCGCCGCAAGAAGGCATGAGAGCCGCCGCCGTTATGTTTGCCACATTGCCCATCCTGATACTATATCCGTGGCTGCAGCGCTTCTTTATTAAAGGTGTAACTCTCGCTGCTGTAAAAGAATAATTAATAATTTGACCGAGGTTACGGTCATGTAAATTAAATTATTTTATTTCATTAATGGAGGAATTTTTATGAAAAAAGGGATTTTTCTCTTCACACTGGCAGCGTTATTAACAGTGTTAATGCTGACAGCCATCGGCTGCAAAGGGAATGCTATAGGTCAAAACACCATCAGAGTCGTAATTTTTGACCGCGGTACTGACGGCGGAAAAACAAACCCAACCAATAACAAGTGGGTAGAATGGATTCAAAAAAAGTTACTTGAAGACGAAGGTATCAACATTATTTTCATACCTGTCCCAAGAGCTACAGAAGAACAAGCGCAAATTAACCTGATGGCAGCCGGAAATCCGCCTGACATCTGCATGACTTATGATATTAACAGTATCAATAACATGGCTGCTCAGGGCGGCTTATTTGATATGTCGCCTTATATCGATACACACCTGAAAGATTTAAAAGAGTTTTTCGGAGAAGATCCGACGATCCCGGGAAGAGATTTCATTCTCCGCAACATGAACGCGAAAACAGGCGAAGTTTTCTCAATAACTTCAAAGCGCATGAATACTGCCCGTCTTAACACATTCATCCGCAAAGACTGGCTTGATAAACTCGGTCTTCCCGTTCCCAGAACAACACAGCAATTTTTCGACGCGCTGATTGCGTTTAGAGACAGAAACCCGGGAAGAGTAGACAGAGTTATTCCTTATTCAATGACAAAAGACGTGCGCTGGGGCGCGGGAAACATCTTAGAGTCATTTATAAATTGGACGACACCGGCAAAAGATCGCTGGATAAACACCGTTGCGGATCGTTTCTTCCTTCTTCCGGGTTACAAAGAAGGCGCCCGCTTTATGAACAGAATGTACAACGCCGGACTTATTGATCCGGACTTCCCGTTGTATCAAAATGACGAACCGATGGCAAATAAAATTAAGAGCGGCAATGTAGGTTCTTTCGGTCATAACTGGGATCAAATTTTCAGAGACTCTGAAAGATTGTTTTCAGATCTTTTGAAAAACGTTCCCGATGCGGAATGGGTCGCTATGAACTTAGCCGGCACTGACGGAACCATACGTAAAATATCATATGATCCTGCCGGAATAAATGTCTTTATTCCCAAAGCGTCAAAAAATCCGATATTGGCAATGCGCTATCTTAACTGGCTTTCAAAATTCGAAAACTACAATTACCTTCAAATCGGTCAGGAAGGAATTTCGCATGAACTTATAGACGGAATACCAAGATTGATACCAAATGCTACTGACGGATGGATTCAGAACTCAAGCATGAATATCGATTACACGCCGATTATGAACGGTCTCTTCCTTGCGACTCATGAAGAAAGCATCAGGGCATTAGCAAACGCTTATCCATGGCCTGCGGAAAGGATTTTAGATGCCTACAATATGGCAATGGAAAACGCAAGACCTAACCCCGTAATTATTACCAGTACGCCTCTTGAAGCGGCAGGACCTGTTGCTCCTACACTAGTAACTAAATCGGACGAATTTATGAACAATTCAATTAGGGCAAGCGCTGCTACCTTTGATCGCGTATGGGATACAGCCATAACAGACTGGCTTAACACCGGCGCAAGAGCGATTATCGAAGAACGCGAAGCGAAGTACATCGCTCCGTAAATTAAGATAAAAACAAAAAAAGGGCTGCCGCGGCAGCCCTTTTTTTTATGCTAAGTTTTTTTTATTTCCCAATTTATTTTATCAATCCAAGCAGCCCCGTACTCAGCCAAGGAATGTACGTTACCAGCAGCACTACCACAAGCCTTACAAGCAGGAACGGCGCAACATAACGGCAAATGTCAACGAATGACTTTTGGAAACGGTAAGACGCAAGAAATAAGTTTAAACCGACAGGCGGGGTGATGTATCCGACTTCGAGGTTTACAAGGAAGATGATCCCTAAATGCACCGGATTTATGCCGTAAATTTCACCTAACGGAATTATAAGAGGAAGCACAATCAGAATTGCCGAAAACATGTCAAGGAAAAGACCGATAAAAAGCAGGGCAATGTTCAAAAGAAGCAAAAAAACCAATTTTGAAGAGATTGCGTGCTGCATCCATGCGGCGACATTAGCGGGCGCTTGAGTATCAACGATATAATACGAGAACGCGTTAGCCAAAGCAAGAATTGAAAGCACGCCTCCGATAATCGGAATTGCCTTTGCGAAAATTTTTCTGATGTCAGCGAGTTTTACGTCGCGGTGAATAAATACTTCAACGATAAAGATATAAAGAACGGCGGCAGCGCCCAGCTGAACTAAGCTTAAAGTTCCGGTAAAGTACGCGACAATTAAAATAATGGGAAGCAGGATTTCAAGGCTTGAATCTCTGAGAGAGAGAAAAGCTTTTTTAGCCTCAAATTTTTCGACAGGAATTTTTACCTTTAACGAAATTATAACGCCGAAAATAATCATCGCTATTACAAGAATTATGCCGGGAATTATACCTCCCAAAAATAATTGGCGGACGTCAATAAGGAGAACGGTTCCGACAAGTATCAAAGGAAGGCTCGGCGGAAAAAGCAAACCGATGCTTCCGACAGATGTTAATAGTCCGACAGAAAACTTCTCCGGGTACTTCAAGTGTTCGCTTAAAATGGCGTAAAGAATTCCGCCGAGAGCGAGAATCGTAACGCCTGACGCTCCGGTAAATGAAGTGAAAAACGCGCAGATAATTACCGTTACAATTATAATGCCGCCCGGAAGCCAGCTGAAAAAATTGCGGAAAGTCGCGACAAGCCTCTCTCCTGCTTTGCTTTCGGACAGGAAAAAGCCGACAATCGCGAAAAGCGGAATTGGAATTATCTTATCGTTAATCAAACCGAAATAAAGCTTGAGCGGAACGGTATCCATCTCTCCGCCGGATGCCTGCAGAAGAAGAAGGGAAAGACCGCCAAGAACGATAAAAAGAGGAGTTCCTCCGAAAGCGGCGATAACCATGAAAACAATCAAGGGTACCTTTAGGAAATTGACGATATCTGCGAAAACAAAACATAAATCAAAAATGGCATCGGGCATATCGAAGCCCCAGATAATTTTTACGATAACGGGAAAAGACGCGGCTGTACCCAAAACAAGAGCGAGCACAGAAAGAAGCACGCCCCAAAATACAGGTTTAGTTGTGCCTGCTTGTTTATTTACAACCCATGAAGCGCGGCGCGCGAAGCGGACAGCCATTACTAAAAAAGCAATGGGAATAATCGCGGCAAGAACGCGTCTGGGGAAAAAACCGATTCTGGTTGAATCAAGCCCAATCGTAATAAAAGAAATAGAACTCCACGCGATTACTACAGCGATAAAAGAGGAAACAAGATTGCAAAATAATTTTAATCTGTCTCTGATTTTACCTTCAGGGATAAACTGCACAAGAGAGATTGCAAGGTGGGTTTCGTTTCTTGTACAGATCATTCCGCCGATAAGAGCCGTGAACAAAAGAAAATGAGCAGTGTATGCCGTTGAAGCCGTAATGCCCGTCTTAAATAAAGTAAAGACAACTATTTCCAGTATAGGCAGTACAGCCATTAAAACCAAAACTACCATACAAAAAATATCTTCGATGAGATAAAGTATTTTCCTGATCCCTGTCAGTTCCTTTCCCGGCTGAGTTTCTAAATTCTGCGTTTCCACTTTTTTATTGTCCTCTTGACGCTCTATATTCATTAAGTATGTCTCTAATCTTTATATAATATTCTCTGTTAAAAATCGGTCTGGAGCCGCCAATAAGTCTGTTTTCATATCTTGCCGTATCGTCATACCAAACCTGAGCCTGCGCAGCCGTAAGCTCGTTAACCTTTAAACCGTGCCGTACCATTGTAGAAACCGCGTCCGCTTCCAGCGCGGATATTGAATTCCCAATTTCCACTTCCAGCCGTTTGCATACTTGTTTAAGCTGCTCCACAACGGCAGGGCTAAGAGTTCTCGTGATTCTTCGCCATGTAACATTATTTACAAGGATGCCGCCCATAAAAGGAGCGACATTGACACTCGACATATTTCCGGCAATACCGAATAATTGATTCCCTGCGATATAAATCGGGCTGTTGTATACAGCGTCAATTCTATTGCTCTGAAGAGAAAACAACTGTTCGGTGAGTTCGGACGGAACAATACGATAACTTAATTCTTCAAACGCTCTTACCATCGACGGATCGTCAGTACCCGTTCCCATTCTTAACGCGCGTAAATCCGCGGGAGTCGTAATAGGCGTTCTGGTAAATAATTTTATCCATCCCGCATGAGCCCATGCTATGGTAACAAAACCGTTTTGCTGCATCTTTGCGTCAAGCTCACTTCTTAACTTACCCATAACAGCGTGGTATTCAGTGTCACTCCTGATAAGGAAAGGATAACTAAAAGCCATCACTTCAGGCGTTATCTGATTCAAGCCCATACTGGTAAAAACACCGGCTTGAAGCTGGTTGCTTCTTAACATCATCAGTACGGTAGTCTCAGTCCCGGCAGTTCCGCCGTGATACACAGTCACATTAATTTGACCGTTGGATATGCGCATCCATTCCGCTGCAAGGCGGTTAATTGCCTGCCCCCATGCCGTATTTTCAGGCACAAGCGATGCAAGTTTGATATCGATCCTTTGAGCGAAAAGCGGCGCAACAAACATGAAAAGCACCGATAAACACAATACAAAACGAAGTTTCTGTCCGAAGATAGTTCTCATAATTCACCTCTCAATTATTATATCATACTTATGTATATAAACAATTTTTTATGATCTTAATTACAAAGAATTTGACGGTTTATTACCAGTCTTCATCATTCCAATCATCGTCATCCCAACCGTCATCATCATCAAACTTTACAAAGATGAAGTACTGAGGCGCGGAAGCCAGAAGGTAGCGAGCCTTCCGCTGATTAATAATATTGACAAGCCTGTTTGACGGAACATCGTCAATATCGATCGCGAGCGCCTTTTCCAGCATCTCCTTAAATTTATCGTAATTCTGAGCAGGAACGCATACAGAATTGGCATAGGCAACATAAGTACCGGCAGACTTCCCTCCGGATTTTTCAAGCGCCCGGGCAAAATGAGTTTCCACCCTTGATTTGTCGCCGCCCATACTTTCGGGCACCGACGCGTGAAACATCAAAAGAAATTCGTCTAAAACACCGCCGTTAAAATCAGGGTCAAGTTCATAAGCTCGTTCGATAAGCGCGTAAAATTCCGGCAGCCTTACCCCAATGCTCAAATCAAAGGGATTGAGGGAAAACGCGGAAACCCCTGCCGCTGCCGACCAGTAAAGAGCCGAAACATCTTCCTTTGTTGTCTTTGCTAAAATGCCGGATAATTTTCCGTCTCTGTATGATGCGGAAAAGCCCGGATATTTCAAATCAAGACCCCTGTATAAAATGGAAAGCCCTCTTAAATACATATTTTTCGCGCGCGCTATCGCGGCTTGCCTTTCTTCATATTGAACGCGCGGAAGCATTTCCGCAGGACCCTGTATAAAGGCATTCGCGTACATTACAAAGAGAGAGCCTGTCGTATTTATCAAACCCTGATGCTCCTGATTTCCCGCTAACAATGTTTCATAGAGTTTTATCGCAAAGGGAATTGCGTCCCCGACCAGCTCCGGATCGGAATCTCCGGTGAAAACATCGGAACCGCCGTCGCCTGTCAGCACATTCGCAACCATGTTCATAGCCAATTTTTGAATTGACGAGCAGGCGGAAAATAAAAGTGAAAAAACTGTTAATACTATAATAAATCGTATTTTCATTACAAAAATTATACCATAAAGAAAGAAAAAAGTAAATATTTTGATACTTATCAGATTTTCCGCTATTCCTGCCTGATAATCTCGATAACCTTCCGGAAACGCTCTCCGTTAAAAATTACAGGCACAGGATAAATCGGATTACTCTCCTTTCCTGCCCAATTAATCATCTGATCAATATCTTCGTCTTTAATAAAATTAAAACCTTTTGGAATCCCCATTCGTTCGTTCAATCCGTAAATTGCGTCGATAAAAATCCGCGCTTTTTCGGCATTGGTTTTCGTGTGAAAACCAGATAAAAGACCCGCGGCTTCCGCAAGTTGCGCAAGCTTTTTGTGAACCCTGTCGCCGTAGTTTTCAAGCACTTTTGGAAGAATAACAGCGTTCGCAAGACCGTGCGGCGTATTGTACAAACCTCCGAGAGTGTGGGCGATCGCGTGTATGTTTCCGACTCCGGAGCGCGTAAACGCAAAACCGGCTTTGAATGAAGCAGAAAGCATCGCCTGACGCGCTTCAATATTGCTTCCGTCGTTATATGCTTTTTCCAGATTCGCGAAAATCAATCTAACAGCGTCAAGCGCAAACTGAATACTCTCGGCAGTATTGTATGTCCAGCACAGATACGCTTCTACCGCGTGAGTAAGCGCGTCCATTCCGGTTGTAGAAGTGACATGCGGAGGCAAGCTCACAGTCAGATCGGGATCAAGTATCGCGAAACGCGGAACAAGATTTAAATCCATAATTGCGTATTTGTGGCGGGTATCGGTGTCGGTAATAAGAGCCGCTATTGTCGTTTCGCTTCCCGTTCCCGCAGTTGTCGGAATAGCGATAAAAGGAGGGAGCTTTGTTAAAATTTTGAAAAGCCCTCCAAGCTGGTTTACGGTTTTTTTCGGTTTTACAATACGCGCCGCTGCTCCCTTCGCCGCGTCTATTGGAGAGCCGCCTCCCAGCGCAATAATACCGTCGCATCCATGATCAAGATACAATTTCTGAATCGTGTCCGCGGTTTTAACAGAAGGATTCGGCTCAACATCGGTAAAAATCACATACGAATATTTCGCTTTTACGAGTATATCAATAATGCGCTGCGCGACTCCGGCTTTAACAAGATTGTCACCGGTAACAAGCATTGGTTTTTTGACTTTTTCCAGCCTCAGCAAATCGGGAATTCTTGCAATGCTTCCCTGTCCGTCTACCAAAATAGCTTTCTTCCAAGGGAGAAGCCGCGCCGCAAAATTAAAAATAAACTGGAAAACTCTGCAAAAAATAACAAACATTTCTCACCTCCAAAGATTAACTGATGCTTAGTATATAATTAAATAAAAAATTTTACTACGAATAATCATGATTTAATTCTCAGGATTTGCGGCTTTATATTGGGCATCTTTGTATCATCAGTCACATTTACAAGTAAGCGCTTATTTTCTTCTCGTCTTTTTTATAACGCTTTCATTTTTATATTGCTTTTTCAGGCACTTATCGCAAATAAAATTTTTTGCTTTTTTACCCACCGGTACTCCGCAGCGCGGACAAAGCCCTTTCTTTTTTCTCAGATCGTAACGTTCCCTGCGCAAATCATTAACAGTTTCTGTATTTTCCCTTTGATAGTTACGGTAAAATTCCCTGCAAGTATCGCAGGTTTTATAAGGGCTGGATTTTTTAACCTTCCCGCCGCATCGGGGGCAAAGACCGCTTTTTAATCGTTTATGGTAGTTTTTTTTTCTTACAGATGGTTCTTCCATAAAGACAATAGTAACATAAATAAGCAATTTTAGCAATAATTATCACGAACTGCCGCGTTTCATTTTCAGCCACGGCGGTAATTGTATACCGCCGCCGGTTTTACTCGCGATTGCGAGAATGCTCTGCAGAACAATAAAGACAAGTAAAAACGCCGATGTGATTATCGTCGGCCATGACGCTTCGGTTAATCCGAAAAGCGGCACTACGCGCTGTACAAGCAGATTAATCAACACGCCGAAAAATGTTCCGATTGGAAGACCGACGCCGCCTGAAAACATTGTGCCTCCGATTATGCTCGAAGAAATCGCGTGTATTTCGTAGCCTCTGCCGTAATCGGGGCTTCCGGAGGGCATGCCCAGCGTAAAAACAAAACCGCCGACACCAGCGAGCAATCCGCACAAAACATGCGCAAAAAACTTTGTTCTGTCAGGATTGATACCCATTAACAGAGCGCTTTGCGCGTTTCCTCCGACAGCATAAAGCGATCGTCCGAATCTTGTGTATTTTAAAACTACGATCAAAATAAT
>WQSF01000044.1 GCA_009788065.1 Treponema sp.
AAGGAATGGGAGAACTTCATCTTGAAGTTTACATTGAGCGTATGCGCCGCGAATATAAATGCGAAGTGGAGACGGGAATGCCGCAGGTTGCGTACCGCGAAACAATAACGCAAAAAGCGGAATTCAATTACACTCACAAAAAACAAACAGGCGGTGCGGGACAATTCGGGCGCGTTGCAGGTTACATGGAACCGTGGACGGACGGCGATTACGAATTTGTTGACATGATTAAGGGCGGAACAATCCCCACCGAGTATGTGCCAAGCTGCGATAAAGGTTTTAAAGAGGCGATCAAAAAAGGCAGTTTGATAGGATTCCCAATTGTAAACATTCGCTGTTTGATCAACGACGGTCAGAGCCATCCTGTAGATTCATCCGATATTGCGTTCCAGCAAGCCGCTATCGGCGCGTTCCGCGAAGCGTATAACAAGGCAAAGCCGTGCATTCTTGAACCGATCATGAAGGTATCTGTAGAAGGTCCGACGGAATTTCAAGGTAATATTTTCGGCTCAATAAATCAAAGACGCGGCATAATTATCTCGTCTGTAGAAGACGGTCATTTTTCGCGTGTTGAAGCGGAAGTGCCGTTAAGTGAAATGTTTGGTTATTCCACAACGCTTCGCTCGCTTACGCAAGGCAAGGCGGAGTTTACGATGGAATTTGAAAAATACGCAAAAGTACCGCAGAGTATTTCCGAAGCGCTTATAGGCGAAGCGGAGAAAAAACGCCGGGCTTCCAAATAGAGGAGAAATATATGGTTTTAAACGAATTAATACAAAGAAGTCCGATTCGCATTTTTGAACAATCTATTCACGGGGGACTTAAAGCCGGGGAAGTCGGTGTAGTCGCTTCACTCAACGGAGTCGGGAAAACATCGGTGCTTGTACAGCTTGCTCTTGATAAACTTCTTCAGGGAAAAAAAGTTATTCACGTTTCTTTTAATCAAAATATTCAATATGTGCCGGTGTGGTACGAAGATATATTTAATGAATTCATCAGTAAAAAAAATCTTGAAAACGCGTCAGAAATAAAAAATGAACTTTTTAAAAACCGCGTGCTAATGTGTTTTAATCAGGACGGAGTTACAAAAGATCAGGTTATAAAAAGTCTGAGGGCGATGATTTTAGACGGCAGTTTTAAAGCGGAAGCGATAATTATTGACGGTCTTGATTTTTTCCGTGCGGACAAAGACAGAATTGCCGCCGTTAAAAATTTCGCGATTGAATTGGGTCTTAGCGTTTGGTATTCATGTTCTGTAAAAGAAGACGGTTCCAATCAATATGACAAAGAGAATATACCTGTCGTTCTGGACAATTTTATAGAAGATATTGATATCGTGATTGTCTTACAGCCGAAATCAGACCATGTTGAACTGTCAATTTCCAAAGACAGAAATTCGCTTATCTCCAAATCCATGGCGATGAAACTGGACCCAAAAACACTGTTGATTTTAGAAGCGTAGTAAAAATTAATATAGGTATAACAGGGGGCCGGTATGTTGTTTGTTAAAAGTTGGAAGCAATTTTTCTTTATCGCCGTAGCGTTGATAATCGGTTTTACGTTTTTTGCATGTAATGGCGCGCCTGATAATAAAACGTTAAATGTTAATGATTTTCCTGCTCTGCGTACTGATGTAGTTTTACCAGGGTATCAGGCGCCCAAATCATGGAGCAGTACAACAGCAACTGCTTTAGTCAGCAATATAAAACTTGGCTGGAATCTGGGCAATACTTTTGACGCTCACGGTAACGATAATGGTTTTTCATGGCTTGGCGGCGGCGTTTATGCAGACACATCTGTCGTTGAAATGGAAAAAGCATGGGTCGGCAGTGTTACAACAAAAGCGAATATTGACGCAATAAAAAAGGCAGGATTTAACGCAATTAGAATTCCTGTTACATGGTATAAAGCGCTTAACAAGGATTATATTATCCGCGAAGACTGGTTAAAACGAGTTACAGAAGTCGTAAACTGGGCTGACGAAAATGATATGTATATCATTATTAACACCCATCATGATGAGAAGATATTTAAATTTACAAACGCCGAAGCTGATAATTCATTGATAATATTTAAAAGATTATGGACGCAGATTGCGGTACAATTTCAAAATTACAATGAGAAACTCATTTTTGAAGGATTAAACGAACCTAGAACAAAAGGCGGCGAAAATGAATGGGATGGAGGCACTTCTGCGGAACGCGTAAAATTAAATAAGTACCATCAGGTTTTTGTTGATACAGTAAGAGCGGCAGGCGGCAATAACAGTAAACGATTTCTGATGATAACCCCTTATGCCGCATCCGCAGGGCAGACGGCTGTAGACGGACTTGTTCTTCCGAATGATACAACGGTTGATTCTCTTATTGTTTCTATACACGCATATGCTCCGTATAATTTTGCGTTGAATACAAATAGCGCATTTAATACATGGAGTACGGGTAATTCAACGGATACTTCGGCGATTATAAACGCGCTGACTCCCGCTCACACTAAGTTTGTTTCAAAAGGAATCCCCGTCATAATGGGTGAATTCGGTGCAATGAACAAAAATAATGACGCCGTAAGAGAAGCTTGGGCTGAGTATTACGTACAGCAAGCCAGAAACAGACAAATCCCGTGTTTCTGGTGGGACAATGCAAGCACCGCCGGAACCGGTGAATTATTTGGTTTACTTGACAGAAACACAAACGCTATTGTATATCCGCAAGTAATGGCAGGTTTGAAAAAAGGAGCCGGGATACAATAATAGGTTTATTATTTATCCTTAAGTAATAATTCGGCAATCTCTGCGCCTTTGCGGTTCTGCGAGAATTCTTTTGGAATAGATACAGTCTTCAACTTTGATTTTTCGCCTTTTATAACAATAACATCTCGTTTTGCGCAATCAAGCGTTTTTGCAAGGAAATCGCAAAGGCAGGCGTTGGCTTTACCGTCTTCCGGCGCGGCGGCGATGCGCACGCATAGCCGGTTGTCCCTTATTCCTGTTATTTCGTTTTTTGACGCGCCGGGGAACGCTTTTATTTCAATGTAAATGGAATCTTTTTCGATACGGTACCAGTTTGCCATATTTTAATTATTTCTTACAAAACTCCGTCTTTGATTCGCGCGATTTCGTCCCTGATTGCCGCAGCCTGCTCAAACTCAAGATTTTTCGCGTGTTCGAGCATTTCGTTTTCAAGCGCTTTAATTAACTGTTTGCGCTGCGCGGGGATTAAAACATTGTAGGATTTTTTTAACACTTCGATGCTTGCCGCCGCCGCGCCATCGGCTTCTTCAATATGGCGGGTAAGAATCTCAGCGATTGCTTTTTTAACAGTTTCGGGAGTAATGCCGTGTTTTTTATTATATTCGATTTGAATTTCGCGGCGGCGGTTGGTTTCAGCTATCGCTTTTTCCATCGCTTCACTCATGCGGTCGGCGTACATTATAACTTTTCCTGCGGCGTTACGCGCAGCGCGCCCGATTATCTGAACCAGACTTGTGAGCGAGCGCAGGAAACCGATTTTATCCGCGTCCAGAATCGCGATGAATGAAACTTCGGGAAGGTCGATGCCTTCGCGTAACAGATTGATTCCTACGAGTATGTCAAATTCACCCTGTCGAAGCTGTGTTAAAATTTCCACACGTTCGATGGTTTCCACTTCGCTGTGGATATAACGAACTTTTAAACCGAGACCGGAAAGGTAATCGGTAAGGTCTTCCGCCATTTTTTTTGTAAGCGTAAGGATAAGAGACCTTTCTCCGGCTTTGATGCGTTTTTGCACTTCGCTGTAAATGTCTTCCATTTGCCCTTCGCTTGGACGCACTTCAATTTCAGGGTCGAGAAGTCCCGTGGGGCGAATCAACTGCTGAACGACACGCGCGGATTGCTCAATCTCGGTTTTACCGGGTGTAGCGGAAACAAAAACAGTTTTATCAAGACGATCAACAAATTCATCGTAGCGAAGAGGACGGTTATCGAGAGCGCAAGGCAGGCGGAAACCGTAATCTACAAGGCTTTGCTTGCGGCTGCGATCCCCCGCGTACATTGCGCCTAACTGCGGCAGGGTAACGTGGCTTTCATCGATGAATGTAAGATGCTCTTTTGGAAGGTAATCGACCAATGTGTCCGGGGATTCACCGGGCTGCCGTCCCGCCATGATCGCGGAATAATTTTCTATACCGGGGCAGTAACCCATTTCGGTTAACATCTCGATATCGTATTCAACGCGGGTCTTTAATCGTTCGGCTTCCATTACTTTGCCGTTATTCTGAAAATATTCGAGGCGCTCTTTTAATTGAGTTTTAATTTCGTTCATCGCGTTTTTTATTGAATCAATGGGGATAACAAATTGCTTGGCGGGGTATATCAACGCGCCGTCAAGTTCTTCTAGTATTTCGCCGGATACAGGATTAAAACGGCGGATACGTTCAACTTTGTCCCAGTCAAGATCGATGCGATAAGCCTCCTCCATGTATGCCGGAAAAATTTCCAGTGTATCGCCGCGTCTGCGGAAACGTCCCCGTTCCAGAACAGCGTCGTTGCGTTCATATTGCAGTTCCACAAAGCGGCGGATGATTGAATCAACATCTATAGTTTCGCCTACTGTTAATGTGGCATTCATTTTTTTATAAACATCGGGAGTTACCATGCCGTAGATGCAGGAAACAGTCGCAACAATAATTACATCGTTGCGTTCCATCATGCTTCTTGCCGCGGAGAGTCTCATGCGTTCAATTTCGTCGTTTATGGAAGCGTCTTTTTCGATATATAAATCGCGGCTTGCGACATACGCTTCCGGCTGGTAATAATCGTAATATGAAACAAAATATTCCACCGCGTTATTCGGAAAAAAACCTTTAAATTCGCGGTAGAGCTGGGCGGCTAATGTTTTGTTGTGGCTGACAATCAACGTGGGCATTTGCACTGCTTCGATTAATTTTGCCATTGTAAAAGTTTTTCCGGAGCCTGTAACACCCTGCAGTGTCTGATATTTGTCTCCGGCTTTAATACCGTCCGCAAGAGCCGCAATCGCTTCCCCCTGATCGCCTGCAGGTTTAAACGGAGATACAACTTCAAATTTTCTCATTTAATAATTACTATATTAAGGTATAGTAGTCTTGTCAAGATACATATGATAATTGTAGAATGTTAAAAGGAGATCAAACTATGCCGGATAAAAATAAAAATTGTAAATGTACATACCCCTGCAGCCGTCACGGCGACTGCAAGGCTTGCGAAGATTATCACCGCAAAGACGGTTCGAGGACAAACTGCGGCGCCCAAGAAAGCACGCGTAAGCGTGTAGATGAAAAAAATTAACGAGGCGTGGCGCAATATAATAGTCAATGAGATGAAGGGTGTGCGAGGGATTTATCCCGAGCAGTGCGCCTGGTCAGATCCTTCGAGAGAAAAACGTTAATATATAAACGGAATAATTTTGTATTTCACCTTCTTCTTGTATTCATCCCATAACGCGCCGTATTTTACCTTACAGATTTTTCCGTCATCGGCTTCGCGCGAGAAGAGGAGTCCGATGTAATAAACAGGGTACAGCCAAACCTGCCAAACGCCGGGATAACCTGCCGCGATTGCAATGGCGATTGCCTGTATAATTTCGCCCATGTAGTTGATGTGGCGGCTCGCGCCCCAGTAGCCGCTGACAAGAAGATTGTGATTTCCGTCAGTTATTACTTCCGGTTTCATCCATAGGAATTTTTTTCCGGGCGCGATTTTAAAAATATATTTTTGTAAATTCGCACCGCGTGTGAACACCCAGCCAAACAGGAAAACGCCCGCGAATATAATTGTAAGCCAGAGCGGATGATTTGGATTCGGCAGGTTTACGGTTGCCCAAAGCGAGATTGCGTAGAAATACGGATAGAATGTCAGACAGCCAAAACCAAGTTTGAATCCGACTCTTTCTGCGAAAAGATCGTAAGTATAAAGATGAACTTTTTCGAAAATCAGATAATCCCAGCAAAACCATGTTGTCATCGCAACGCCGAGCAAAAAGCCGATGTTAATATTTTCACCTAACCTTTGCATTTCCTGAATGTGATACGCCGCGAAAGAAAGCGCATTTAACTGAAGCATTACAGCGCCGATTAAATAAAGCCACATTTTCGCGTCGATAAAACCGTTTCCAATCTGCGGATTCCAAATCCTTCCAAACCAAAAATCGGCAAGGAACGGCTTTCCGGTGGAAGGCGCCTTTAACACAAGTATAAAAGAAAAAATAAGCCCCATAACAATGGCGCTTACAAGTCCCGGCCATCTGATCTGATACAGCCAGTCGTAAGCGATTATATCAAAGTAGCCAAGTCCAAACCAGATTAAAATACTCGCCGGAAGAACCATAATTCCGTTAATGCGATAATTCAACACTTCACCGGTTTTTTCGTGTTTTACATAACCTTTTATTCTTTTAACCGGAAAAATGATGTGCAGAAGAGTGATGCCTGCATATGCGATGACTGTTGTGAGAAATCCCAGAATCCATAATTTTACATCCATGATTAACCTCTTTATTAATATTTATTTTTACCAAGTAAATTGACGTTAAGACAATCCTCCGGTATTTTGCGACATTATGCCTATAGCGGCTTTTCTGGTTAAAAGTCTTGTAAGAACAAATCTGCCGATTTTATTAACCGCTCCCGGAATGACAATCGGTCCTTTACCAAGCGCTTTTAAAGTCTGCTCCGCCACATCGTTTGCTGTCATTGTTCCCGGCGCAGGTTTTGTTTTTTCCGCCTGCTCATAACCCGGCGTTAAAATCGCCCCCGCGCAGCAGCCGATTACATCAATCCCATGCGGTTTTAATTCCTTCCACAAGCCTTCGGCGAGTACGGCGTTAAACGCCTTTGTCGCCGCGTAGGACGCGAGTTTTGGGCTTCCCTGCGCGCCCGCAAGAGAGGACATCAGCACAATTCCTCCGTGTTTATTTTGAATCATTCGCCCGGATAAAAATTTTGCGAGAAGCAAAGGCGTTCTTACATTGACATTTGCCGCGAGCGATAAATGTTCCTCGCTTGTGTTTTCGAATAAACCAATCGGAGCAAAGGCGGCATTGTATACCATCAGACCGATGGATATTTTTAAATCTTCCGCGGACAGTAAATTTGAAATTAATTTTTTTACATTTTCAAAATCCGAGAGATCCGCCGCAATGGTAACAACATCGATAGAGTATTTTTCTTTGATTTTTGCCGCTGTGTCTTCCAACCGCTTTTTTTCGCGCGCAATCATGACGAGATTCATGCCTCTGCGGGCAAGCGCTTCTGAGTAAGCCGCGCCCAATCCGTCAGAACCGCCTGCAACAAGTGCCCACGGCCCGTATTTTTTACAAAAATTCAAATACTGTACGGTTTTGTTCATTTATTTATTTTTTAAACGAAAAGTGCAAAATAGTCAAGGATAAATATAATTAATAAAGTGTTTTTTCACACCGCAACCTTCGCCGTTTTACCGCAGGAGGCGCATGTGTTGTTAATCAATCCCGAAACATCGACATTGTAGCCGTTTCGTTTAATGAGCGTTGAGCCGCAGATTGCGCAGAGGGTGTCATTGTTAAAATTGGAGTTGCCGGTGTAAACATAGGTTAGTGTTTTTTTTGCGTTTTGGGCGGCATTTGATAAAAATGTCTGGCTTGTCGGCGGCGCGTTCCAGCGGTAATCGGGGTGATACGCGGAAAGGTGCCAGGGGATATCTTTATTTACGGAAGCGATAAATTCCGCCGCGGCGTTTAATTCGCTGTTTGAATCGTTAAGATCGGGAACCACCAAAGTTGTTACCTCAGCATGAACATTCATCTTATTGCAAAGCTGTATAAAATCCAAAACGGTTTGTAAATCGCCGCCGATGATTTTTTTATAAGTCTCCGCAGAAAAACTTTTTAAATCGACATTTACAGCGTCTGCGAGTTTTAAAATCACGGCGGCGGCGTTTGCGTTAATACAGCCGTTTGTTACAAGCACATTTGCGATACCGTGTTTGCGTGCGAGCGTCATGCAGTCTAGAATGTACTCCGCGTGAATCAAAGGTTCTGAATATGTGTAGGCGATGGACGGTGAATCTTCTCTTAGCGCGGCAGAAATTACTTCGCCGCTCTGCATCCATTTTCCGTGAACATCCGTATTTTGCGATATGTGCCAGTTCTGACAAAACGGACAATGCAGGTTACAGCCGGCAAAACCGAGCGATAATATTTTTGAGCCGGGTTTAAAATGATAAAGAGGTTTTTTTTCTATTGGGTCAACCGCGAGAGCAGTGATAAACCCGTAAAAAGGTATAATTCCTTTTCCGTTTTTATTTCCTCTTACTCCGCATATTCCAAAACCGCCGCTTTTTATTTCGCAATTATTCGGGCAAAGATTACAATTAACGTTATCTTCGGAACCGCGCTGCGGGGATTCTGTCATGAAGATTGGAGGACGTATTAATTGCGAAAATGCCGAGGCTTGTATCATTTTACCTCGAATGGTTCAAGTTTTACTCCGACCGAACCGCGTTTAATCCAGAGTTTTACGAGCGGTACGCCTTCGCCGGCTTCGGTAACAGCGGACGGGAGTTCGTCAACGAACAATATATCATCAAGATTAAATTCTAACACAGCAGGTTTATTTCCAAGCGGATCGTTTACAAGTATAAGTTTTGTTTTATCTGAAGGATGCGTTCTTGGACAGCCTTCGAATGGAACGCCGTCATTAGGATGCCCCTTTGCATTTTTTACGATTCCGTTTAACGGTAACAATTCAAGGTAGTTCATATTTATATTGTTTTCCTCCTATATACATAATAAATCAATAAACATTGATAAACAACAAAAACTTTAATATGATTAGATATGGACGAAAAGGCGTTTCATTTTTTAAAAGATTCTCTATTATCAACTGCCGATTTTTCAGACTCTCAGATTAAAGAAGTCCGCCAGCTTCTGGCGGATTACAGCGTTGAAGGATACGGTATTGAGGGTCTTGAACGCCTTAAAGATTTGGGCGATATTTTACACGCATGCCACATCTCCCAATGGAGGTGGGATTCGCGTTTTTGCGGCACATGCGGCGCGTTAAACGGTGATGCTCCGTCCTGCTCCCCAGATCAATTACTGGTGCATCGCGTCTGTTCCAAATGCGGACGGATTGAGTTTCCACGTATTTGTCCTGCCGTCATTACTGTAATTACCGATGACGAAAACCGGATTTTACTTGCGCATAACAAAAGATTCAAAGCCGGTGTTTACAGCCACATCTCCGGTTTTAACGAAGCGGGCGAGTCGCTGGAAGAAACAGTGGTCAGAGAAATCCAAGAAGAAGTAAATATTAAAGTTAAAAATATCGAATATATTAAATCTCAGCCGTGGCCGTTTCCCAATTCTCTTATGGTAGGTTTTAAAGCCCGTTATTCATCAGGGACGATTACGCCCGACGGCGAAGAAATAGAAGACGCAAAATGGTTTACAAAAAATGATCTGCCGGAACTTCCAGCAAACGGCTCTTTATCGCGTTTTATGATAAATGACTGGCTTGCAGGGAGACTTTAATCTTAATTATTTTTCGGTGCGCAGGATTTCGATTATCCGCCAGTGTCTTTTCCTGTCTGTTTTTAATGTCATTACGTCGCTTCGGTTTCTTGCGTGATTTTCCGTAGGCGCCCAAAGCAGATAATCGGCGCGGTAAACTACAAGTCCGTCTTCTTCGTTGCCGCCGACATATGTGATAACCAAATCTGTTACGCCAAAAACATTCGGCGCCGGCAGCGCTCCGCCGTTCTCTTTCCACGCTCTTGCCTGAATTATTAACGGCTGGCCGGAGCCCTCATAAGCCTGTCTTTGTTTAAAAACCGCGTAAAAACTTGCTGCGGCATTTACATCGGTCTTATCGGCTCCGTTGATGCAGGCTTCCATATAAAAATGATCCAAAGAGCTGAACGCGTCAAAATACGCGGTGACAACCCTGTCGGGCGACAATCCCGATGTTGTCGGGCGCTGTCTGACACCTTGCAGTGTGCTGAAAAGTATAAACAGTGCGAAAAATAAACCGATAGCGCATCCTATTATTAAATGTTTGTTCGATGCCATAAAACGTCTTGTCTTTACGACTACATTTTTCTTTAATAAAAAATTCTTGCTTTCTTTTTCCGCTTGTTTTGTTTTATCCAAAGGTACTGCGGCGTACAGAGAATCTATATTAGCCGCGGTGTTTGTCTTATCTATCAGTATTTCCAGAATATTTGAAAGAATATCAGTTCCGCTCATGGACGGTCTTTTTTTTAAGACAGGTAAGAGAAGCGCGGATTGAATAAGCTCCGCAAGTTTTTCATTTAATTCAGGCGCTGCAGGTTGAACCGGCATGAAGATTCCTTCTCTCATATCCTGATAAAGTTCTAAACCGGAATACGGCTGATTACCTGTTAAAATTTTATATAACATTACTCCGGCGCAAAAAGCGGAAGCGTCCATACCAAATAAATCAGGACAGTTGTATTTGTCGTGTAAACTCTGATCCGGTCTCGCGCTTTCAAGATAGAGACAGCGTGTGGACAAATGTTCCGGGGCAAAATAAACGCTGCCCTTTGGGTGAGTCTGAGTATCTTCCATACAGATAAATGACGCGCCAAGGTTTAATACGGAGCGCGTCTCGCCGAGAAACATTTTCGCTTTTATCCAGTAAACGACAGCTTGCAGCGCGATCTGGCGCTGAGCGGTCTGCTTTGCGGATTGAATTAACGCTTCTGTTTCTTCGAGCAGAATATCCAGTCTTTTCCCGTGTACTGCAGGTCCGAAGACTGTCATACAGCCGTTGATTTCGTTTACTCCTGACGCTTTCCATATTTCGTGCGAGCCGTCTGGATTTACAACATATCCCTGTTCGATCAGACTCTGAGACATTTTTGTCCGCGCGAACGAACGCGGCTCAAGCCCGGTGTCAAAACACATGGAAGCGGAGTCGTTAACTTTTGAAATATGGATTCGCTGTACCATTGCCTTCTTGTCTATCTTGATGAATACAGATATCTGAAATATTCCATATCTGTCGTGAGTGTTTTATCAAACTTCGGCATTGTCTGCCTGTATGATTCAATCGCTCTCCAGAAACTGTAAAAAGCCGCTCTGTCTCCGCCCGAATATGCGGATGCGTAAATTCTCGCGGCTTCAGCGTCTGCATTTCCCATGATTGTTTGAGCCTGCGTATACGCCGCCGACGATACTGAACGCTTTTCGTTGTCCATTTTACCAAGCCATTCTGCTTTTCTGCCTTCGCCTTCGGAGCGGAAAGCCATCGCTATCTGGTTACGTTCTCTGATCATACGCGCGTAAACGCTCGGAGTAAGTTCCGGCGAGTAGGAAATTTGCCGCGTTACTACATCGATAAGATCAATGCCGAATTCGGGAACCGCGCGGCGCGAGCGCGCTAGAATTAGTTCCGCAAGCTGGCGCCTTCCCCTGACAACCGGCTCAAAAGAGCTGTTCTGTGTTGATGTAGAGATAATTTCAACATCAATCCCTTCTCCAAGTCCTAAAGATTCAGGACCTGTTGAACGTTCCAAAATAATGTTTGAATTGCGCACGGATTCATGCAGAGGATTTTCAGCTACAACAGTGCGCACTTCTGAATCGATAATTTCGGCAAGTTTGGAATATGCCGCATCGACTGTATTAATGGATTCGTAAAATTTCTTCGGATCTGAAATCCGCCAGCGGGCTGTGACATCGACAAAGATGAACTGCCTTTCCGCCGTCGGCATAACTCTGGCTTCTCCGTCCCATGCCATTATTTTTTTGGGATAACGGACAACTTCGTCAATAAAAGGAATCTTTATTTTTAACCCCGCGGTTGTAACAACGCTGGTTATTTTTCCGAACTGTACTACAACTGCCTGCTCTCCTTCATTTATGACATAGAGAGGTCCTGCAACCATTATACCGATAAAAACAACTAAACAAACAATAATAGTGGTAATTACTTTTTTCATTATCTTGCTCCTCCCATATTCAGCATCGGCAGGAAGTTATCAAGATTGCGATCTATCATCCTTACGCTTTTTTCATCTTTGAATACTTCTTCGATCATTTCGTAATACAGACGCTGTCTTGTTACTTCCGGGGCGTTGCGGAATTCATTGTATACGGAATTGAAACGGGCAACATCGCCTCTTGCTTTATTCACGCGCTCTGTAGCATAACCTTGCGCAACTTGAATTGTGCGTTCAGCCTCGCCTCTCGCTCTTGGAATTTCTTCGTTATAAACCTGCTGTCCTTCGTTTATAAGCCGCTCAAGATCCTGCATCGCTTTATTTACATCTTCAAACGCTTCCTGTACGCCGGAGGGGGGAGTTACGTTCTGAAGCTTCACATTTACTACATCGATGCCGAGACCGTACTCGCGGAATCTGTCGTTCATGATTGCGAGAGCTTCAATTTCGATGGCGCTTCTCTCGATACCCATGATGTCCATAATCGCGCGGTCGCCTACGAGCATATTAATCGCCGAACGCGACACGTCGCGTATTGTCGGGCGGCGCTCGTTTACGTTAAATGTCCACGCTTTTGGATCGACAACGCGGTACTGGATAATCCATTCAACGTCTACGATATTCAAATCGCCTGTAAGCATGACGGATTCTGTTGACTGGCTTGAATATGCGGGATAATTACCGCCTCTCCTTGTGCGGAAACCGAATTCTTCTGTCTGGAAAGTACGAACATTTACAGTATAATTCTGGTCGATGCCGAATGGAAGTTTTAAATGGAGACCGGGTTCCCTGATGGCGATAAATTTACCAAAACGAGTAATAACCGCTTGTTCGGTCTGATCAACGATAAAAATACTGGTGCCAAGCAGTATAAGAACCAATATTCCTGTGATAATTATCACAAGCAATTTCGGGCTGAATTTGCCCATTATTTGGGGTGTGAATTTCATAATCTGAGTATACTATATGCCCTTTTAAAACTCAAGTAATAGCATTATAATGAAAGAAACAGGGGGTTTTTCCATGCTTAATAATTTTGATTTTACCATTGAATCGCTTGGTAAAGCGACAGTTCANTCGCCGATCTTAATGTCNAAATCTGCCGGTGATAAATCGGCTAATTATGTGACAGATGATCANTATGTGCGTCTCGATAAATTTGTTGTTCCAGGCATTCAACATCCGATTAAAAAAACGCAGGTTCTGGAGTGCGCAGGCCCAAGAGAAAAAATATATTTTACGCCCGCCCATGTTCATGCCGGGATTGTAAGCTGCGGCGGACTTTGCCCCGGAATTAACGATGTAATAAGATCGGTAGTGCGGTGCTTAGCGACACGTTACGGCGTAACAAGAATTTCCGGCATTCGTTATGGATACCTCGGTTTCTTATCTACATCACAGTATGGGGTAAGAGAATTGACCCCCGATACGGTGGATGACATTCATAAATTGGGCGGCACCTTTTTGGGAAGCGCCCGCGGCGGCGGCAGGCAGGTTGAAGAAATTGTCGATACAATAGAAAAACTTAATTTAAATATGATGTTTGTAATCGGCGGCGACGGCACTCAGCGCGGCACGCTTGATATTGCCGAAGAAGTCAGTAAACGAAAGCTGAAAGTATCTTTAATCGGTATACCGAAAACAGTTGATAACGATTTTGTTTTGATAGACAGATCTTTTGGTTTTAATACAGCAGTTGCAAAAGCGGTTGAAGTTGTATCGGCTGCGCACGTTGAAGCCGCTTCCGCGATTAACGGTATCGGGCTTGTAAAAGTTATGGGCAGGGATTCAGGTTTTATCGCGGCGCACACCGCGCTTGCAAGCCACGAAGTAAACTTTGTGTTGATTCCCGAAGTTCCCTTTAACCTTGAAGGTTATAACGGCTTTTTACATCATCTGGAAGAAAGGATTGTAAAACGCGGTCATGCTCTTGTTATTGTCGCCGAAGGCGCAATGCAGGATCAGCTTTTAAAGGAAAAGAAACACGACGCGGGCGGCAATGTCAAAATGGCGGACGTAGGCGTTTATATCCGCTCAAGGATTATCAAACACTTTGAAGAAAGAGGGATTGAGATCAATTTAAAATATATCGATCCCAGTTACGCAATCCGCTCCGCTCCTGCAAACCCGGACGATTCAATTTACTGCGAGCGCCTCGGTAACGCGGCGGTTCACGCGGCGATGGCTGGAAAAACAAAGATGATCATCGGGCTTGTGAATAATGAGTTTGTGCATCTGCCGATTAATCAGGTAATCAGACAACGAAACAAAGTAAATCCTGAAAGCAGTTTATGGCGCGATACGATTGACGCTACGCATCAGCCGCCGCTCATGGTTAACAGGTTCAGTTGATTTAAATTTAGCGGAACTTAGCTTTCAAATATCTCATGTAGAAATAACGCGGCGGCCTGTGAAACATTCAGGCTGTCGATATTTCCCGTTCCAGGGATACGCAGCAGATATGAACATTGATTCTTTACATTCTCCGGCAAACCTGTTTCTTCATTACCCATGACAAGAACAACGCCGCTGTTTTTTAAAACGCTGCCAAGATCACCGATTCTCATTCTTGCCCTTGTGTCAGTACCGATTGTTGTAAGTTTTTTTGACGCGTCTTTTAAAAAGGCGGCGGAGTTTGTAATTTTACGAACCTTTAAATGTTCAAGACCGCCTTCAGCGATGCGGTAAGCGCTGGTTGTTAGGCGCGCCTCGGTATCTTTTTCATTCAGCACAATGAACGCCGCGTCAAAAAAAGCCGCCGCTCTCGCGATAGCGCCGAGGTTGTGATCGTTTCCGACAGAATGAAGAAGCACTCCGGTTTTTTTTTCGCTTGCCCAAAGATCAAGTTCTTCCATGCTCAGCATTTCGATAACCGGCTCTTCGATCATCGCTACCACACCCTGATGGTGAACGCTTTTGCAGACACGTTCAAGCTCCTCGTCTTCGCAAATCTTGTACGGACGTTTGCGTTCGGCGAGTTGTTTGCAAATGCCGGTGAATGATTTTAAACGATCTTCGCGCAGGAAGAGTCTGTTGATGGTTTGCGGATTGTGTTCGCCGGCTGCAAGGACTGCGTTCATGCCGCAGACAGCCAGTTCTTCAGTCATTTTATTTCTCATATCAAAAACAGTATACAATAAATACATTACTTGGTATCATATTTTTGTGGGAGCGCGAAAAACAAACGCAAAATCAAAATCGAAAGGATCTCAGGCAGTTGTCATTTTCTGGTTAATTTTCGCAATTATAATTATCAGCATATTCATTGTAAACGCCGCCACAATCGAGAAAAATTTTAATCTTTTTAAAACGCGAATAACTTCTGCTTCCGGGGCGGAGGAAGATATTCCTACGGCTAATGAAGAAGAACCTGCCGTAACAGTTACAATTCAACAACCTTCAAAACCCGCTTCCCAGCCTGCGGAACCTGCAAAGCCTGCGGCGCCGGAACCCACAAAGCCGGCAACTCAGCCAACCCAGCCGCAGACTCAACCGGCTGTACAGCCTGCCGCTCCTCCTGCAGTGCCGCCTGCGCAGACAAGGGATAGATCAATTTATTACACGCAGGTAAGTAATGACGGGCAGATTCTTCATTCGAAGGTAACGCGAAGGATACCTGTTTCCGATTCACCCATGCAGGATTCGTTAAACGCTCTTCTTACCGGACCGTCCGCTGAAGAGCTGAGTAAAGGTATTGTCAACCTGATTCCGCAGAATACCAGAGTGCTTTCTGCGACAGTCCGGGGAAGCACCGCTTATATCAGCTTCAGCGAAGATTTCCTTTTTAACACATTCGGCGTGGAAGGCTACGTCGCCTCCCTTAGGCAGATTGTCTGGACAGTGACTGAGTTTCAAAATGTAAAAGATGTGCAAGTTTTAATCGAAGGCAGACGGATGGACTATCTCGGCGAAGGTATCTGGATCGGCAGCCCCATTGGCAGACAGTCTTTTTAAAAATTGTAAAAATTTAAAAGGTGACTGACACCTTTTGTTTGTCGTTTAACAGTATTGTAAATTCTTAAGAGGTGACTGACACTTTTTTTAAATCCTTCTAATCGAAACAGTGTTTCCGGTTTCCGGGTCAACCTCCGCGATGATGCCTTGCATTTGCCCCGGTTTATCTGATTCTGCGGTTTCCATGTGATACAGCACGTGTTTTTTAGATCGGTTAAGGCAGATTTTTGGATCCATGCCGATGACGCTGTTTGTGTTACCTGTCATTCCAAGGTCTGTTATATAACCGGTGCCTTTGGGCAGAACGCGTTCGTCGGCTGTCTGTATATGCGTATGAGTTCCGGCGATCAAAGAGGCGTGTCCGTCAACATAATACGCGAGAGCTTCTTTTTCTTTGCTGGATTCGGCATGGAAATCAATGATAATTATCGGGAAAGCGGTTGGAATGGAATGGCCGTCTCCTGAAACAAGCGGATGATTGTCCGCCGCTCTGCCGAGGTGAATATTAATTAGGCGATCAAAACTCTGGAAAGGACAGTCGATCGCGGTCATGAATTCTCTGCCCTGAAGATTTAAAACAATGTAGCTTATGTGTTCTTTGTTTACGCAGGCAAAACCGGCGCCTGAAACGCTTTGAACGATTGCGGAACCGTTCGGGTAATTCGCGGGGCGAAGCATATTTCCTTCAGTTTCAAGTATAGGCCAGAATTCTCTGTTTTCCCATATATGGTTGCCGGACGTGACAACATTTGCTCCCGCCGCCATGATGCGTTTAAAATCGTTAGGGAGCATGCCGAAACCCGCGGCAGTATTCTCGCCGTTGACTGTGACAAAATCGATGTTTTGTTCTTTTATTAAAACCGGTAGTTTTTCTTCAAGAGTTTTAAGACCGAATTCTCCAACTACATCGCCTATCATCGCAATCTTCAATAACTTCATTCGTACTTCCTCATACCCTTATTACCGGATACTGGCTATATATTGCCATGATTAATCACATTTAGTAAACTAAGTTTATATGACAAGGGGAATCTTTCTAGCAGGGAACGAGTCAGCGCTTAGCCGCGCGATAGAAGCGGAAACTGTCAAACGAGTAGAACAATATGCCGCAGCTTTTATACCCAATAGATTGTCCGCAGGGAACTTCGTTGGAGGTTCCGGATCGTCGAAAAACTCTCCTGCGGAAAATGAAAAACGCCTTTCATTGGACTGGAATCCGTCCAGTCCGATTTCGGCGCGTACAGTGGTTATTGCCGCGGAAAACCGCCTTGAACATATTGATGAAGCGGTCTTGATATGCTCGCCTCCGTCGATTCATAGTAATGCCGCGGATATTCCTTTTTCTGATGTCGAGATAATGCTGAACGACCATATAAAAGGATGGTTTTTCCTTGTTAAAGAACTTGCCGCTATTTTTAGGAACCGCGGACGAGGAACCCTTGCGCTTGTCTATCAAGATATTGCTTCTTCAGGGAAAGACGACGCCGCAGATGTTTTGGGTCCTTCGGCGCTTGCGTCCTTCCGCGCGCTTACTAACGGACTGCTTGCCGCCGCTCATAATGATAAATATTTGACCGCGGGTTTTACCGCGGCTGATGCCGGAAATGACGCTGCTTTTGCCGCTTTTATGTACAAATCAATAGATGAACTGACAAATCGTAACAACGGTAAACTCTTCAAATTTGGGAAGTTTAACTTTTTTAAATAGATATTCTGTAACATTGGGGGTGGGAGAACAGAATGGGACCGAAAATTAAAGAAAAAGCCGTTTCCAAGATAAATGAAAAAATCAAAGAACCGGAGCAATTTCGGGTAATTCTCCTTAATGACCATTACACAACTATGGAGTTTGTTGTAGAAGTATTAATGGTTATCTTCCATAAGAACATGGAAGACGCTAATAAGATAATGATGGATGTCCATAAAAAAGGCAGGGGAATAGTGGGGGTCTATACTTGGGATATAGCTGTTACAAAATCGGAACAGGTGCTTGCCGCCGCCAAGGCAAACGAGTACCCTTTATTGTGTATTGTGGAACCTGTATAAATCATCTGTAGCGCGTTTTTAAATTCATGTGTTATAATTTTTCCTGAGGATAAATATGAGAATATCTGGACATGTGCAGGCAATTATTGACGCCGCTTATAATGAGGCAAAATTGCGAAAGCATGAATATCTTACACCCGAG
>WQSF01000045.1 GCA_009788065.1 Treponema sp.
GCATAGCCGCGTACCTTCATCAATGCAAGATAAAGTTCGTATGTTATAAACTTTTTTGGAACAAACTTGAGCGCAGGAACACTGTCAAAGCCGACATATCCCGAATTTATCGCCGCAAAACACAGTTCTTTTGTTATAAATTTTTTAGGAACATGTTCAAGCGCTTCACCATCTTTTTTTACCGCAATCTGACATATTTCCTCTGTCTTAAATTTATCAGGAACCCATTGAAGACAATTGCCGCCAAAGTTTTTGCTCTTTACTGCCATGAGACACATTTGCGCGGTCTTAAGTTCATCGTGAACATCACATAACGCCTGCCCGTTTGATTTAACCGCCGCGTAACACATTTTCGCTGTTTTGAATTCTTTAGGAACATATTCAAGCGCATAACTGCTGTGCTTAACAGCCGCATTGCATATTTCGGGTGTAATTTGTTTTATAGGAATGGCCTTAAGCATCCACCGGTTTTGACTTACCGCTTTTATTAAAAATTCTTCTGTTTGGAATTTCGCGGGAACAAATTCAAGAGCGGTGGTACATTGTTCTACAGCCGCAAGACATACTTCTTCTGTTTTTAACCTTTCAGGAACAAGGTCAAGCGCTCTGCCGTTTTGTTTTACTCTTTCCAGAGCGTTTTTTTCTGTAAGTATTATTTCAATCATGTATAACAATTACCTATAAAAATTAAATCGGCGGAGGAGAATACGGCGTTGTATCTCCCGATCTTAGCATTATCCATTTGTATGAAATGAAAGACAGATAATCTTTATTCGGCGGTTGCTTATCGCCTTTAAAACCCGGTAGGGCAGTTACTTTTTCTATCAATTCCGCGTCTTCCATTACTACCGGATTTCTGTTTGGATAAAGCTTATTTAGAGCAATCGCTATTTCACCGTAATCTTTCCAATTCATATAACCTCCATTCATTTTGTCTGCATATTATTACAGAAAGTTAAAACTTCTTTTTCAATCTCTGATAAATCACTAATGTTCACCATAAAATCCTCCTTTATTGAGCTAATAATTTATCCTTATCTTTAGGATATTGTTTCTTCCCTAATTCAGGATATGAACCCCATGTGTTTTCGTAATTTTTTGTTATCTCGATGTTACAGCTAAAGCAGTAATATTTTTCATATGAATGACCGTGATATGTATTGTATCTGTACGGAGTTCTTTCTGTTGACGTGCTTTGAGAACCGTCGGAATATGTTGTGGTCGTCTCTTTTACCGTCTCCCCGGATGTCTCTGTAACTTCATCCAAAAAGTTTTCGCTTTCGATCATGTCATAACCGTGCGGACAGCCGCATTCTGGACATTCTGTATCATTGGAATACTTACATTCATCAATTGAATTGCTCCATACTATTTGGATTACCATTATTCCTATTATCCACATTACCATCATTACATTATTAAACAGATGATACTTGCCGATTCCGTAGAAACCGGCGTCAAATATAAATAAATGTATTAAAAAACCCAAAGCCACAGAAATAAGAGCATATATAGCGACGTTTGCTAAAAGCATTCTATTTACATCATAGAATGCGCCGCTTACAGGCGATGATGCCGGCTCTCCTGTTTTTGACAGGTATCTGTTAAGCCATGGGAACTTTTCGCGTTTTTCAATATAATAATCAATTTGCTCATTGCGGTAGATTTTATTAAAATTTAACGCTCTAAGAAAATTTAAAAAATACAATAATACAAAAAATAATCCGATAACAACCAAACCAAGAGTGGTAAAATTCTTTACCGCCGGTTTTATCAGCGGCATGAATAATTTATCCTGAGCAAGCCAGCCCTTTTCACCATCATAAATCACTTCTAACAAGGTATCGTTCTTTGACAAGCCGCCTGTCAAAGAAACAGTCTTTCCTTTAGGAATTTCTTTTATAATATCTGCGTTAGGTGACACAGAAGACATGAGACTGCCTGAAGCGATTGTTTTAATGGTTCGATCCGTTCTTATAAGAATAAAACCGTTAGTACCGCCTTTCCATGTACTTTCTATATTATGATACTGAACCGTATAATCCTTTGTTTTATCGTTTTCTATATTTCTTGTTATGGTAACAAATGCTCCGCCCGGAATGTCTTTTACATTAACGGTGGGTTTAACCCTGCCAAACCGTACCTGCTTATGCGCTTTAATCTCTGCAAGTTTTTCCTCGGACGGCATAAACATTTCTCTTACAGAAAGCGGAAATGTTCGGTTATGTTCTATTCCTGCTGCATGAACAACATTGAAAATGCCTATAAGAGTAGTTAAAATAAATATGATTATCAAGGGCCAATGTCTCCAGATTACGGCAATAAATGAAACGATAATTGCGATACACATAACCGCCATTATATTTCCGGTATTATCGCTAAAGTAATCGTGAATCGCAGTTCCGATAAGCAGTTCATCTGCGGCTGCGTAAATAAACAGAGCTGTAAAAATCCCGAACACAAGGGAGAGGAAAAAAGTCAGCCCTCCATGCGTGCGATCGTTGTAACCGCTAAAACCGAGTTTGTTCATAATTCCTTCTTCATCGTAAGTCCAATACTTTCCATTGTTCATATAATCCTCCTTATTTTTATAGTTCGCTTATTCCTTTACCTCTGCCGCCCTTAACAGGTTTCTTTTTATTCTTTTCCCGCTCTTCCTGGTGTTTTTTAAACAATTTATTTTTAACTGCGTTGATAAGATCTTTTCTTTCAGGGGCTTCGATACTTTTTTTTACTTTATTTTTATAAAAGTTCACAGATTCCGCGTCATCGACATTAGACCTGAAAAACAACGTTTTGCAATGCGGGCATTTTGACAGTTCCGGCGTAAAATCAGGACAAAAAACACCTGACCTTAAAATGTCGCCGTCAGAATAATATTTGCTGGAGCTTACAGTATAACTTGTCCATGTTGTCATCTGCATTTTTTTTCCGCACGACGGGCATATGTAAATAACAGGATCTCCAATGTCCATAATTTCCTTTTTATTCCTCGTTCTTCTTAATCGCCTGTCTTACTTCTTCAGCTTCATTTTCAAAACCTTCATACGACTGGTAAATTTTAAGAGCTTCATTGAAATATTTACAAGCGTTTTTCTTGTCTTCTTTCGCTTCATAACAGCCGGCAATATAAAAATATGAAAGAGCCGCATCAGGATTATCCTTTCCGGAAAAAACAACCTTTACATCCATTCCTTTATTAAAATTATCAAGAGCGGCGTCGTATTGACCAAGACAATAATTAGCGATTCCAAGATTATTATAAATATCTCCTGTTTCCGGGGTTTTTTCTTCGCGGGTTTTGATTCGTATATCCAGAGCTTTACCGCAGTAATCTATCGCTTTTTGAAATTCATTCAAATCGTTATAACATGAACCTACATCATTATAAATGTCAGCCGCTTCGGTGTTATCTTCTCCGCGGAATTTAATTATTGTTTCTAATGCTTTTTTATACCAATCTATGGCTTTATTTTTATCGGCTTCGACTCCTACTCCCTGTTTATAACATATGCCTAAATAACACTGGGCGTTAGAATAACCCTGAGCCGCCGCTTTTTCCAGCCATTCCACGGCTTTCGCGTAATCCTGCACAACGCCTTTGCCTTGCATATAACTGACAGCAAGTTTAATTTGACTTTCCCCGTCGCCGCTTTCAGCAGCTTTTTGACATTCCTCCGTATCGACAGCATTATTTTCATCTTTCGCTTGTTGAATTTTTTCATCGGCAGAATCTTTTTGTACCGGTTTAAGATCTGATATTTCTTTTTTAATCTCTTCGGCTTCTTCTTCGCGGTTTGTATGCGAATACAGATCAGCCAGACAATTCAAAGACCATATCAGAAGCGGTGTATATTTTTCAGGATTGGTCTGCGTAAGTTTTCGTCTGATTGCTAACGCTTCTATACAGCTATCCTCCGCTTCTTTATAACAGCCTGTATCTTTCTGTAAAACAGCGTAACTATTTAACGACCACGCGAGATCCGGCAAGTACGACTCGGGATTTGTTTCCGCCAATTTCCGCCTGATACTTATTACTTCCGTATAGTCAGCCTGCGCTTCATCGCGTTTATTTGTATCTCTTTTAAGTCCGGCTAAATTATTAAGCGACATTGCTGCCTCCGGCAAATACGCGTCGGGATTAATTTCCGCAAGTTTTCTGTAGATAGCTAGAGCTTCCGTAATGTTGTCTTCGGCTTCCTTTAAACGATTTGTATCTCTTTGCAGAACAACCAGACTGTTCAGCGACCACGCCAGAACAGGCAAGTACGCGTCAGGATTTTTATCCGCAAGCTTCCGCCTGATATTTATTGCTTCTTTTAGACTTTCTTCGGCATCTTTATAATTATTGGTTTCTTTCTGCAAAACGGCAAAACTGTTTAAAGACCATGCGACAAAGGGTAAATATTTTTCGGGGTCCGCTTCCGCCAGTTTCCGTCTGATTTTTATTGTTTCTGTATAGTTGGCTTCCGCTTCATTATAACGGCTTGTATCTCTTTGAAGACCCGCAAGATTATTTAACGCTGATGCAACATCAGGCAAATAAGCGCCAGGATTATTTTCAGCCAGTTTTCTGTAGATAGCAAGAGCTTCTGTAATGTTGTCTCCGGCTTCTTTTAAGCGATTTGTGTCTCTTTGCAGAACAACCAGACTGTTCAACGCTCCCGCAACATACGGTAAATACTCATCAGGATTTTTTTCTGCCAATTTTCTGCATCTAAAAAGTTCTTTTGTAAATTTTTCAATCGCCAAACCGTGTTTTTTTTGCGTATGCAGGTAATTTGCGTAATCAACCAGAACTGTCATCTCCAGCCCCAATTTTTCCTGGAATTTTTCGATGTTCGCATAACATTTTTCTATTTCTTCAAAGCGCCTGACGTTCTGCGTATCCAGTTTAAGCCTGTCAATTTCTGCGAACAGTATGTTAATCTCCTGCATCGCGATATTTTTATTAGTTTCCATTTTCGCGGCGAGTAATTCATTCTCGTTCGCTATTGTTTTTAAATTGTTTATACTGCCTTCAGGGTCTAACACCCTTTTCGCTCTTTCCAACTCGCCGCGCTCGATACAATCAAGCGCTTTTTTTAACCTTGAATTGTATCCGCTTTCAAGCGTTTTTTTAGCGTAATTCTGGTACAGGGCAAGCGTGTCCTTTTCCATCGCCGTGATTTTATCCTGCTGTTCCTCAATCTCTTTTGTTAACGCGCTTATATCATCCCACAAATCGTTTTTTTCGTCTTCTTCAGCGTCGCGCAGCTCTTCGATATATTCTTCCCGTTTTGACTTATTGCGAAGAAGCTTTTTTTTCTCGTCCTGATAATCTTCGTTATTTAAAAAAGCGTCAAAATCAACAAGCCCGGAAACAGGGCGGCCGTTTATTTTTATTACCGGACAGCCGTGATTGTCAGTGTCCACTTCGTACGCAAAATCTTTTTCCTGCGCGCTCAGCCATACCATGAACTTCGCCTTAAGCGTGTCGTTATGGCTGAACTGCTCTACAAAGTGTTCGTATTCGCCGGAAGCGAACAGGCTGATGTTTGCGTCAGCCCCCTCTATCGAATTGTTAATAAAAATGTGGATAGCGGGATTTTCGCGCGTTTTCATGTAGTTCGCAATCGCCTGTTTTAATTTATCAAGCGGGTGTTCATCGTTTTTGCCGCCAAGAATTAATAAAAAATATTCGCAGGTATCAAGTTCGCTGCCGATTTTTTCTTTGGACAGCTCAAGAGCCTCGCAAAGTTCTTTCTCGCTTTTAAAAACAGAAAATTCTATCCCTTTGCACTGCGCGTTAAGCGAGCAGAGGAAGTCGCCGAAACGCGTTACGTCTTCTTCAACGTCCTTGCTGAAAGCGGCGAATATTTTTTTACCTGTCATTTCTCTTTACCGCCTGTCCTGCTGTTTCAGATAATATATCCATGTATTACTCCTGATATTTAATCCTGCTTTGTTTTATTTAAAATATTCACAGAATTGATTTGAATAAACTTGTCTGTTTCAGAAACCGCTATGCTGTTCGCGGTAAAGCGCGCCATAAGAATTTTAATAATCTTGCATTTTAGATCGTTAATATTTTCAAATGCGTCAATTTTAAAACTGCTGCCTAAATTTGTTTTCAATTCGTCAACATCAAACTCGCGTTTTTCCTGCCAGTCCTGAATAAAGCAATAAAGCTCCTGCGGCATTTTATTCTCATTATAGGAGGCTTTCGCGACATCGGCTTCTTCCAAAGTGAATTTGCCCGCTCTTGTACGGAACAGTACGATAAACACATCGGATTTAACAACTTGTTGATCATACTCAGTCTGCTTTCTCTCGCCTTTAAATGAAGGATCAAATATTTCCCATTTTAAAAGCCGCACCCTTACATCAGTGTCCAGCAGAATTGAGTTTATATCGTTAAAAAAATCACCAATATGTACGCGCACAAGTTCCAGCTCGGATGAAGACGCTAAAAATACTTTAATTTCAATTAAACCCATTTTTCCTTACCTGCCCGCCTCTTCATCATTTCCATAAGCGATTTCTAATGCCATCCTGGCAAAGCTGTGTTCGTCCGTCATTTCGATTTCTCCATAGTTGGAGTGTTTTTGCTCCGCGTTCCATTCGCCGAATACAAAGCAGGATTCCTCTGTCATGGGATTAACGGACATCTCGCAGGCATAATACGCGGCTTTTTGCCGATCTGCGGGAATTGCAATTTGAAGGCTTTCGGGCGGAACACTGCATTTAGGCAATGTTATGATAAGAACCCGCCTGCCTTCTGGACCGAATAAATACATATCAAACTGTTCTTCAGGAAAAGCCGGTTCGATGCTGGGATTTTCCATTGCGAAATATTTACACCGGTTGTACGCAAAAAACAAAAATCTTTGCATCATCTCAGGATCAGGAAGTATTTTTTCGTAAAATTCATTCAAGCCTTCAAAATACAATCTTGGTAATTCTCTGTGCGTAAGCAAGTAATTGAACGTCATTTTATACTTGCGTTCTTGTTGTGACGCGTATGCGCCGTCTATAATATCATCTTTTCCCATTTTGTCACCTCATAAAAATAAATTATAAATTCTCTTTATCTTCTTTTAATATAATTTCCATCGTTGTCTTTTTGCTTGCCGGTTAAAGCCAAAAATACATCAATAGCCCACCAAATCATTCCGACACCGCAGCCCATCGCGGCAATTTTTGCAAATCCCAACCCCGTTCTGCCGGCGTAAAAACGGTCTGCTCCAAATCCTCCAAGCACAATGGATAAGAATATAAGAAGACCCCAGCTTTTATTCGAGCCGGTATTGTAATTAGTGTATGTGGGACGGTTGTTGGACCTCGGATAAAAGGAAGAGGACGGAGGAGGGGGAGGCGGCTGGTTTTGATAGTTATGCCGGATTATGGTTCCGTCTCTGCCTATTGATATTCTTGGATTACTCATTTTTTATCCGTATCAAACTCGCTCATAAAAACCTCCATTTTATTTTAAGCGATTACATAATACATTCAACCTGTTCAGGTTGAACCCGCTAATACTTATCCCGGCGCGCCAACGCCAAAGCATTCGTCACAAACCCACTTTTCACTTTCGGAACAATAGTTAAAGTGAAAATGGGCTTCCAGATTGGATCTGTCAAAAGCGTTTTTGTGTTCCTGCGCCCAAACCATTTGACAGACTTCCTCGTTATCGAAGGAGGTAACCCCTCCTGATTCAAAGGGGATTACCGGACTTTTCCATTCACTGCCGCAGTTGTCGCAGAAAAAACTGAACGAAAACGCCTCCTTGCCGGAACGGTCGGTTACTTGTTTTGTAAGCGAATTAATCATGATAAGTTATATTTTTAACCAAATTTTTCATTTTGACAGCCTATTAAATCTAATAGGTTTGCCCTTTTTTGGCCATTTTATACCTATTAAATCTTACAGGTTTGCTCTTTTTGGGGGTCTGACAGCGTTTTATTTCTTGTATTTGACGAATAATTCAGACCGGCTTTGGATGCCCAGTTTCCGGTACAGGTTGGCGGTATGGAAGTTAACGGTAGGGTAGCTTATTTTAAGGATGAAGGCAATCTCTTTGGGAGCCATGCCTTTTAACAGCATGGTAAAAACCTCATGCTCTCTTTCTGTAAGTTCTAAATTCTCATTTACATTGATAGCGCCCGTTTCCTCAAGACCCTGGGAATATTCGGTCATATCCTTTAAATGAACTCCGTCCGTCCAATCCGCGGAAAACAGCTTTTTCTGTAAATAAGGAAGTATCAGGAAACAGCAAAAACTCAGAACAACAACAACGCTTAGAGCGATAACATGGTTTGACCCTTCATATCGATCAAAGGCCTGCGATAAAATACCGGAAATAAAAAAATATTCGATAAATAAAATAACGCAAAAGAGCCTGTACATTTTTATCGACTTGCTTTTTTTGATCGCGCCAAGGCACAGATAATAAATCAGGACATAACCTAAACCGTCGCCAAGCCCGTATAGGAGAGATCCCGTAAAACGAGCCGCGCCAAAATTATAACCGACGATAGTTATCCCCAAAAGCGAAAAGATAAAGAACATCGGCCATATGGAAAGCGCACTGCGGTTCCATAACAACATAAAAAAAGCAAGCAGTATAATTGACGAAAACTGGCCAAGCCCGTAGGGCATGCTGAAAATAATATTATCAGCGCTTTCGATATAATTGATCATACACATTATTGAGTAATAAACAATGTGAAGCCCTATCACCGTTCTGATTATCGGAAACTCGCTGCGGTTATCACTGCGGGTTTCACCGTTATCGGGAGCATCCGTTGTATCCGAATTTAACTCACTGCCGAATACAGGTCTTTTCAAAATACCGCCGAGCAGGAAAACCACAACAAGATAGAACTGCATTATCAGTATGCCGCCGTACGTTTTATAAACAACCTGAACAGCGGGAAAAGCCCTGTAGATTGTGTAATAAAGACTGTAATAAAAAAGTATCAGAGCCATGCCGGAAAGCCTTTCGATATTGTTCAGCTTGAAACAGAAAAAAGAAAACGCGCAGGCGGCGCAGATACCGTTAAAAAATTGGAAAGCCATGAATACCGCAAGTCTGGCAGTTTCGTCAGTAAGCAGTAATTGGAAAGGAAGCAATACGGCGCAGCAGACTGCCGCTATTTTAAGGAGAGGCAGAATAAACCATTTTGGTATAAATGCAAGTACGAGCCACCCAAGCCCCAGAGTGTAAAGCATCAGTTCGTAAGACTGTAATCCGGCAAATTCGATATTTAAGTTAAAATAACGAAAATCGCCCAAAATGACAGTGAGAGGGAAAATCAGCAAGAGGGGCCATACATCGCGCCTTACATTGCCGAGCGACAGCTCATCTCTTGTAATTAAAAATCTTTTAAAAGTAGAATCAAAGCCTAACAACAGCAGTACCTCATTAATTTTTAATCTTCCAGAAATTTTCCACTCTCTCAAATTTACAGGCAGGGAACGAAACCTGTCTTCCGTCATCATGTGAAAGCTTAATCTGGCAGGTAATTGGATTTACTTCCGTTATTCTCCATGATTCGCCGCTGTGGGAAATACGCATTCCTTCCTGCGGAAGATTGCGCTGCTGTTCAGAATAAAATCCGTATTCGTAGAAAAGACAGCATAAAAGCCGTCCGCACGGACCTGAGATTTTTACGGAATTAAGCGAAAGTTTTTGATCTTTCGCCATTTTAATCGAGACAGGTTTTAATTTATCGGAAACGCAGTGACAGCAGTATCCGCGTCCGCAGACTCCGAGACCGCCCGTTACTCTGGCTTCGTCGCGCACGCCGATCTGGCGCAGCTCTATACGCATTTTAAAAACGCTTACTAAATCTTTTACAAGTTCGCGGAAGTCTACCCTGTTTTCGGCGGTAAAGAAAAAGAGAATTTTAGGTTCTTCCAGCAGGTAATGAACAAGAACAAGTTTCATTTCCAGTTTATGGTTTTCTATTTTTTGCCTGCATATCTTAAACGCTTCGGCTTCAAGTTTTTCGTTATTACGGGATTTATCCATATCTTCCGCAGACGCGGTGCGCACTATCCACGCGATTTCCGAAACCGGAGGAAGTTTGCCCCGTACAGAGCCGATAACCTGCGCGAGATCGCGCCCGTAACGGGTAGGTACAATAACCATCGACTGCGGAGTTAAATTCTCTTCGCGGAAAACCGCAAGAAATGTTTCCTGCGAATACATAAGCCTAAGCCTGTAAATCGGCGTGTCCGGCGCAATCGATTCAATACCTGCCGCAGACCCGGTAATAACAGCCTGCTCTCTGCCGTCATCCTCCAGAGCGGAAATATCTTCTTCGTCTATATTGTCATACTCGTTATAATCGCTCACAATTTCATCCTATTGCATTAAGTCTATCAAAAGACCCTTGATCTCCTCAAGACGTGAAACAAGCTCCATCTGCCGTCCCTGACTGGAAAGAAGCATAGCCGCCAAATCTTCCAGTTTTTTATCTATCACCTGTATCTTAACATATTCTTTGTAATCCTGCGCTTCAGGAGTGCCTCTGCGTCCTTGAAAAGCGGGTTTGAATTTATTAGGAATACCGGCCTCAGTTTCCTTTGAAAAAGCGTTTTGCACTACATAATTGATAAAATTACGCACAGCCTGTTTATAACGCAATATCTCTTCGGGGAACGGCCTGCTCTTTAACCTGTCGCCGGTATCGCGCACTTCGTCCATCAAAAGGCTGATAGAATCATCCGAAGGCGGGAGATTTTTTAAAGGACCGATATTATCCGCTGTAACGCCGCGAAGATCGTTGTAAATATTGGAAAAATCCGTCCTCTCTCCCTTGTGAGCCCCTTTAGTTTTTTTTTCGTCTTTTACCCGCGAATAGACAGACGGGTTCATGTAGTGAGAAGGGTCGGTTCCGTCTACTTTAGCCATAGGTTTTTTGGAAAACAGGCAGCGCCGATTTTATACCCTGCGCGTCGCGGTGTTCGTTGATTGTCTTTGTCCAGCGTTCGTCGCTGGAGCAGACCGCTACCTTTCCGTTTATAAAACAGCCGTCGTCCGCTTGAACGCGGCGCGTGATAATATCACCGATAATTATAGCCGTCGAAAGAACCACAAGATGCCCGTCAGAAATAATATTACCGTAAACCACTCCGCCTATGGTAATGTTAGTCCCTGAAACATTTCCTTTCATTCTGGCGCGTTCTCCGATTACCACCCTGCCCTTCGCTCTGACATCGCCTCGTATACTGCCGTCGATTCGCGTAAAGCCGCCTGTTTCAATATCTCCTGTGAGACTGGTATTGGGACCTATAATCGTGTTAATGGAATAGTCGCTGTTTTTATCCTGTGACGACATCTCTCTCAAACCTTATTGAGCGCTTTATAAGCGGCCTTGTCTTGAGAGGCTGTTACGAATGGTAATGTATCTGTAAGGATCTACAACATCGGAACCGATGTGAACTTCATAATGGAGGTGCGGACCGGTTGAAATACCTGTATTTCCGATATAACCGATAACTTCGCCCTGCTGAATACGCTGTCCGACCTGCGCGTTAAAACGCGACATATGCGCATAACGAGTGTAATAGCCGTGTTTGTGCCTGACAATGACAAAGTTTCCGTAATCGTATGTATATTCAACAGTAACCACCTGTCCGTCCGCTGTAGCGACAATGGGGTCGCCGGAACGGTAGGTCGCAATGTCGATACCTCTGTGGATGTAATATTGACCGTGAATCGGGTGGATATTCTGACCGAAGAACATTGTTATATGGCCGATTCCGCCTCTGACAGGCCAAATACTCGGAATTTCAGTTAAAAGCGCGCTTTGCGAATCCATAAGAGCGCCAAGTTCCATAATCGGCTCTCTGGCTTCGGAAAGATACGCGGAAAGGCGTTTTATATCGTCAACTTCTTGAACAAGACCCTGAGATGAATCCCTGATTCCCAAGAAGGAGCTTAAATCACCGGAAGTATTCTGTGAAAGGGTGTTATTTCCGCCGATGCCGAGCGCTGAAAGAACGCCGGAAAGGGCGCTTTCAAAATTGCGGGCTTCGCGCAGAAGGAGGGCTGTTTCGTCACGGAGTTGATCCAAAGACGCCTGAGTGTTTTTCAAACGGCCGTCTTTGTTCGCCATTGCGTACATTGTACCGCTGTAAGAGGCTCCGTACCATAAAAAAGCGCTTAAAATGCCGAAAACAACCAGTAAAAAGCAGCAAATTGAGAGAATTGTGACATGAAGGTTGTAAACCTTCTTTTCGGAGTGCGGCACAAACACCAAAGTATAACGCCTTGTTAAAAACCTGCCAACGGCTTTAAAAAAGCCACCGATAAAACCTGCCGTCGTATTTGCGGAATTTTTCACCTTTTGGACGAGCTTGTTCTCCAGACGTTTATATTCGTGTACTGAGGCCATTTTCTCTCCTGTATTTTTGTATTTTCATAATATAAAAATTCAAAAATAGTGTCAATAATATTTTAAAAAAAAATAAATTTTTTTTCAAATATTTTTTTCAAACAGCGTCAAATCCCGATTGAATCGCCTTAATATTCATCGGAATATATTGATGTTTATCTACCGAAAAAAATTTTTTCAGGATACTATCAATATCGGCTAATTTGAGCGATTTCGTTAGCTTCGCCATCGCTCCGAGAGCGACCATATTGGAGAAAATCACGCCGCCAATCCGCTCCGCGATGCCGCTTGCCTCAATATTGACGACATTCAGGTCGGTTCTTTGCGGTTTTTCCTTAACAAGTGTTGAGTTAATTACAATCAAACCGTTTTGTTTTAACATTTTTTCGCATAAAGGGAGAGAATCCGAGTTCATAACCAGCGCGGAATCGGGTGTTGTAACAAGAGGGCTCGCGATTTCATCGTCAGAAATAATCACGCTCGCGCGGGCGACGCCGCCGCGTTTTTCGGCGCCGTAGAATGGAAAGAATGTGACGTTTTTTCCTTCCTGCATGGCAAAATAAACCCAGAGCTGACCCAAAGAAATAATGCCTTGTCCGCCGAATCCGGCAAAAAATGATTTTTCCGTCATTTGGCGCCCCCTGCCTGCAGTGTATTTTTAATTTCTCCCAGCGGATATACGGGAATCATGTTTTTTTCGAGCCATTCCACCGCTTTTACAGCGTCCATTGTCCAGTTTGTAGGGCAGGGAGAGAGAATTTCTACTATTGTGCTGCCGATACCGGACATCTGCGCTTCAAACGCTTTTTTTATATACTGCTTTGTCTTGCGGACATTGATTGCGTTGTGTACCGAGCCTCTTGCGATGTATCGGGTTCCGTCCAAAGTGGCGAGAAGTTCCGCAACTCTAATAGGATAGCCCATTCCGGCTTCATCGGCATCGCGCCCCTTGGGAGCGGTTGTCGCTTTCTGCCCAAGAAGCGTTGTGGGAGCCATCTGTCCGCCTGTCATTCCGTAGATTGCGTTATTAACAAAGATTGTTGTAAACTTTTCGGCGCGGTTCGCCGCGTGAATCATCTCGGCGGTGCCGATTGCCGCCATATCACCGTCACCCTGATAGCAAATAACAAGGTGGTCGGGCTGAACCCGCTTTACGCCTGTCGCGGCTGCCGGAGTGCGCCCGTGAGGCGGCTGCACAGAGTCAAAATCGAAATATAAATCCGCCCATATCGAACAGCCGACAGGATGGGTAATAATTGTTTTATCCCTCACTCCCATTTCGTCGATAACATTGCAGATTAGGCGGTGGATTACGCCGTGTCCGCAGCCGCCGCAGTATTTTGTCTGCACTTTATGCAGACATTCGGGGTGTCCTAATATCTTTTTCATTTTTACCTAACCTTTACTAAAGCTTGCTTGCAAGCAGCGAAGACTTCTTCTTCGGTCGGGATCATACCGCCTGAACGGCCTAAAAGATGAATTTCCGGATTTTTTCCGGCGTAATAAGCCGATAACCTGACATCTTCTATTAATTGCCCTTCAGACATTTCCACTGTTAAAACAGGCTGATTCGAAAACGAACCGAGCTGTTCATACGGGAATGGCCATAATGTAACCGGTCTAAAAATACCAAGATTGATGCCTTCCTTTTTGGCAAGCATCTGCGCTCCGAGGCAGACTCTTGCGCAGGTGCCGTAGGCGACCATTACAAGATCAGCGTCTTTACAATTTGATTCTTCAAACCGAATCTCCTGGTTTTTGATAGTTTCGTACATTATGAAACGCGCTTTTGTCTGCGCTTCAAGCGACTCGGGGACAAGATCGATCGAAGTGATGTGAACCGCTTTCTTGCCGGGTCTCTGCGCGCAGCCGCCCGCTGTCCAATCGCGTTTCGGCGGTTCCTTCTCGGGTGGCAGAACGCAGCCTTCGATCATCTGTCCGATCATACCGTCGGCATGAATAATTACAGGCATTCGATATTTGTCAGCTAAATCGAAAGCGAGATATGTGAGGTCTGCGGCTTCCTGCACGCTCTTAGGTGCAAGCACGATGCATCTGTAATCGCCGTGTCCTCCGCCGCGTGTGGATTGGAAATAATCGCTCTGCGCAGGGGCGATGTTGCCAAGCCCCGGACCGCCGCGCTGAACATTCACAAGCACAAGCGGAACATCCGCGCCTGCCGCGTACGACATTCCTTCCTGCTTCAAGCTGATTCCGGGGCTGGACGAACTTGTCATAGCTCTCATCCCTGCGCAGGAAGCGCCGTAAACCATGATGATAGCGGCAATCTCGCTTTCAGCCTGTATAAAAATCCGTCCGCGCTCGAGCATGTGTTTCGCCATGTACGCGGGGATTTCATTTTGAGGGGTAATGGGATACCCAAAATACGCGCCGCAGCCGGCTCTTATCGCCGCTTCGGATATAGCGTCATTTCCTTTCATTAAAACTTTTTCGCTCATATATCTATTCAACCTCATAAACCTCGATGCAGACATCGGGGCAGACTTCATAACAATTACCGCAGGCAATACATTTTTCTACATTGACTGCTTTCGCGGGATACGAACCGCTGGAATTCATTTCGCTGTCTTCTTCCAATACTTTGACAGGACAGGAGCGGATACAGAGCATGCATCCTTTGCACATTTCACGGTCAATGCTGATTTTTCCTTTCTTAGCCATTTTTTCCTCTATATTAGTATATATAGGTTAAGTATAAAGAAAATCGAGGCGGCTGTGCAATACACCTCAAAATGCAGTCCTGTCAGTATTCTCATTGCCTCAAGACAAAACAATGACTGTGAGAAAATATTGGATATCCTGTCGTCTCAAAATGATTATAAAGTTACCGGTATAGAAAAAGATGAAACCGGAGCGATAATTAAAACAGGATTGTTAAATCCCGATATATTAATACTAGACATACAGCCGTCGCAAATTGACAGCGATAAACTTATCCCGATCATACACCGCGGCTCTCCGTCCACCGCCATTTTAATGCTTTGCGATAACAGCGAAGAAAATAATGCCGCAAGGGTAATCAGAGCCGGAGCGTCAGGCATTCTGCTGAAAGAAAAAGACATGGACAAATTAGTCCCGGCAATTGAAATTGTCTCTCTCGGAGGTTATCACATAAGCGCTTCGATAGTTATCGCTCATTTTAAAACAGACACATACGCAAATAATTTTTCCAAACACATAACAGAAGAAAACAATATTACTTTTTCGCAAGCCGAACAATGCATTATAACCGATCTTGCAAAAGGCTATTCGGACAAGGAGATATCCATACGTTTAAATTACAGCGAAGGCACAATTAAAAACAGCATTGCGGCAATAAAACGCAGAACTAAATTGAAGAACCGGATACAAATTGTTGTTTACGCTCTTTCTATCGGGATTATACGCATGGAAGACGCTGCGGCGTGGGAGGATTTAGACAATAAATAAAACTAATAGACAATTTGCCGTTTATGCAATACAATGAGGAAAATCACGAATTTGGAGAGATTATGAGAACTGTATGCGGGATCGATCTGGGAACCCAGAGCTGTAAAATCGTTGTATATGATTACGATAAAAAGAAAATAATCGCCCAGTCCTCGGCGCCAGTAGATATTATCGCCCAAAATGACGGTACAAGGGAGCAAAAAGCCGAGTGGTACGACGCTGTTGTTAAGGCTTGCTTCGAGAAAATCGATAAAAATATTAAAAAGGACATTGCCGCTATCGGCGTTTCAGGACAGCAGCACGGTTTTGTGCCGCTGGATGAAAAAGGGAAACCGGTTTACAACGTAAAACTCTGGTGCGACACATCAACCGATGCGGAATGCGAGGAACTTACAAAAGCCGCAGGCGGAGAAAAAAAATTAATCGAAAAAGCCGGACTTCCCATGCGAACCGGCTACACCGCTCCGAAAGTGTTATGGCTTAAAAAACATAAACCTCAGGCTTTCGCGAAATTAAAACACATTCTTCTTCCGCATAATTACATCAACTTTTTATTAACAGGCGAATACTGGGCGGAATACGGCGACGCGTCCGGCACCGCTTTATTTGACGTTCGCAACCGAAAATGGTCATCGAACATTTGCAAATACATTTCTCCCGATATTGAAAAATATCTTCCGCAGCTTACAAGTTCCGAAAAAACCGCAGGCAAGGTAAGCAAAGCCGCCGCAGATCTTTACGGCTTAACCGAGGGGGCGCTTGTTTCCTCAGGCGGCGGCGACAACATGATGGCGGCAATCGGCACAGGCGCGGTTCGCGACGGATTTTTAACAATGAGCCTCGGCACCAGCGGCACTCTTTTCGGTTTTTCCGACAAGGCAGTAGTTGATCCGACAGGAAATCTCGCCGCGTTCTGTTCTTCATCTAACGGATGGATGCCGCTTCTTTGCACAATGAATTGCACAGTAGCGAGCGAAGAAATGCGGAAACTAATGGCTTTAGATGTTAAAGAGTTTGACGCGCAGGCAGGAAAAGCACCCATCGGCGCGGACGGAATTGTGATCCTTCCTTTCTTCAACGGCGAGAGAACGCCCAACCTGCCGAACGGCAGAGCGAGCATTAACGGCATCACCGCG
>WQSF01000046.1 GCA_009788065.1 Treponema sp.
TTGTAGGTATTATTGTTTTGGTATTTGGGTTAGCATTTTTTACTGTGGCAAATACTGTGGAAAAGGCGGAAATTGACGCAGCTTTTAAAAATTTTCCGGGAACTACCCTTACGATATATTCTCAAACGCTTAACCTTCGCTCCGAGCCTAACGGCACAAGCAGTATTATTAAAGTAATTAATAAAGACGAAACCGTAACTGCAACAGGTAATATTTCCGGTTTATGGGTTCCTGTTGAATCGGGAAGCACTAAAGGTTATGTTTTTCTTCCATTTGTAAGACTTAAAGGCACAGATCTTTCAAAAGATATTTTCCCTTTTGAAGCCACTGCAGCCGCTCCTCTTGAGGTATTGGATCGTTCTTATATCGGAAGTAAGGATATTATACCACAAGGAAGTGTAGTTACAGTCAGGAGAGTCAGTAGCAGTATTAATTCAGATAGAATAATAACAGTAAAAACATATATCGACTTTGATGACATAAAGTATCATGGTTTGCTTAACGATGAAGCAGAAAAACTTGTTCCAAAACTTAACGCAGACGGTTCTATTGCTACAATATCTAAATAATTAAGCGTAATGCTAAGGCACAGAGTGATTGGTATCCAACACTTTGTGCCTTTGTGTCGAGAACCTACGGTTCTATGTGTGAGGCTATTTTGAAACATCTTGGGTTGATGACATACCGAACACGGATTATTGCAGGCGCGATCCGCCGAAAAGATTGATATACGACGTCTAACAGCGGACGGCAGAAAATAAAATTTAGAAGGAGATATCTTTATGTCAGTAGATGGTTATATTACATGGTCAAAATCTGATGAAGAAGCCGGAGAAATAAATGGAGCAATACAAGCAATGGGGCACGCTATTAGTGAATGTAAAACTAATGAAGATTTTAATTTTTGTTATGTTCGCCGCTCTCGTTTATATTTCACAAGAGGAAATGCACGATTAGGAGATAATGAAAATGGAATTGCTGATATGAAAAAAGCGGCGGATTATGGTAATAAAGATGCGTTAGAATTCCTAAAAGAATGTAACATAAACTACACCCCGCAAAGACCCTCGTCTTCGGGCGGCTCAGGCGGCTGGCAGAAAAAAGTATGCGACAATGGCGTTTACGAAGGTATTTTTGTCAACGGCAAACTCAACGGCAAAGGTAAAATCACGTTTAATATGGGCGACGTCTATGAAGGCGACTGCGCCAACGGGATGCCCCACGGCATAGGAAAATACACATGGAAAGACGGCGTTGTATACGAAGGCGGATGGGCTAACAATTTACAGCACGGGAACGGAAAATACATTTATCCAGACGGCAGGGTTAACACAGGCAGATGGGCAAACGGCAAACCTGTGTAAAAGTTGAATTAAAAAATAAAAGGTGACAGTCACCATTTCTTATGGTGTCAGTCACCTATTAAAATAATACAAATATGCAAAAATAATATAAAAAGCGGTTGAACAAATATCGTATTATTAGTATTTTTGCGGTAAATAAAGTTGAAGGAGAGATTTTTATGGCGACTTGTAGTAAATGTAATGGTAGCGGAGAAATTACTTGTCCAGAATGTGGTGGGGGTCGGTATTATTTATGTATTTGTGGTGAAAGTGGTTCAGTAGATTGTCCCCAATGCAAAGGTACAGGACAAGTGGAAAACGATAAATTTACAGGAGGTTCAAGTTCCGCACCCTCGTCTTCAGGCGGTTCGTCGTCATACTCTGCACCGCCGCCTCCGAAACCTGCGCCACAAATAAAAAATGACGATGTATACGAAGGAGATGTTGTTAATGGAAAACTCAACGGTAAAGGGAAACATGAAACACCAAGTTTCGTATATGTAGGGGATTTTGTTGAAGGCTTTTATCATGGTAAAGGCAAATTGACATGGAAAAATAGTTTATATCCCGCTCAGGAAGGCAACTGGGAATATGGTAAATTTATCGGAAAAGCTCCCGTTAGTAAATTTGGATCAAATTCAACCTTTTCTCCAATGCAAATTAAAATATATACAGACTTAATTGATTTAAATGTAAAAGGTACTTTTTTTCAAAACATAGCGCGTCAGGAATTGAAAGACGGAACTTTCGATCCGTCAAAATATGGATTACGCCGATATTCCGCCGACGGCAAACCTGTGTAAAAATTGTGCAAAAGCACTTGTCGCCAAATTAATAAATATGGAAACTTTATTGGCGGCAGTCTAAAGAGGTAGCGCTTAACAGAGGAATGTTTTTCAAAGGAGGAAATTATGGATTGGAAAGATTACAAAGAAATTGCTGTAGAGTTACATAAACGCTATCCGAATGAAACTCCCATAGGGATGCCTGAAGCAGAATTGGTTAAACTTGTGACTTCCTTACCTGGTTTTACGGGAACAAAACAGCCTTCTGAAGAAATTTATACAAACTTTATTTCTAAGCGTTGGATAATTGTAAGGTCAGGAGGGTCAAGTTGGATAGGACCGGAACAGTTGCTGTAGTAGGCATTGATCATTGGTTGGTGTACAAGTAAATTTAGTATTTGGTTATTAATATTTATTTAGATTAATTTAAAACTTAATAACGTTATGTGCAATTGTAAAAGGTTAATTGGCTAATTGTGTCCTTCGTCTAAATGGAGTTATGTGAAATTGTGGCTAAGATGTGTGAATATATATAGTAGAATAAATGTAAAATAAAAGAATATGGACAAATGTTGCCAATATATGTTTAAATATATTAATCAGTTAAAATATAGTTGTAAAAACGTTGAAAATTTGGTAAATTAGTTTTAGACATTAACGGAAAAACCGTTTAAGGAGATTTTTATGAATAGAAAACAATTTGTACAAGCGTACTCAGGGTTTATTAAATCTTTTATAAAGCTTAATAGAATTGCGGTAAGGCACGGATTTTCAGCAATGGAAATTGAAGTAGAAGATGTTGACTTTGAAGACTTCAGAATGGGACTGCGTTTACTTATTGACAAAGTTGACCCAGGCATTATCGACGAAAAATTTACAAACCTTATCCAGTTCACAAAAGATAAGTTGGAACGCCAGTTCAGGGTAATTGTAAAAAGAGCGATACAAGGTATGCAAAAAAAAGAAAGAGCCAGTATTATTATTGTAGCTCTAAATTCTTACGCTAATTTATCAAAAGAAGAAGAAAATCAAATTGATAATCTATTGGTTCACGAAAACGAACCCGATACAGAAAAAGAATTTAATGAAGACATGGACGAAAAAAATCTTGATGTTTTATTTTCAAAGGTTATACTCAATATTGACCAAAAAAAAATAAAGACATTATTAAAGGAAATAGATTCAAAGGACTTGGCTAAATCTCTAAAAAACCAGGACAATGCCGTAAAAGAAAAAATCTTTTGCAGCCTGTCAAAACGAGCTGCCTTTACGCTTGAAGAAGACATAGATTATATGAATCCCGAAACAAATGAAATTGCAGAGGCGCAGGGGAAAATTGTAGATATCGTATCTGAAAAATTAAAGACTGGAGAAATTGAGTAATAATAAATGTAATTGTCGCTTTTTATTAACCATTTGTACGCTATTTTAATATTTTGTAGATAATTTTGAGGTGACTGACACCTTTTTTCGTACCTATTAGATTTAATAGGTATACAAATCCCAAAATTTCGATAAAATCTACATTAAAGATGACAAACCGCGGTGATGGTCAGCGCGGTTCGCGGCAGATAATATAATTTAAAAGGGGGATTTTTATGGCGACAACAGGAAAAACAGATAGGGTAGTTATTTGTGAAAGATGCAATTGCAAGCATGAACCCGGAGAACTTATATTCGATAATTACTACATAAGGTGTGACGGTTGTGACGGAAAGGCATTACTTAACTATACACCTTCTCCTTCTCCCTTGTCTTCGGGCAGTTCGTCATACGCGCCGCCGAGGCAGACAACGCCGGGCTATTCCGCTTCGGCCGCTTCCGCTTCCGGTCCCGCCGAAAAAGGAAATGTTTTTGCGGCGATCCTCTTCGGCATTGCGTCCTGCATCGGTATTTTCTTTGCGGCAATATTGGTTTCCACATGGCTTACGGGCGACTGGTCGATCGTTATCACTTTTCTTGCTTTAATCGGCGGTTTCATCGCCACATTCATCTCCTTGCGTAACAAAAAAATGCCGCTGTTTTTTTTAATGCTCGCTCTAAGCCTTGTAGGCTATCTCAATTTGTTCGGGATAATCCCCGATCTGCAAAGCGGCGCGAAAACGGTACAATCCGCTTCCGCGACAATTACAAGCGGATGTAATTTTCGTACAGGACCTTCCACGAATGATGCGGTTATAAGGAGCTTGTCGCAGGGAGACAAAGTAAAACTGACAGGGGAGGCGCAGGGCGGCTGGACAAAAGTTTCGCATAACGGCGATACAGGCTGGGTCAGTTCGGAGTTTTTGAATAAGTGAGCGGTGAAAAATAAAAGGAGGATTATATGAATTTAAATGATTTTACAGAAACGGAGAAAGAGATTTTAGAATTGGCGGTTGAAAACGTAGGCTATTTGTTTACTTTGAAAGTAATTCTTAAACAATCTGAATTATCAGAAGAAGAAGCGCAAAAAGCGTTAAACAGTTTGTTCTCTAAAGGTATTGTGTCAAAAAAAGAGGAGAATAAAGAATTAATGGATACTAATTTGAAATTTAAATACGGACTTCGCGAAAACAAATTTGTTGATATGGAAAAAGTAGAAAATCAATATTGGGAAGATTATCAAGATTTTATACGCGGTACTGTTTGCCCGTAAACAAGGAGTAATTATGATTTCATATCAATTTCTTGCCGTCAGACACGATTATATTGATAATGGAGCGGGTGATTTCATGCTGATTATAGATCCTCCTGCGGGCGATGCTCAAGATGAAGATGTAAGATTTATTTTTGACGGCGTTTCAGACGCTATGCTTATCAGAAACTGCGACCAGATAATTTATCTCCCTTGTTTGAATGAAGCAATAATTAAAATACTTATTAACTGTAAGGAAGTTCTCGTTGCGGAAATGGAAAAGTATGATATAGAAAAAATATCTGATTCAATGAAGCAGAAAATAATGCCCGATTTTTCTGATCATTATTTAGCGGAAGTTATAATAACCAACAGCCCTCTTGAGATACCACGAGAAGATTTATATGAATTACGCGCAAATTACGGGATTGAATAGTAATTAATTGTCATACAGACGTTAAACGCAAGAAGGAAGATGGGAAGAAGGCGAATATATGAGTTCGAAAAGAATTAATGACAACGCCGCGAATTTGGAAAAAGAACAATCGAAACGTCAAGCCGCAGGTTATTTGAGAGAGCAGGCGTCACGAGATAAAGCTAATCCCGATGATTATCCGGGAGATTTAACATGGGAAAATATCGGTAAAATTCAAGCGTCTATGATAATACATTACCCGTCTATTTCCTGCGGAGGTTACAAAAATATGTCAGAGCTTGAGATTATTAGTAAGATAACCGCGCTGCCCGGTTTTAAAGGAGAAAAAGAACCGCCGAACTGCATGTTAGCGTCTCTCATTGCGAGCGGGTGTATTATTACTTTAGATCCATGAATACGGTAATATAAAAAGGAGATAAAATTATGGCATTAACAGATCCAGTCGAATTTCTCGTTGAAAAATATTATTCAACATTAATGTTTTTCTTAATTGAAACTTCCAACAGTATGGCAGGTTGCAGAATTGAAACAATTAATAATGTTATGAAGAGCGTCATTCCCGAGATAAGCGAAAAGATATATAATTTCGATGTAAAAATCGCCGCTCTTGCGTTTTCATCAGGCGCCCGCTGGCTTACAGACGCTCCGGTTTCGGCGGAAAATTTTGATTGGAAGGAATTAAAAGCCGAAGGGAATACAGATTTAGGATCAGCATATAAATCATTACATGAAAAAATTGTAAAAGACGCAATGATGAAAAAATACTGCGGCAGTTTTTCTCCGTCTATTATTCTTATTGGTAACGGCAACCCGACAGATGAATGGAAAAGTTCTTTAGCGGCGCTTAAACAAACACCGTGGTTTAAAAGTTCTTACAAACTTGCCTTCGCCATCGGAGATAACGCAAATACAGATGTACTTACAGAATTTACAGGAACATCAAATTCTGTATACAGATTTGACAGTTTCGGTAAAAATTTGGAAAACGAAAGAGAATATCTTAGTACTATCGAGGATATAATAAATTCATTTTGTTATAAAGTTTATATAGTAGATGACTATAATCCATCTCAGCTTGACGCGATAGATGAAGCGTATGGAGTGATACGGGATTATGATGATTGATTTATAAAAAATGCATAGATTTATATCGTAAATACCTTGGAGATAATGACGTTTAGTAATTTTAAAAAGTATAACCCGCATCCTTTTGTTCGAGTGGACTCTGCGGCTTAAAAATATTATGATAAAAATATGAGTAAACTTATCGCAATTACCGGTAAAGGCGGAGTCGGTAAAACAACCATTTCCGCGTTGTTAATAAAAAATCTTCTTGACGGCGGAAACCGTCCTGTGCTTGCGATTGACGCAGATCCAAACAGTTGTCTTGACACAGCGCTTGGCGTAACCGTTACAGATACGGTCGGCAGGGCGAGGGAAGATGCGCGCGCTTCAGCCGGGACAAACGCCGGTGTGAGCACCCGTGAACTTTTACACCTAAAACTGGAAAGCGCTCTTGTCGAGGCAAAAGGTTTTGATCTTATCGCTATGGGAAGGCCGGAAGGAGAAGGCTGTTACTGTTATGCCAATAATATTTTAAAAGAAGTAATTTCGGAAATTTCGTCAAGTTATCCTTATGTTGTTTTAGATAACGAAGCGGGTTTGGAAAATCTTTCCAGGCGCATTGTTCAAAAAGTCGATCTGCTTGTTTTAGTTTCGGACGCGTCAAATTCTGGGCTTCAAACTTTGCTCCGTCTTTATGAGCTGGCAAACGAAATGAAAATGTCGTATAACAAATTGGCACTTGTTATTAATAAACTGCGAAGCGATAAACAGCCTGAAAGGATCGAAGAAATCCGCGAAAAAACAAAAGCGGATATTGTCATATGTCTGCCAAACGATGAAGAAATTGCCGCATTTGCCGAAGAGAACAAAAACTTTCTGGAAATATCCGAATTAAATCAGGTATATCAAAAAATCAGAGAGCTGGCTGAACCGCTTTTTTCGAATCCTTAATAATTTTTACTATATGAAAAATATGTATTCCAATTCCATAAATATTTATTATCATTATTGGCACGCTTCTTAAAATAATGGCGTAAACAAGAAAACAAATCGATCCTGCCATATTCAATATGCGGAAATAAATCCCGCCTTTTATCGTTATAGATACTGCTACCAACAGCGAAGCCAAATAACCGACCCAATCATGCATATTTTTCTGCCATTATATTGTGTAATCCGCCAGTAAAACAGGTTTTATTAACGGCAGAAGTTTTTTTATGTTTACTTTTAACTGGACATTGTTGCCGGGATGTTGAATAACGGTTTTTGGAATATCCTTTGTATCACCGTCGCCGCCTTTTCGCTGAAAGGATACACATTCGCCGATATTTAAACCTCCCTTTGTAAAGGTAATTTCGGCGGATAATCTGTTTAACACATCTTTCATATGATATATTTTTACTATAGAATCATCTCTGTCATAAAGAACAAGAATTTCCCTGTTTGGATTTTCTGAGAAACCCCACTTTAAAATATTTTTTGCATTCTTTCTAAAAAACTCACCCCATTTCACCTGCTGTTTTTCCGAGAATAACGGATTTCTTGTATTCTTTGACTTTTCAACGATAATGTTTTCCAATTCATTTTTATCCTGCGAACCGAGTCCGAAATCTTCGCAGAATTTTGAAACGCTTGTTCTTCTTAATTGATTAAAACCAAACACTTTTTTATAGCTCTTAACATTTGCGTCTATATAATGACCGCATTTAAAATTGATTCTTACATCCGCCCTGTCGCCGTATACGCCGCCGCCTGCCGTATTCTCCAGAGAGCCGCTTATATCAAAACGCTCCTGTAATTTTTTTATTACAGTTGGATGATCCGCAATACTGTTTTTGATCAGTTGTTCGTTATTCATGCCGATATAAGCATTTCTGTTTTTCATAATCCCTCTATACTGTCATAAACATATCCGATCATATCAGGTACTACGGCGTTTCCCAACTGCTGGTAACCTTGAACGCCGTCGCTTACTTTGTGTTTTACCGGAAACCCCATAACTTTTTTACACTCGTTAACAGTCAGGCGCCTTATTCCCTGTTTTGTATTATAAAGTCCTGTTCTTGCGCCTATCCCGCCGCCGTAAGCCGACTGCGTTACAGCGTGTCCCTTGGGGCTGTAAATTCTTTCGCCTTGCCCGCCTTTATTAACGGTTCCTACACGTATCGGTTTAAGATTATATTCAATTTCATTTTCATTTTTTGTTATCTGTATATCATTGCGGGTTACGATAAAATCTTTATCAACTTCTTTTTCCAATATATTTTCCAGGAAAATTTTCTTTCGTTTTTCATCCGGTTGAGAGTAATCCAGAGTTTGTTTTTTTATATCATTTCTAAGACCGACAAAGTATACCCTTTCTCTTGCCTGCGGTATGCCGAAATATGACGCGTTTAAAACGTGTTTGTATAAATCATAACCGCTTTCTTTTAACTTTTTCTCTATTGTCTTGACTACATTGCCGCCGTCAATGGCGAGTATGTTTTTTACATTTTCCAGAATCAATACAGGCGTTTTATGATATTCGGCGATTCTTTGTATTTCATAGAATAAACGGCCTCTTGGATCGGAAACGCCTCCGTGTTTTCCTGAAATGCTGAACGGCTGGCACGGAAAACCGGCGCATAAAATATCGTGTTTTGGAATTTTTTTTGAAGGTATTTCAGTGATGTCGCCGCTTGGCTTTTCTCCAAAATTGGATTCATAAATATCTTGCACATAGGGGTCTATATCACTGGAAAAAACACACTTTAAACCGCGTTTTTCCAGCGCGATTCTGAACCCGCCGATTCCGCAAAATAAATCTATGAATTTATACATATTAGCAGATTTTATACCTAATAAATATCGATGTCAATTATCCGTAATGTTTCATTATCAATCTTCCTCTTAACAATTCTCTCAATTTGCTATAATATATTTATATGGAGAATAAAGACATTCTTTCAAAAGTCAGCGATAACGCTTCGGCGCAGATGCTCGAAAAAAGCCGCGTCGACTGTGTAGAGACTTGTTTTGACCGCGCTGAGACTCAGAAAGCCCAGTGCGGTTTTGGAAAAAACGGTATTTGCTGTAAGGTCTGCCACATGGGTCCTTGCAGAATTACGCCGAAATCGCCGAAAGGCGTGTGCGGCGCCGATGCCGACACCATTGTTGCCCGCAATTTTCTTCGCGAGGTTGCGGCTGGCACAAGCGCCCACTCAGATCACGGCAGGCATCTTGTTTTAAAACTTAAACATGTCGCCGAAGGCAAGGCTGAGGGTTATTCGATAAAAGATGAAAAGGCGCTTCTTTATAACGCCAAACTCTACGGCATAGAAATTGAAAACCGCGAAAAAAACGCCGTCGCTCTCGATCTGGCGAATTTATTCTTAAGCGAATTTTCCTCTCAGGAAGATAATTTAAAAACATTGGAACTTGCGCCAAAAAAACGGCAGGGCATTTGGGAAGCGAAAGGTATTAAACCAAGCGGCATCGATCGCATGGTAGTAGAATCATTGCACCGCACGTCAATCGGCGTTGATCACGATTATAAAAATCTTTTGATGCACGCATTTCGTACTTCGCTTTCAAACGGGTGGGGCGGCTCGCGTATCGCTTCAATCGTATCTGATATTTTATTCGGAACTCCTTCGCCTGTTCGAAGTGCGGCTAATCTCGGCGTGTTAAAAGAAAATACTATAAATATTTTAATCCACGGGCACGAACCCGCAATTTCAGAAATACTTACGGCTGCGGTGTCGTCTCCTGATGTTAAAGATTACGCTAAAGCCGCCGGAGCCGAAGGAATCACTCTTGCGGGTATTTGCTGTACCGCGAATGAAGTGCTCATGCGCCACGGTGTTCCGCTTGCGGGTAACATGCTTCAGCAGGAACTTGCGATTGTTACAGGCGCGGTCGAAATGATGATTGTCGATGTTCAGTGCGTAATGCCGGGACTTGTTGACGTTGCGAAAAGTTATCACACAGAAATTGTTTCTACAACGGACATGGCAAAAACAATTGGCGCCAAACACATGGCAGTAGGGGAGAGCAATCCTCTTGCCGCGGCAAAAGAAATTGTAAAACGCGCAATCGACAATTTTAAAAAGAGAGATAAATCAAAAGTAAAAATTCCAAAAGAAAACGAGCAGTTAGTCGCAGGCTTCAGCGTGGACGCGATTAAATATATGCTTGGCGGAAAGTACAGAGCGAGTTTCCGTCCGCTTAACGACGCTATAATTCAAAACAGAATTTTAGGCGTTGTCGGAATTGTCGGGTGTAACAATACAAAACAAAAAACAGATGAATATATAAATGTATTAACAGAGCAGTTGATCAAAAACAACATACTAGTTTTGCAGACAGGCTGCGCGGCGATTTGTTCGGCGAAAGCCGGAAGGCTGACACCTGAGACCGCGCTTAAAACAGCGGGCAGCGGGTTACGCGAAGTGTGCGAAGCTGTCGGCATTCCGCCCATTCTGCACATGGGAAGCTGTGTAGACAATACGCGAATTCTGGAAGCCGCCGCTGAAATTGTCAAAGAAGGCGGCTTGGGCGACGACCTTGGATCACTGCCTGCGGTTGGCGTCGCCGCGGAATGGATGAGCGAAAAAGCAATTTCGATTGGTTGTTACTTTGTCGCGAGCGGCGTTGACGTTTTCCTTGGGAACCCGTTTTATACTTCCGGCTCGGAAAACGTAAACAACTATCTGCACTCAGGCGCAGCGGCGGATTTTAACGCATGTTTCCATTACTGCGATGATCCGTTAAAAGCCGCAGAGCAGATTATCGAAATTATTAACAAGGCGCGCGACGCGCTTGGAATTAACAAGACACAGGAACGCAAACTTTTCGATATGAAAGACAGGAGGGAATTGTAATGTCAAAGCTAATCTGCGCAAGCGCGATTGACGGAGCAGTCTCCTTTGTAACTCAGGCTCTTAATAAAGTTGACGAGGCAGTAAAACAAAAGGGACTAGACTGCGCTGTCGGTTTTCCCGATACAAATTATTTTCTGCCTGTAATTTATTCGTTCACAGGCAAACAGATGAAAACTCTTGCCGATTTAAAATCGATTCTTGAAGACGCGAAAGCTCTTTTGCCTGCGCGTCCAAGCGATAATGTATGGCTTCCGTATCTTGGAAGCGCGCTTGACGCAGGAGTCGCCGCTCTTTTTGCCTGTGAGGTGATCGAAGCATGTAAATATTTAATCGGTCCTAATCCTGTCGATGGGATTTATCTTGGAGCCGCTAACGATGTTATCATGCGAGAGCGCGGCATTGAGTTTGTAGACGGAACCGCGCCCGGTTTCGCCGCGATTACGGGAGCCGCGCCCGATAACGCGACTGCTGTAAAAATAGCGAAAGAATTGCAGCAAAAAAATCTTTATGTGTTTATGGGCGGCTGCACAAACGGCGTGCAGTTTGCCGACCAGCTTGCGGCGGAAGGCGTTCAGCTTGGGTGGGAAACTCGCCTTGTACCGTTCGGAAAGGAAGTTTCTTCATTAATATACGCATTAGGTTTCGCGAACCGCGCCGCGCTTTCATTCGGCGGTGTTAAACCCGGTGATTACGAAGCCAACTTAAAATACAATAAAAACAGGATATTCGCCTTTGTTATCGCGTTAGGTGAAGTAACGCCTGACAAATACGCCGCGGCTGCCGGAGCGATCAATTACGGCTTTCCGGTAATCTCCGACACAAACATCCCGGAAATTCTGCCGACAGGCGTTTGCACCTACGAGCATGTTGTCGCGAATGTTCCTCATGATAAAATTGTAGAAAAAGCGCTGGAAGTGCGCGGCTGTAAGATCAAAATTGTAGACGTGCCGATTCCTGTCGCCTACGGCCCTGCCTTTGAGGGCGAGAGAATCCGCAAGGAAGACACTCACGCCGAGTTCGGCGGTAACAAAACACTGGCTTTTGAGTTTGTAACAAGCGCGGATTATGACAGTATCAGCGACGGCGAGATAAATATAATCGGTCCTGATATTGACGCGATTGAACCCGGCGGAAAACTTCCGCTCGGTATTTGGGTGGAAGTCGCAGGGCGCAAAATGCAGCCGGATTTTGAACCGATTCTTGAAAGACAGATTCATCACCTTGTAAACGGCGCGGAAGGTATCTGGCATATGGGTCAGCGCGACATTGTTTGGACGCGCGTTTCCAAAGCAGGTTTCGCGAAAGGTTTACGTTTAAAACATTACGGTGAAATTCTTCACGCGAAACTGCTTGCAGATTACCCCGCGATAGTTGATAAAGTTCGCGTAACGCTTGTGACAGATCAAAAAGAAGTAGAAAAACGCCTTGAAATCGCACGCAAGGTTTACGATGATCGTAACCGCCGCCTTGAAGCGATGACAGATGAATCTGTCGATACTTTTTATTCATGCCTGTTATGCCAAAGCTTTGCGCCTAACCATGTTTGCGTTATCACGCCTGAGCGCCTCGGTCTTTGCGGCGCTTACAACTGGCTCGACGGAAAAGCCGCTTATGAAATTGACGAGACCGGCCCCAATCAGCCGCTCAAAAAAGGCGAGTGTCTGGACTCTGTAAAAGGAATCTGGTCAGGCGTAAACGAATATGTTTATACAAACAGCCATAAAACAATCGACTCTTTCTGCGCCTATTCAATCATGGACAGACCCATGACAAGCTGCGGCTGTTTTGAAGTAATTTGCGCTTATGTGCCGGAGTGTAACGGCGTAATGGCAGTTAACCGCGAGTACCTCGGCGATACTCCGATTGGAATGACATTCTCCACGCTCGCAGGCTCAGTCGGCGGCGGACAGCAGACACCGGGTTTCTTCGGCTGCGGAAAAGTTTTTTTAACAAGCCGCAAATTCCTTTCAGCAGAAGGCGGTTTTGGAAGACTTGTCTGGATGCCCAAAGAATTAAAAGATTTATTAAAAGCTGATCTTGAAAAGCGTTTTAGCGAACAAAAATTAGACAGTTTCCTTGATAAAATCGCTGACGAAAACAACGCAGTCGCCGCTGAAGACCTTCGCGCGTTTATGGAAAAGGTCAGCCATCCCGCGTTAAAAATGGAAGATATGTCCAAATTTGCGGCAAGCGGTGATGAGATGAAAGAGGGCGTTACCTCGGAGGAGCGCGGAGGAACACGAGGTAAAGAAGAAAAGTATGAGAATAAACAGCAAAAAACCGAAAGCGGTGAATATAAAATTGAGCTAAAATCGGAAATTACCAATAAAGATCTTATCACGATTATAGAACAGGTAAAGGCAGAAGTTACAAACGAAATTATTACAAATATATTTAATATTTTAAGCGAACGGTTTCTCGGTCAGTCTTTAGCGGATATAAAAACCGAAGTAAAATCGGCGGTTCTTTCAAAATCCGGTTCGGGTTCGCATTATAAACCATCGTCCGCGCCTCCAGCAGTTGACAGAATTTCCGCGATAAAGAGTTTTAGTCTTCCTGCGGAAAAATCAGGCTTTTCAACCTGCCCGGTAAAACTTGGAAATTTAAAATCTGAAGGCGGTACCCGTGCAAAGACATATACAATAGGCGGCGCGAATTGTATGCCTTTCCATTTCTGGGAAGGGCAGATGCCTAACCGTCCGTTAGTTGCAATGGAAATATTCGACAGCATAAGCGAAAAATATCCTGAAGTTTTGCGTAACGTCTATGGTGATGTTTTAACAAAACCCGCTGAAATGGCAAAACTGTGCGTGTCAAAATACGGAGCGGATTTAATCAGCGTCAGGCTTGACGGCATACATCCCGAACGCGAAAATCGCAGCGCCGCGCAAAGCGTCGAACTTGTAAAATCTGTGCTTTCCGCTGTGGACGTACCGCTGATCATAACCGGTGTCAGTCACTATGAAAAAAATAACGAAGTAATGAAAGCAATCGCCCAAGCATGCGAAGGCGAAAATCTCCTCTTTAACTTTGTTGAACAGGATAATTACAGAACAATAGCCGGAGCCGCTCTTGCCTACGGACATACCCTTGTCGCGCAGGCGCCAATCGATGTTAATATCAGCAAACAGCTCAACATTCTGCTTACGAACATGGGTATAGCGCCTGAAAAAATTATTATAGACCCGATGACAAGTACGATTGGCTACGGCATTGAATACACATATTCCGTTATGGAGCGCATACGGCTGACCGGTCTTGGCGGAGACAATATGCTGTTAAGTCCGATGATTGTTTCTGTCGGTCAGGAATGCGCGAAAATAAAAGAGTTTAAAGCGCCGGAATCAAGTTTCCCCGATTGGGGCGATCTTGCGCGCCGCGCCGCGTATTGGGAAGTGTCAACCGCGGTTACGCTGTTATACGCGGGGGCGGATATATTAATTATGTATACGCCTGAAGCTGCGGCGTCAGTAAAGAAAACTATAAATGATTTAATGAGCGGAACAAATTGCGGCGCGGCTTCCAGCGCGAGGGAGGGTAAATAACATGGCGTTAAGCGGATTACAAATTCAAAAACTCCTTCCCGGAACAAACTGTAAAGAGTGCGGTTCAAGCACCTGCATGGCGTTCGCCATGAAACTCGCCGCGAAAAAGGCGATGCTCTCTGAGTGTCCGTACGCTTCCGAAGAAGCAAAACAAACATTGGGCGCCGCGAGCGAACCGCCTGTTAAAGGCGTAAAAATCGGCGCCGGTATTGTCAGCCCTGTTGGCGAAGAAACCGTCATGTACCGGCATGAAAAAACATTTGTTAATAAACCTGTCATCGCGGTGAATCTTAACGAAGGTGCTGACCTTTCTCTTGCTCAAAAGATACGGGATTATCTTCCTGTCCGCGTCGGCGAGGAACTTTTTATAGGCGCGATTTCCGTTACGCAAAAAAATGATTCATCCGCCGCCGCGTTTGCGGATTACTGCGCGAGGGTTTATGAGAAAACAAAACTGCCTTTGATTATTCGCGCGAAAGACATCGAATCGCTTGATAAGGCTTCCTCGGCAGTTGCCGGTTCTCACAGCGTTCTTTGTACTGTTGCCGCCGATACTGCGGATAATGAAGCTGTGAACATCGCTAAACGCGATAATCATGTACTGGCAGTAACCGCTCCGGACATTGACGGCATTTTTGGGTTAACAACAAAAATCAAGGAAAGCGGTTTTAATGATCTTGTAATACAGTTTAAAACTCATTCGCTCTGTGAAAGTTTCCAGACAAATTCCATCGCGAGAAAAGCCGCGCTTAAAAATAACGTGAAGGCGCTTGGCTACGCTTCCTTGAGTTTTATCGATACAGGTAACGCAATGGATGATATAGTAGCGGCAGTAACAGAAATTGACAAGTTCGGCGGAATAATTGTACTGCCGTCTTTTGATCCGGCGCAACTTATCACGCTTCTTGCGTTACGCCAAAATATTTACACCGATCCGCAAAAACCGATTCAGGTTGAGCCGAAACTTTACGCAATCGGCGAGCCGGATAAAAAATCGCCTGTTTTTGTAACAACAAATTTCTCGCTTACCTACTTCCTTGTTTCGGGTGAAATTGAAAACTCGGGGATTTCAGCGTGGCTTATAATTCCTGAATGCGAAGGCTTCAGCGTACTTACGGCGTGGGCGGCGGGAAAGTTCTCGGGCGCGAGCATTGGAAAATTTATTAAAGAAATTGATCTTGAAAAGCTGGTGGATGCGCGTGAAATTGTAATCCCCGGCTATGTCGCGCAGATTTCAGGAGAGCTGGAAGAAAACTTGCCCGGTTTTAAAGTTTTGGTAGGACCCGCGGAAGCCGCCGACTTGGAAGGTTTTATCAAGAATGTGCTGTTAAAGAAATGATGATATAATATCTCTATGACAAAGATTATTTTTCTTCCTGCAAATATCACAACAGAAAATCCTGCAGGCTCCTCTTTGCTTGAAGCGGCGCGTAATGCCGGTGTTTTTGTCGAGACTCCTTGCGGCGGCAAGGGTACATGTCAAAAATGTTTGGTAAAAATAAAAAAAACAAGCGGACAAAAGTCAGATAACAAAGAGCAGTCGGCGCTGATTTGCCAAACTGTTGTTCCAGATGAACCAATTACAGTAGAGCTTCACAATTCTTTAACCGGCGCCGAAGGGAAGTTTGAAAATTTTGAAGATCCGTCAAAATACCTGAATGTAAGCGGAGATATGTCGGCAACAGCGTCAGGCGCAAAGTTTTTGAAAAAAATTACCCTGCAAGTCGCCGCTCCCGCGCCTCTTGACGGTTTGTCGGATTATGACAGATTTTCAAAAGCGTTTTTAAAAGCTCTTGATTGTAAATCAGAAGTTGATTATAAATCAGCAGAACTGCCTTTAAACATTCTTTCCGGTTTGCCGGAAATGTTACGTGAAAAAAACGGACAAATAATTGTTCATTTTTATACTGAGAATAATATCGCCAAAGCGGTAGATATTACCGTTTCTTCAGCGTCTCCCGCTTATGGCATTGCAGTAGACGTCGGTACTACAACCGTCGCTCTCTGGCTTGTCGATCTTGAAACAAACAAGGTAGTATCATCGCGTAATGCATATAACAACCAAATTGAATGCGGGTTTGACGTAATCAGCCGTATTAATTACGCTAAAAAATTTCCAACCGAATTGCGTACACGAATTTTAAAAACAATAAATGATTTAATATTTTTGGTTTGCAAAGACGCAGGAGTAGAATCGTCAAAAATATTATGCGTGTCTATCGCCGGAAACACAACAATGATACATCTGCTTTTAGGGATTATTCCAGAATATATCCGTCTATCTCCATATACTCCGGCGGTTTTCAAGCCGCAGG
>WQSF01000047.1 GCA_009788065.1 Treponema sp.
TATACGGTGCACGGTACAAAGGGTTATTCTTTCAGTCCGGCTATAAAGGACTCGATTGTTTTCGAATATCATGATATAACTAATGAGAACACCTTGCCGGAAGTCAATTTGATTCTTGCAAGGGATATCATTTCGTACCTGCCTGCGCAGGAACAGACGAAGCTGATAGCGGATTTCGCCGAAAAGTTGAAAACCCGCGGAATTGTCTTCCTTGGCAGGAACGAAGAGATTACAGATTCGAATTGGCAGTCGGTGGCTGATGATCCGGTTTCTGCGTTTATGTTTAACGGATAGTATATAGAACGCTGCGTATACGCGGCAAAAGCATAAAAAGATTTTAAGGAGTGTATTATGAGAGTCGAGTATATCAACCCTTTTGTAGAGTCCGCTTTTAGTGTATTAAAAGAGGTGTTGAATTCCGATGTTAAACGCGGTGAGATTTACCTCAAGCCTACCTCGATGTCTATAATGGGTGTGGCCGCGCTTGTCGGTCTTGCCGGAGATGTAGAAGGGCGTGTTCTTTTCGATATGACAAAAGATACCGCTTTACATGTCGCCGGCGCGATGAACGGCGAAACTTTCACAGCTCTGGATGAGCTCGCCAAAGCAACCATTCAGGAACTTGCGAATATGATTACCGCGCAGGCGGTAACCAAACTGCACGATCTTGGTTTCAAATTCGACCTTACGCCGCCTGCCCTTTTTACCGGCGATAATATGGAAGTGTCCACAAACCTCGGCGAAGTGGAAGCCCTTATTGTTCCGATGGAACTTGGCGCAAACGGCAAGATCGAAGTAAACGTAGCTATCCGCGAAAGAGTGAAATAAGTTTCTATTTTATTCTAAACATGGGCCGCCTGATTTAAAAACAGGCGGTCGAAATTTAGGGGCGGTTAGCTCAGTTGGTTAGAGCACTAGCTCGACACGCTAGGGGTCACAAGTTCAAATCTTGTATCGCCCATTTTTAATCCAGTATTATGAAAAAAATATTTATATTACTGCTGTTTTTTCTCGCAACCGGTGTTTTTGCGCAAAGCGGTCTTAGGATAAAGGTTGAGAATAATAACACAGGTCTTACTATTACAGGTTCCGAAGGCAGGGCGGCGACGCTTTCCATTCCCGAAACCATCGACGGTAAAAATGTAACAATTATCAACGACGGCGCGTTTATCGGTAAAGGTTTAAGGGAAGTAACAATTCCCGATTCTGTTACCGTAATCGGCGACGGAGCGTTTTCGTATAACAGGCTTACAACTTTAACAATCGGCAATAATGTAACCAAAATAGGAAGGGGAGCGTTTACAAACAACAGGATTTCCAGCGTAACATTGGGTACAAGCGTCGCGGAAATCGGCAAAGGCGCTTTTTCAAATAATCAGATAGAAGAAATAACTCTTCCCGCTTCTGTTACAACAATTGACGATTACGCGTTTTTTAACAATAAATTAAAAAGTATAGAAATCCCCGCGAATGTAACATTGATTGGAGAAGGCGCGTTTTCAGGTAACAAGCTTTCAAACATTGTAGTCGGCTCCGGCGTGGCTACAATCAGAGACGGCGCGTTTTATAATAATTTTATAACAAGCGTTACAATTCCGTCCTCTCTGCAAAATCTTGGGGAACGCGCTTTTGATACGCGCTCTTCCGACGGGCGCATCAGGAGCAATATTGTTTTTACAGACGCGAGCGGTAATGTCTTATACACCACAGCTAATAATTTTGACGCTTTTTTTGAATCTAACGGAAAGAAACCGGGAAAATATTCGCTGAGCGAAGGTAACTGGAAGATGGAATAGAATGTCCGTCATTGAAAAAACAGATGTTCGATTAATATTTTTACGCCGAGAGCGACTAAAATTATTCCGCCTGCAAGTTCAGCTTTGGATTTAAATCTCGCTCCGAAAATATTTCCAATTTTTACACCGCCTGTAGAAATGCATAATGTTGTAAAACCTATTATCGCGATAGAGATAAAAATATTAATTTTAAAAAACGCGAATGTTACGCCGACCGCCAAAGCGTCTATGCTTGTCGCGACCGCAAGAAGCAGCATATTTAAAAATGTGAATTTGTTTGTGTCGGATTTTTCTTCGTCTTTGGAAAAACTGTCTGCAATCATTTTTCCGCCGATAAAGCCAAGCAGAACAAACGCGATCCAGTGTTCAAACATATTAATTTTGTCCGCAAACAAAGTGCCGGCGGAAAACCCGATAAAAGGCATTAACGCCTGAAAAAAGCCGAAGTAAAGTCCCGGCATAATATACTGTTTGAACGACGGCTTTTCGACAGACAATCCCAGCGTGATGGAAACCGCGAAAGCGTCCATACTTAAACCGATTGCGATTAAAATAATTTCAAGGTAACTCATTTATTTTACTTTTTTAACGCTTTCGCTTCCTTGTGTAAATAACGATTGTCTTCATATGTGGATTATTATATTATAAAAATATATGGTTGACAATGTTAATGGAAGAAAAGACGGCATTAAAAATTTCTTTCTTCTCATGCTGCAGCGTTTATGGCTTACTTTTGAACTCTTCAACAAGAACGGGCTGATGAATCACGCCGCCGCCTGCGCGTACGGATTCCTGTTATCAGCCGCTCCGGCGCTAATTTTTATTTCTTTTATTGTTTCCCGCATCCTTTCAGGATATCACGACATATTGGAATCCGTACTTGGACAGACAGATATGCTTTTCGGTGTTTTAGACGCGAGAAATCTTGTTAATAATTTTTTAAATTTTTCAAATTCGGGAATAACGGGAATCTTTTCCATTCTTATTATTTTTTGGGCAACGCGGCTTTGCGCTACTTCTATCCAGCGCGGCCTTGGCATAGTGTTTTCCGGGGCGCGTTCCATAATAAAGGTTAATGTTTTTACGTTTGGGTTGGGATTACTTACCATGTTTGTAATTATTATCGCCCTTATCGGGTTAAGAGCCGTAATAATATTATTTAACTCAGTCCAGTTTATGTCGGCAGTATCAAGCGCTCCGTTTTTTATCATGGCGGCGCGGCTTATTTTTAATTTTAGTATTGCCATGCTTGCAATGGCGGCTTATCGTTTATATCCTGTAAAGCATCCGAAATTTAAATATATAATAATCGGAACGCTTGCATGTATTATCTTTTACAGGATTTTCTCTGTAGGTTTTACGATGCTTGTAAACCCGGACAGATACAATCTGCTTTACGGAACTCTGGGAAGGCTGTTTCTTTTTCTTGTTAATATTTATTTCTTTTTTGTTTTTTTCTTGTTTGGCGGGCAGTTGATAAAAGTGTTGGATGTATCTGACGCCATGCTCTTTATCCGCTTAAGACAGGTGTATTCGAACAACGCGCAGCAAAAAAAAATGTTGGATAAACTTTTTTCCAAGCTTACAAAACCGTTGAAAAAATATCATGCGTTATATAAAAAAGACGATCAGATTTTTATTATAAACAGCCATGGAAAAGAAGCATATTATATACTTTCAGGAAAGGCGGGGGTATACCTTGACAGTGAATTTAAAAACAGAATTTCATTTGTTAATGAAGCGAATTTTTTCGGCGAAATGGCTTCCATTACCCTGGACGAGAGAACAGTTTCAATTAAGGCGGAGACCGATCTTTCTGTTTTAATTCTGCCGCCCGCGCTTTTTCGTGTTATCCTCCAGCTTGATCCTAATATAGATCAAAGCTTGATTAAAATACTTTCCCAGCAGCTTAAGAATATAAACAGCCAAATACAGTTTAATTAATTTAGTTTAAAAGTTTCAGACAGCTAAATTGAATATTTTATTTACGGTACAGTTTTTTAATTTCTTTATAACGGTAACAACTTGTTATGTGATCATTTATAACGCCTGTAGCCTGTAAATGCGAATAAATTATTATAGTGCCAAGAAATTTAAAACCTCTTTTTTTTAAATCGGCGGAAATTGCATCCGATAATTCTGTTCTGGCGGGTATATCTTTAACGACCTTCCATTTTCCGATAACAGGCTTATCTTTGGAAAAACTCCAGATATAATCGGAAAAACTGCCGAATTCTTTTTGAATTTCCAGAAAATGCTTTGCATTGTTTATTGAAGCTTCTATTTTTAACCGGTTTCTGATTATTCCCGCGTCGGCAAGAAGTTTTTTCTTCTTTGCGTCTGTGTATTTTGCGACTTTTTTCGGATCAAAATTGTCATAAGCTTTTCTGTAATTTTCTCTCTTGTTTAAAATTGTAATCCAGCTCAAACCAGCCTGCGCGGATTCAAGCACTAAAAACTCAAAATGCTTTCGGTCGTCATATACGGGAACGCCCCATTCTTTGTCATGATACTTGGTATATAATTCCGTGCTTTCGCACCACTCGCAACGGTTCATTTTACAATTTTACACCTGTTAAGAATTAGTATCAAGCCCGGAAAAAGAATGTATAATAATTTAACTTCTTACAAGATAATGAACATTTTTAATCATTTTTTATTAGAAAAATTATATAAAATATTTTTATTATTGATCAAAAATGTTCATTCTTTAAAATTCTTTTATGATAATTATATAGAAAATAATATTTAAGGAGTGGATATGTTTGGTATTAAAACAAAAGCTAAACATTCAGGTAAAAAGAATAAGTCTGATAATACAGATAATAAAACAATAGAAACAAAAAAATGCCTGAATTGTCTTAGAAGGATTAATATTGAAGCGCTCAGATGTCCCCAGTGCAGATCTGATAACTTCCAATATTAATTTCGTTCCTCCGCCGCAGTCCGGTTACGCTTTGGGTTTTTCTGTGATCGGACTGCTTTTATTTTACTGATCCGCGAATAAGTCTGTCATTAACCGCTTCTCCCAGCCCGCTCTGCGGCGCAAGCTGCGCGATAATTTTGGATATATTGGAATTGTCAATTTCGTGGAGGATTTCAAAAAGATTGGAAGCCGCTTCCTTAATGTCGCCCGTTTCTGAGAGAACTTTAATAACGGCTATCTTTAGAGGCTTCTGCGTTTTACGCCATGCCTCCCTTGTAGAACCGTCAAAAAATAAAAGAGCGATCCTCTCCCTTGTGGCGCAGCTCGCTTCAGCAGGCTGATTAATAATTTCTTCGCGGTTAAACACAAAAAGAGGCGTTTTAGGAGAATAATGTTTCTTTAACTGCCCCGGAGAAGAAAGACCATGTTCATCTTCCGATTCCTTCTCAACGCTTACCGCGCCTATTAATTTTTCAATATCCTCCCTGGGAGTGCCGCCGGAACGCAGGATTTTTATATTTTCGCAGGTTAAATCCAGAACGGTGGATTCAAGCCCGATTTGCGAAGGTCCGCTGTCAAGAATTAAATCTATTTTACCGCCTAATCCGTCGCGCACATGTTCCGCTTTTGTCGGACTAAGACTGCCGAAGGGATTCGCGCTTGGAGCCGCAATCGCGGTACCCGAAAGAGAAATTAATTTTTGCGCTGTTTCATGAGAAGGGAAACGAATAGCCGCGGTTTCCAGTCCTGCGGTGGCGATACCGGGTATTTTTTTATTTTTCGGCAAAACAATGGAAAGCGGTCCCGGCCATAAATTATCCGCGAGCATAAATAGTTTTTTTCTGTTTTTACTGTCCAGAATCGATAAATCCGCCGTCTCTTCCAGCGCGCGGACTGCGGCGATATGGATAATCAGCGGATCAAAGTGCGGTCTGCCTTTTACTTCAAACACTCTGGCAAGAGCCTGTGGATTGAACGCGTCGGCGCCAAGCCCGTAAACAGTTTCCGTCGGAAACGCCACAAGCCCGCCTTTCTTGATAATTTCTGCTCCCTTTTTTAGGGATTCATCTGTTACAGGTAAAAAATTCATGTTCCTTCCGTTCTCTATAAATATTATAACCCTTTTCTTATATTTAACTAATTATCTCATATAAACATCGACATATAAAGCGGGTAATAAATAACTCCGTTCGCGCCTGTTTCAGTGTTGAATTTGCTTAAAACAATGCGTCTGTTCAGTTTTGTTTGAACTTCGCCGCAGATGTTGTCCAAAGAAGCGTGAGATTTATAACTTTTGCCAGATTTTACTTCTATTACGGAAATGCCGTTATTTTCCGCAAATACAAAATCAATTTCCGCGCGGCTTTTTTTATCGTAGTAGTAAAGCGGGATATTTTTTTTCGCAAGTTCCTGCGCGACGGCGTTTTCTGTTATTCCGCCTTCGTTTATTTCGATATTGCCGTTTAAAAGTTCGCTTTGAATGCCTCTCATTCCAAGAGCGCATAACAGTCCTGAGTCCAGCATATACAATTTATACAGGTTCCGTTTTTCATTAAACCTAAGCGGCGTTTCCAGAGCTGTTACATTAAAGCAATTAAGCGCGACTCCGGCTTCTGAAAGCCACATCGAAGCATTTTCGTACTTCTTTGCGGTTGTTCCCTTTTCTAAATCGGCAAGAATAAAGCGTTTGTTTTTCTTGCTCAATTGTTCGGGTATTGCGTCAAACATTTTCTTTGCAAAGATTTTTTCCCTGTCTGCGTACTTTGAAATGTCATCCCGGTAGCTGTCGAGTATAACTGTTTGAACCTTCAATGTTTTGGAAAAATCATCGTTTTCTATATATGTGTTCACCGCGGCGGGCATTCCGCCTGTAATCAAATATTCTCTGTAGGTCTTCATGATCCGATTATGAAGAAACTCATCCACAGGCAATACCTCGTTATAAGCTTCGCGCAGTTTATTTATAACCTCCGGTGTTACGCCTTTCGCCCACAGGAATTCTTCAAAATCGAGGGGGTACATGGCAGCCTGTTCTTCATAACCGACAGGGTAGGATGAAACATCCTTAAAGCCAATCCCCAAAAGCGAGCCTGACTCGATATAATCGAAGCGCCCGTCTTCTACAAGGAATTTTATCGCTGTGCGCGCCTGCGGACAGCTCTGTACTTCGTCAAAAAATATAAGCGTAGAGCTTTCTTCAAATGGTCCCATACCCATTGCAGAAAGGTTAAGGATGATCGTTCTCGCGTCCAGGTCTTCCTCGAATACCTTTTTTATGGACGGCTGTTTTTCAAAATTTATCTCAATAAAGTTCTTATAATTTGCCTTTGCAAACTCCCTGATTATAAATGTCTTTCCAACCTGCCTTGCTCCTTTTATTAGCAAAGCGGGCTTATTTTGACTGTTTTTCCACTCAATCAAGCGGTTTATCATCTTTCTTCTGAGCATATTTTATCTCTATGTAACATTATAGCCTATTTACAACTTATTGCAATGAAAAAATGGTTAAAATTTCAACTTATTGCAATGAAAAAATGGTCGAATTTACAACTTATTGCAATAAAAATATGGTCAAATTTATAACTTATTGCATATTATAATTCTTATTAAATAATTATTTTTATTTTTCCTCTCAGCCTCTTGCCAACTACGCTGTATATGGTGTACACTCTGATCCACAACGCTATTAGTGTGGTAATGTGCGCTTTGCCGCGTTGTTCCGTAGAAGTTTACTAAAAAAGGGTTTGGGGATGAAAATTCAACGTTTTTTTACCGACTGCGAGAGCGGTCCGTATTTTGATATTGTTTGGGAGCGGCGCAAGAGCGAAATCCGAAATCCAAACGGTAAAGCCATTTTTTCCGAAGATACAGTAGTTGTTCCGGCGTTTTGGAGCCAGATCGCGGCTGATATTATCGCTCAAAAGTACTTCCGCAAGGCAGGAGTGCCTAAAGATAAGATTTACGATTGGAAAAAGTGGGCAAAAATGGGCAATACTCCCGAAGATCCGGGTAATTCTCTGCCCGAAGACGGCGCGGAACACGATTCCCGGCAGGTTTTTCACCGTCTTGCCTTCACTTGGCTTGAATGGGGCAGGCAAAATAACTATTTTGACACTCAGGAGGACGAAAATGCCTTCTATGATGAGACTTGCTACATGCTTGCTCATCAAATCGCGGCTCCAAACAGCCCTCAGTGGTTCAATACCGGTATGTATTCGGTCTACGGGATCGACGGGCCGGCGCAGGGGCATTATTATTTCGATGTTGAAAAGGCAAAGGTGGTAAGATCCGACAGCGCCTACAAACGCCCCCAGCCTCATGCTTGTTTTATCCTTTCTATTGATGACGATCTTGTAAACGAAGGCGGTATTATGGATCTTATGACCCGTGAAGCCCGTCTTTTTAAATACGGTTCAGGGACAGGTTCCAATTTTTCGCGTATCCGCGGAATGAACGAAAACCTTTCAGGCGGCGGCGTTTCGTCCGGTCTTTTGTCATTTTTAAAAATAGGCGACCGTTCGGCGTCGGCGATAAAATCAGGCGGCACAACCCGCAGGGCAGCCAAGATGGTAACCCTGGATATCGACCATCCCGATGTTGAAAAATACATCGGCTGGAAAGCCGGGGAGGAGCATAAAGTCGCCTCGATGGTTACAGGCTCCATGATTCTAAAAAAACATATCGACGCGATTAAACGCGCGCTTTCTGTTTTTAGAGGCCCTGAAGACGATAAATTCAATGCCGAGAAAAACCACGAGCTTGCGATGGTTCTGCGCGCGGCGTTAGGTGACAAAATTCCGCCTTCCTACCTTTACCAGCAGCTTCGCCGTCTTGAACAGGGCGATGAAGATGTTGACGCTTCGCAGTATTCCACCGCATGGGACGATGAAGCGTACAATACAGTGTCAGGACAGAGTTCCAACAACAGCCTTCGCTTAAGTGATGATTTTATGCGCGCTGTGTTAAACGACACGGACTGGGAACTTAAAAGCCGCGTTGCCGGAGAAACCGTAAAAACGGTTAAAGCCAGAAAGATTTGGAACGATATCGCAAAAACAAGCTGGCAGTGCGCCGATCCCGGGCTTCAGTACCACACAACAATTAATGACTGGCATACATGCCCCGCAGGCGGCGAAATCCGGGCTTCCAATCCGTGTTCGGAATACATGTTCCTTGACGACACCGCGTGTAACCTCGCTTCCATTAATCTCGCGCACTTTTACGACAAACAGAAAAATGAATTTAATGTTGACGGATACCTTCACGCTATTGATATCTGGACAACGATTTTGGAAATCTCCGTTGTGATGGCGCAATTTCCGTCTATGCGTATCGCCGAGCTTTCGTATCAATACCGCACTCTCGGTCTTGGTTATGCTAATCTGGGAACTCTCCTTATGGTTATGGGTCTTGCCTATGACTCGGAACAGGGCAGGGCGGTAGCGGGTGCTCTTTCCGCTCTTCTTTCAGGCGAAGCTTACGCGCAATCCGCCCGCATGGCTTCGGAACACGGTCCGTTTTTACACTACAACGATAACGCGGATAATATGCTGCGCGTTATCCGCAACCACAGGCGCGCGGTTAACAACGCCTCAGACAGCGAATATGAAAATCTTCACACATCTCCAAGAGGGATTGATCCGGCGTGTTGCCCTGCGTATCTTTTAGAAGCGGCAAAATCCGCATGGGACAGGGCTCTTGATTTAGGAAAGGTTCACGGATACCGTAACGCGCAAGTTACGGCAATCGCGCCAACCGGAACAATCGGTCTTTTAATGGACTGCGATACAACAGGCATCGAGCCTGATTTCGCTCTTGTTAAATTTAAAAAACTCGCAGGCGGCGGATATTTTAAAATAATAAATCAATCTGTACCGCCCGCTCTTGAAAGCCTGGGTTATAATCCCGATGCAATCGAAGAAATTGTCGCTTACGCGACGGGAAGAAAAACTTTAAGAGGCGCTCCTGCGATCAGCCATGAAACGCTTAAAGAAAAAGGTTTTACCCACGAAGCTCTCGCCGCGGCGGAGGACGCCGTAAAGACAGCTCTTAATTTTGAAGGTGTTTTTAATCCTTACATACTCGGTAAAATGTTTATCGAAGAAGAATTAAAAATCCCGGAAAGCACATGGTCGCTTCAGGGTTTCAGTCTTCTTAAACATCTTGGTTTTAGCGGTCAGGACATTGAGGACGCGGAACTTTTTGCCTGCGGCACAATGGGTCTTGAAGGTGCTCCGGGACTTAAAAAAGAACATTACGCGGTGTTTGATACCGCCGCGCCTTCCGGCAAAAAAGGAAAGCGATCCATTTCGTGGACAGCGCATATCGGCATGATGGCGGCTGTACAGCCCTTTATTTCCGGAGCGATTTCCAAAACTATCAATATGCCAAATAGCGCCAATTATGACGATGTAAAAGGCGCTTATATGCTCTCGTGGAAGAACGGTTTAAAAGCAGTCGCGCTTTACCGCGACGGCTCAAAACTTTCTCAGCCTTTAAACACATTCGCTCCGGGAACCGATCCGTTAGCCGACACTATTCTTAAAGTTGAAAAAGGATTGGAACTGCCGTCTTTGACTCCGGACAGAAAAAAAATGGCAAGTGTCCGCGGGCTTAGAAAACCGCTTCCGAACCGCAGGATGGGTTACACCCAAAAAGCGAAAATCGGCGGACATTCGATTTTTATCAGAACGGGAGAGTTTGAGGACGGAAGCCTCGGCGAAATCTTCCTTGATATGCAGAAAGAAGGTTCGGCTTTCCGAAGCCTTTTAAACAGTTTTGCTATTACCGTTTCGCTTGGTTTGCAATACGGCGTGCCTTTGGAAGAATATGTTGACGCGTTCACGTTCAGCCGCTTTGAGCCGAACGGCATGGTGCAGGGACACGATTATGTGAAAATGGCGACCAGCGTAATCGACTATGTTTTCCGCGATTTGGCGATTAGCTATTTAAAACGAAGCGATCTGGGTCAGGTAAAACCTGAAGATTTAATCTCCACAGGAACCAAAAGCGAAGCTGACGCCGCCGATCCCAAACCTCGCAATGACAAAACAAGCGCGGGTTTCAGACCTAACAGCGTAACAGTTCCGGCGGCTAAAGCGCCTAAAGCGCCTCAGCAGGGAAACCCTTCCGGTAATTCAGGAAATGTTATAAAAGGGCAAAGTTTTTCTTCACCTTCGGGGCTTCACGCGCAGTCAGCGTCTTCGCCTCAAGCCCAGGTTGCGGTAATGGAAGCGTATCCGCAGGAAAGCGAAGTTATAAAGATCGTTCAGGCGCGTATCAAGGGCTACGAAGGAGATCCATGCTCTTCCTGCGGTTCATTCACGCTTGTAAGAAACGGCACCTGCATGAAATGCGATACCTGCGGCGGAACAACAGGCTGTTCCTGATACTTTAATAAGTGAACCTCTTTTACGCGACATTTATTCCGGGGCTGCAGAACTTTATCGCCGTTGTTGTAAGAGAGCGTCTTTCTGACGTAAAGATAAATAAACTTTTGGACGGCGCGGTTCTTTTTGAAACTGAAACAAGTTACGATAAATTAAATTTTCTTTGTTTTAATAATATTTTTGCTGTTATAAATTTGTCAGAAGGGAATCACGCAAAGAACGCAAAGATTCGCAATGAACGCAAAGGAGATGAAAATTTTTATACCGCTGAGATTGAAAATTGTATTAAATATTTTATTAAAGAAAGTAACTCTTCTCCCTTAAAAACTCCGTGTAACTCCGTGTTTAATATTAAAACGATTGCTGATAATAGCAGCAATATTAAGACTTTCAGAATTATTGTCTCCAATGAAAATGTACCTGCGGCAATCGATGAAAAACTGCGCGCAGAAGCGGAGAAGCAAATATCGCGGCTTTCCGGTTTGAAAGTTAACCGCGTTCTTGCCGATACCGAGTTCTGGTTTCTGCGCCGTAACGAAGGATTTTCAATCTTTATGAAACGTCTTACTTTGCGTTCTTCATGGGAAAAAACGCTTCATAAAGGAGAACTGCCTCCACCTCTGGCGTGGACATTGTGCCGCATGGCGGATCTTTCACATAACGATACCGCGCTTGATCCGTTCTGCGGTTACGGTTCAATTCCGGGCGCGGCGGTAAAATATTTTCATATAACAAAATTTATAGCCTGCGATAATGACGAAGATACATTCAAATATACTTATAACAAGTTTAAAAAACGCAAAAGCGGCGGGATTATTCTTCATAATATGGATTTTATCAAGTTGCCTTCGGTGATTGAAAATAAAACAATTGACGTGATTGTAACAGATCCTCCATGGGGACATCACAAAGAAATTGACAATAAAGGTTTTTTAATTAAAATGTTTGACATTTTTTATAAATTACTGAAAGACGGCGGGCGTGCAGTACTGCTGTACGTTAACGATGATGTTTTTAAGAATGCGATTCCTGATTTTTTTGAAATTCAAACACAAACACCTGTTCTCTTATCCGGTAAAAAAGCAGTTATATATGCGCTAAAAAAGAATAATTAATTTTAAATTCGCAATCTCTGCGTGTTGTGGTAAGCCGCAGAGCGGAGTTGTTTTACGCTTGCGTCTGTAAGATAATCGTCAAACTGCATCATTCGGTCAATATATCCGTCGCCTTCTTCCTGAGGTAAAATTTCTATAATGCGGTTTGCGATAGAGTTGATAAATTCATGATCATGCGAATTAAAAAGAATAACTCCTGGGAACGCCGCAAGACCGTCGTTAAGCGCTGTGATGGCTTCCAAGTCGAGGTGGTTTGTAGGCTCGTCAAGGATTAGCACATTACTTCCTGAGAGCATCATTTTCGAGAGCATGCAGCGCACTTTTTCGCCTCCTGAAAGAACGCGCACAGGTTTTAATGCTTCTTCGCCTGAGAAAAGCATCCGCCCGAGGAAACTGCGAACATAGGTTTCATCCTGATCGGGCGAATACTGGCGAAGCCAGTCTGTGATTGATAAATCGGAATTGAAAAAAGCGGAATTTTCTTTTGGGAAATACGAAAATGACGTTGTCTGCCCCCAATAGATGTCGCCGCCTTCCGCCTGTTTTTCGCCTGAAACAATGTCAAAAAAGGCGGATTTTGACGAATGTTCAATTCCAACAAACGCGATTTTATCGCCCTTGTTTACAGTTAAAGAAAAATCTTTTAAAAGAGCGGAGCCTTCAAATGAAAAATTTAATTTTTCAACCCGAAGCACATTGTTGCCGATTTCGCGATCCGGTTTAAAGCCGACATAAGGAAATTTTCTGCTTGTTACGGGAACATTATCAAGATCGAGTTTTTCCAAAACTTTTTTCCGGCTTGTCGCCTGGCGCGCCTTGCTTGCGTTAGACGCAAACCTTTGTATGAACTCTTTTAATTCTTTCGCCTTGTCTTCGCGTTTTTTTAACTGGTCGCGCGCCTGCCGCTGTAAAATCTGGCTCATCTGGTACCAGAAATCGTAATTGCCGGAATACGGAGTGATTTTTCCAAAGTCGATATCGCAGACATTGGTGCAGACAGAATTTAAAAAATGGCGGTCGTGAGATACTACAATTACCGTGTTTGGAAATTCAATTAAAAAATCTTCAAGCCATTGGATTGATTCTAAATCCAAACCATTGGTTGGTTCGTCCAAAAGCAGAATATCGGGATTGCCGAACAGAGCTTGCGCTAAAAGTACGCGCACTTTTTTTGATTCATCCAGCTCCGCCATGAGTTTTCCATGGTCTTCTTCATCAAGACCGAGACCGGAAAGGAGCTGTCCCGCCTGCGCTTCGGCTTCCCATCCGCCAAGTTCGGCGAAATCCGCTTCAAGTTCGCTTGCTCTAAGACCGTCAGCTTCTGTAAAATCTTCTTTTGAGTAGATTGCTTCGCGCTCTTTCTGTACAGCGTAAAGTTTAGGGTAACCCATAACAACCGTTTCAAGAGCCGGGAATTCTTCATAGGCAAAGTGATCCTGTTTTAGAACGGCAATACGCTGATTTTTGGCGATGGAAATTTCTCCCTTGTCGTGTTCAATCTCGCTTGAAAGAATTTTTAAAAAAGTGGATTTACCGGCTCCGTTAGCGCCGATTATCCCGTAACAGTTGCCGGGAGTAAATTTTAAATTGACATCTTTAAAGAGAGTTCTCTCTCCGAAGATCAGACTTAAGTCGGTAATGGTAATCATTTTTTTCTAAACAATCCTTTAAGCGCGGATAAAATTCCTTTCTTTTTTGTTTCTTCTTGAATTAAAGGTTTCTGATCGGCAGTCTCGCATATGATCTTTTTTTCTGTTTCAACAGGCTGCTTTCTTGCATACTTCTTTTTGTAAACAGCCATTCTTTCTTCCATTGAAAGCTGCGATAAATCCTGATGCGGAATTGGTGGAGAAGATTTTCTCGCAGAGGACGCAGCGGTCGCGGAGGGACGCGGAGATCGCGCAGAGAAGGAAGATTTTTTTTCTTTTCCTCGTTCTCTATCTGTGTTCTCCGTGCGCTTTGTACCTTTGAATGATTCCCCCGTTTTGTTTTTTCTTGGCGTTCTTGGCGCCTTTGCGTCTTGGCGAGAACTCCTTTGCTCGTTATTTGTACGCGAATAATCGTCAGTTTGAATGCGAACGCCCGCACTCTTGTCTTCTTCGTAATGTTCATCCATCGCCATCTCTGAAGGAATTTTCTTTCCGATATACCGTTCAATTGCGGGTAACTCGTAAACATCCTGCTCGCTTGCAAGAGTTATCGCCTTGCCTGTCTTTCCCGCGCGGGCGGTTCTTCCGATACGGTGAACATAATTTTCAGCCTCCACGGGAAGATCGAAATTAATAACCATCGCGAGGCTTTCGATATCAAGTCCGCGCGCCGCGACATCTGTAGCGACAAGCATTTTAATTTTTCCGCTCTTTACATTATCAATTATTTTTAATCGTTTAACCTGCGGCAAGTCGCCGATGATAAACTCGCAGGTGTAACCGTTCATCTTCAATCTTTTTGCGACAATTTCCGTGTGTTTTTTTGTGTTGCAAAAAATTATCGCGCTCTCAGGCTGTTCCCGTTTTAAAATACCCAAAAGAAGAGTCATCTTTTCGCCGGAAGGAACATGGTAAAGAACCTGCGTAATTTCTTCGACTGTAACGGTTTCAGGTTCAATATCAATTTCAAACGGCGTTTTTGTATATTCCCATGCAAGATTTTTTACCCACGCGTTCAATGTAGCGCTGAAAAGCATGGTCTGCCTGCGCTCTGAAGAAGGCACCACCCTGATCAATTTTCGAAGGTCGGGATAAAAACCCATGTCAAACATTCTGTCGGCTTCGTCAAGAACAAGAAAAGAAATTTCCATTAAATTCATTTTGCCGGATTTGTTAAGGTCTAAGACCCTTCCCGGAGTCCCGACAAGAATCTGCGCATTGTCGCGCAGCAATTTTTCCTGCTGCGCATAGCCTACGCCGCCGTAGAAAGAACCGGTTTTAAATGGAAGGTACTTCCCGAGCATTTTCGCTTCTTCTTCGATTTGAACTGCAAGCTCTCTTGTAGGCGCCATAATTAAAGCCTTTTTTTTATAAAGAGCTTCCTCGGTTAACATCCTTTGAAAAATAATTATTAAAAAGGCGGCGGTTTTTCCCGTCCCTGTCTGAGATTGAACATACAAATCTTGCGAAGCATGACAGTCTTGCGGAGCATTTGAACCCTGTCCGCCGAAAGCATGAACAAGCGCCTGCTCCTGAACAGGCATGCAGGTTTCATATCCGGCTTCAGAAATGCCTCTTTGTAAATCCGGGTGCAGGTTAAAGTCTGTAAAGTTCATATATTATACGGTAAGTGTAGTGATTTTTATCATATTTGAACAGGTCAAATCGATTGTATGTCTGATAAAATCCTTAGGTATACATTCATTTTATCAATCTTGACTTCTAACCGAATATGCCCCACCATATATTATATAAATACACTATTTGGAGGACGAATATGAGTTTAATTGAATATGTGGAGGCTCGTGAGATTCTTGATTCACGGGGAAATCCAACTGTAGAGGTCGATGTAATGCTGGAAG
>WQSF01000048.1 GCA_009788065.1 Treponema sp.
CTGCCGCTTTGGCTCTGGTAACCTGCGTCAGAGGTTTGCGCCCATGCTTCTACATGGTACTTACCTGAGTATCTCAGCATTTCATTTACAATGCCTTGCGGCATCGTACCGCTCGTGATTTGCATGTTTGTAAAACCGTCAACTTCCAAATCATCCCTGAAAAGCGTGTACCAATAAGTTGTGCCGGACGGATTGGAGGAATGCGCGGAAAAAGTTATTGTTCCGGTTTTATCAAAATGAACCGATTCCGGCGGTAAAAGCAGAATTAAGTCTGAATGTGCGGAATGTGAGTGTATCGTTATAACGCCGTTATCGGCGTCGCTGTGGTTTACAGTGTAGCTGTATGTTCCTGCCTCCGGCGTTTCAGTCTCGAATACGCGGTCTCCGTTTACGGAAAGGCTGAGCCAGTTGTGCGTATCTGCCATTTCAAGATTGTAGTAGACGGTGACAGCATCGCCGTTAAACGCGGCAGTTTCCAAAACAACGCCGGACTCGCTGAATGAGGCTGTGTCCATGTCATTTGTTAAACCGGATGTATCGAGGAGCAGAGTGTACAAAATTGTGCTGTCGGGCTCCGCTTCCCACTTAGCGTATAAAGTCAGCGTTCTGTCCGGCGCCGTATTAAAGTTCCATTTATTGTGAAAGGTTCCGTTGTCCTCAAACCAGCCGCAGAAATCATATCCGTTTATTACAGGATCGGCGGGTTTTAAAATCCTCTCACCCTTAAGCAGTTTCTGCTGGGGAATATAGCCGCCGCCGTTAGTGTCAAAAGTGACGGTTTTTAAACCCCAAACTTCTTCGATCAGCGGGTTTTCGCAGGAAATTAAAAACGCGAACAAGCAGAAAACCGCCGCGCCGTAAAAAAGGTACTTTCTACGCTCCATATTTAATTTTATATAATTTAATTAAATAATTCTATATATATTTACGAATAATATGACAAAAACAGTATATTTTTAATATTCTTAATGAGTGACTGACACCTTAGAGTGACACCTAGAGCCTGATTCCTGCGGATACTCCGGCGCCGAGAAGGTACGGGTACCCGCCGCGGATGGACGGCTCCAGATACAGCCTGTTTAGAAACACGAAACGCCAGCCGAAACTTAAGCCGGCGTTTAACATTCCCGAGGCGGAAGGAACATGAAAACTGCCTTTGCGGTTGAAAAGGGACACTCCGGTGATTAAATCAAAAAACGGACCTTTATAGGAACTCTTTCCAAGCACATAAAAACGAAGAAGTAAATTCAATTCAAGGATGTTTATACTCTCCTTGTTAAATAATAACGCTCCTTTAAGCCCGATAGAAATTCCCGAACCGTACCCTATCGCGAAACTGCCGCCGAACGCGAAACCGGAAGCGCTGTACCATGCGCCCTCGCCGCCGATACCGAACCAGAAATCATTGGCTCTGGCAGGAGTTTCAGCCTGATCCGCTTGATCCGCTTGATCCGCCTGATCAACGGCAGCCTGCTCTCCGCCGCCGTCTTCCTGTTGTCCAAAAACGGCGGCAGGCGCTAAAAGGAAAGTTAAAAACATCAGCGCGCAAGCGAGAGCAGATACGAACTTAGGCATAATCCAATTATAGTACAAAAATGTTTAATTATTCAACAGCCAATTTTCTTAACGCTCCTGTCTGCGCGCTGTCCAACTTAATGTACGCGCGTTCATAATCTGTGCTTGTATGATATGTAACTAACATCGATCTTGCGAGCATTAAACCTGAAAGATTACCCCGGCTGTCAGGGACATCAACTGAGGGAACGCCGTTACATATAAAATCATCTCTCGGCGTATCAGCCGCGGGAACTGTCATTACTTCCCAATTTCCGGTGAATCTGTCCTGCGGATTAGTTCCATGTTTTACCCGGCAGCCGGAATTAACAGGCCAGGCAATCCTGACCGAATTGGCGGTTGACAGGAAGGACGCGTGAAAGTACGAGATGTAAGGGATATAAACAATTTTATCTATACCGTTAACGGATTCTGTTTCGGCTCTTGTATTGATCATTATTTTTGTACCGGCTGAAAGATATGTATCCACTCTGACAACTCTCTTTTGAATTTCTTTTTCGGACATTGTATGATCATCCAGATAGACATACCAAAGCCCGCCGTTGCCGTAATTATACCATGCCATGTGAATTCCGTTATCGCCGTCAACCGCCATGTCTACATGCCAGCCCGCGAAATTTCCCGCGACAACTTTAGCGTTGTTTTGAAAATCATTCGCCAAAGCGTTTCTTTGCGTTTCTTTGCCTGCGGCGCCGGGAAATGTATCGCTGGAATACGAATATACAAGCGTCCGGTTATGAGCGTCGTACCATGCAATCACCGCGCGTCCGGCAAATAAACCCGATCTGATTCCGCCTACAGCGGTATACAAACCGCTTCGGTGAACGCCCGAACCTCTTACAGCCACTTCAATTCTGTTGATGGAAGATCCGGTATTGCCGAAATCCGCCGGGCTGATATTTGAAAAATCAGAAAGACTATCAGGTCCGTTGGATGTTGTAAAACGAAACACAACAGGATTGTCTTTATTGTTTCCGTCATAGTAACTCATGTAAATGTTTGTGTTTTTATCAGCGCCTGTGGCGGCTATCTTCGGAAACTGAACGCGGTCCGAGTTTAGAATATTTAAAAATTTGTTATAATTGGATTCCAGCCGCCGTTTGTTTGCAGCATTCGATCCATAACTGGAATTACTCAAAGTATTTCCGCTTTTTACGCGGCTGTAAAAATTGAAACTTCCGGCTCCTGTTAAAGTGTCATCCACTCTCGTGATTGTCGTTGCCGCGCCGTATAAACTTCCTGAGTCGTTATGCGCGACTACAGTGTTGCACCATTTGTTATACGCGCGGTCAAATTCCGTACCGGTTCCGTTTCCTGAACCGTTAGTCATAAACCGCATTGAATTCGCGCCGTAGCCGAAACTCATATACCAGTTCGCGCCTGAGTCCATACGGAAGAACGGATTGTGAAGCACTTCTTTGGAAATTAAACTGTCCGTATTCCAAACATAGATTTTTCTGTCATCGTTTAGAATATCGTTATTTAAACCGTTGGGCTCCTGATTGTATTCCGCGCTGTTGTTATTTCTGTTGTTAAAAGAAGAAACGGCATTTCCGGCTGAAGGAGTTACCGTTACCAGCAATTCACCTGATACCGAAGCGGTTCCGATATTAGCGGTAATTTGAGATGAAGAAACGCTTTTTGCCAGATTATCGCTTGCAAAAATCCCCGGCAGCGCTACCCTTGTTGACGCGCCCGTTCCTCCGAGATTAAATCCGTTAATAATAATGGTATCGTTCTCATGCGCCGGATACCAGCCTCGCGCGGAACGGTTAAAAGCGGACGGAGAGGAATTATACGCTTCGCTCAAAGGAGTTATAACATCTGTTATATACGGAACAATGTTTACAATCACAGTTTCTTCGCCGCTCGCGTTTCCCGCCGTGTCATATGCTTTAAATATAATTTTTACATTTTCTTTTACTATACCTGTAACTGCCGAGCTGTCCCATGCGAAATTCCAGTTTAAAGCGTGAGCGTATTCTATCGTGTTTGTTTGTTCGCTGTCAGGCGCGAAAAAACCCCAGTTGTTTGTACTGCCGTCTGCTCTCATCGCTTCGATTGTATAACCATCCCTTCCTGTGTCGAGTTTCGCGGCGGAGACATTCCACTTTGCGATTACAAATTCATTTGTTGATTGATTTATAATTGTATTTCCGGCAGGCGGAATAAAACCGGCGATTTGCGCAGTTATGCGGTCTATACGCCCGTTGTCACACGCCTTACCCTTAAAAATTACCATTCCGCTGATATTTGCGCGTTTTTCCGAATTAAAAACCGCGCCTGTATCGTGACTCGCGTATTGAACATAACCTTTTCGTGTTCCATTAAATGAAGTAACAATATTTTCATCGTATTCGGAATCAGATATATCCGTTTTTATCCTGTGGAAATAATTATCCAAAACCGGAGACGGAATACCGGCTGAAGCGCCGGTTAAAGTATATTTTTTACCAAATTCCGCGGTCTCGATTAACGGCGCGCTGTGATCGTTATTGTCAATCGTTACTCTTATTACAGCGGCGTGAGACAATGCGTCCGTTTCCGCCTGCGCGGCTGAATCCCAAACCTTTACGATAAATAATCTGTCATTTTGCGCGTTTAACGCAGGTTTCGGCGAATCAGGTATATTTGCAAACGAATTTATATTGATCAATGACGAACCATCTAACGGTGTAAAGCTGGAGTTGTATGTGTACGAATAAACTTTCGCGTTATTATCTGTTATATCGGAACCTGACTTTAACGCGGTGAATGTAATACCGGAATAATCATTGGTCTTGTCAAACACGCCGTAGTTGATCCAATTTACACTGCCGGGATTATCAATTGTATAAACCTGTCCTTTTTGCATATTCTTTGCCTGAATCGGAGCGGAGTTTCTTATAACATAAGAAACTCTGTAATTCAAACTGCCGTTGCCGCCGATTGTATTAACATTAAGGCTGAATCTGTTATTGCGTATTCTAAAATCAGAAAAAACATCCGTATTTTTTGGAGAATGAATACTTTTAGTTACAGCTTCTTGTGAACCAATCGCAACGTCAACAAGACCGTCTCCGTTTAAGTCGGTGCCGAGCCTGATATTCGCAAGTATCGGACGGTTATTCACCACATTAATATTCTGAGAATAATGGGTAGCGTTATCCGCCATGTCAAAAACAACATAATGTAAAACGTACGGACCGACGGCAAGTTTTGTTGAATTAAAATTTACATTCCATGTCCTTAAAGTCTGAGTACCTGAAAATTGGGTTGTAAAATACCCTGTTTTCCTTTCTTCCTTATTGTCAATTACAATACCGTTGGAATTTGATTCAAAAACTGTTTTTCCGTTAACGGTTTTCCGCACATCGGGAAAGAACGGCAGTTTATAAGGATTGCCGCCCGATGAAATAATCTCGCTCTGAAACTGCGATCCCGGAACTGTCGCTTCACGCCCCGATACAGCTTCCTGAGTATTAATAAAACCATTGCCTATGCTCATACTTATACCGTCAAGATTGACAGGAACGCCGTTAGGATTAGAAAAATATATAACAATTCTTTCAACGCCTTCTACGCTTGTCATGTTCCGCGCTGAATCCCACGCTTTACCGGAGATAAGAAAATCTCCAAGAGCGCCGGTGTTTGTTTCAAAATTCGCGAACGGATAAAAATTGTCAATTTGAAATGAAATTACACTATGCGCCCTGTACGGTACCGGCGATGCGTTATCCTCGGCTTCAATTTCCATGTTGAAATTCATCGGCGTATTTCCGTACAAGCCGATAGTATCAAACGGAACGTAAAGCGTGTATTGCTTTTTATTACCTATTGTACCGTCGGAGACAAGCCCTGCCGTATAATCGGAAGGAGAAACAAACGGAGAGATTAAATTATCGCCGAACCGGTTTTGATTATTCCCTGCTCCTTTTAATCTGACGCTTGTTATATCAGAGTTATCCTGAATCTTCGCCCTTAATGTCACAAACCCTGAAACCCTTGAAATACCCGGAACGTATTTTTCTATTATTATACCGCCGTTATTTCTTTCAGAGTATTTTCCTCGGATAATTTCAATATCAGTGATCACAGGAACACCCGAGTCAAAATAAAGCGTAATGCAGGAAGGAGTACCGGCATCCTTTGCCGTATTAGGTGACGATAAATAAGCGTCTTTCGCGCGTACTTCTATTTTTACTTCTCTCGCGTGATCAGGATACGTCATACTTCCATCCGCGTTTAGAGTGTGGAACCAGCTTACATTCGGACCTGCGCCGCTTGTACCGTCTACAGGTATATAACCGTCATGAGTTGAATTCTTTTCCCCGGCTGTAATTACAATTCCCGAACCGGCGGAACTCAGAGACCTGTTCTTTAAAATATCGTCTTCGGACTGCATGGTAACTTTTATTTCCACGCTTTTTATCCATTCATTGTCATTCGCGGTTCCGTTTATACGCACTGTCCCTCCGACAGTCGTGTTGTTATTATGACTTGTTATTTCAACAGAGGGTCTGTCAGCGTCCGGGTCGATTGTCAGTCTGACATCCATAAACGATACATTCTTTGCCTTGTCTATCAATTTAAATTTAACGGGCAGATACCAGATATTATTATCAAACGTATAACCGGAAGCAAGTTCAACATAGTAATTTCCGTTTGTATTTGCAGGATGCGGAAGCTTTACAAATTCGGCAATGTCTCTAAAGCGAAGTTCCCAGCTTGATAATATGCTTTTCATACTATTGTCATATATCCACGCGCATCCAATCTGATGATCCGCTCTGTGGTACTGCCTTGGATTTCCTTCTCCAAGCCCTGAGTTTGTCCAGCCTGTATTGTTATCCCATGTTTCACCTAACAGAGGATTATTTGTTTCCGTAACCCCCAGAGCATACCAGAGACTGTCCGGCATCTGGTTGTCAAGAGCGGAGCCTCTGATCGAAACACAGCTTGTCTGGTATTTATCCGGCGTTCTGGGATTGGGTTTATTTGTTAAAATATTAACACCGCGATCGGTATTTATTCCGGCAGGTTCAAACAACTGAAGCCACGGTTTTGCAGCGTCAATCACCAGCGGACGGGTTGCCGACGTATCTCTCATCGGCGTATCGGAATCGTTTACCGCGATATAGAGCATTTTATCGCCCGAAAAATCAGGATCGTTTTTATTTTTGCCGAGCATTCTTTCGATCTTATTTACAGGAATTAAAATCTTTAATAATCCGGGAGCCTGCAGTTCCTGCTCATGCGCGTAAGACAGATTGACAGGCTCGTTATCATTTAAAATAACGGATTTGACATTATAAGGATGCTGTCCACCTGAAATATTAACATGCACTTCCAGACTGCCGTCTGCGTTGTAAAACGCCGGAAATGGAAAATCTTTAGACCATGCTATAACAGGATTATTTAAAGACGTAACTCTTACGTTAATATATTTATAAGGATTATCTTGCGCGCTCGGATATTTTTTATTCTCGTTCCGGTTAGGATATTGATTTAAAGAGCCGTCCTTTAATATATCTCTTGTGATAATCTGAAACCTGTAAACACCGCCTGCGGGAAAATAATCGACAGGTCTGTTATAACCGTCTCTTTTTATCGCGCCGTGTTCATCAAAAAATGCAAGCGGCCAGCGGAACTGCGCGGCTTTTGCTCCGCCTGCTGTATTAACAGGGTTATATTCGGAATCAAGAACACTGTGCCATTGATTCCACACTTGTTCTTTTGTTTCGTCAAGAGAGCCGTCGGAATTTAAATAGACAGGATACCTTGCGGCAGCTTCGGTATTTGTTTCTGCGGGCCATATCCGTATTTTGGGGAACCCTTCTTTAATTCCTGCAAAATCGGAAGCGATACCCATTATAGAATTACCCGTAAGAATATCGTGCGTAAAGACATTAAAATTAATCGTATCGAACATGGCTCCGCTTATTCCGGGAACCGTTAATTCGATTTGAGGCGCATCACCCTTAACAAAATAAATAATCTCCGTGCTGACTGTTTCGTTTCCGAATTTATCTTTTGCTATTACTTTGGCGGATATTTGACCGTCAGCCATCGAGCTGGTATCGACATCAGTTTCCCAAAGACCGGTATTATCATTAAATTTTGCGGGGAAAATAACATCTGTCTGTTTTATTCCTGCTTTATCGGTATAGGTGATAAGCATATAAACAATGTCCATGCCGAACGGCTGTTCAACATTAAGTTCAATAGTGTTAATGTCATTACCTTTTAAAAAGGAACCGGCGCTTGTCGGCGATTCGTTCGGCAATGATATTTTTGGTTTTTCTGTATTTATCATCGAACCAAGACCGATCGGCGCATCGCAAGCGGCAAAAATAAAAATTGACGCCAGGACTAAATAAATATTACTCCCTTTAAATTGTTTTAACATTTCGATTACCTCCTTAAATGTTTCTAATATTAAAATTAAAAATATTAAGAGGAAGGTATTATAAAAAAAATATATAATTCCATGAGATATAACTGTATTTTTGAATAATAATTACAACGGACAAAATAAAATACAATTAAAGATACGGTATTAAAAACACCTGACCCGGATAAATTAAATCGGGATTTGCGATATTATTAGCGTTCACAATTCTTATCCATTGCATCGGATCATTGTAATAGCGGTTGGAAACACGTCCGAGCGTATCACCGGGCATGATTGTATGATACCTTGGAACCAATACAGGTTCAGGTTTTACAGCCACTGACGGCTCTGATACGGAACTGCGAATCGCCTGCGCTCTGCTTTGCGCGGCTTGAGCGGCGGGTATTACCGGAATTTCAATCGAAGGAGCCGCTTTGTCGGCGGTTTTTTCAATTTTAAAATAAGCGATGTCAGAAAAACCGGCAGTACCTTCGTACATGGTCGGGAAAACCGGCATAACACGCCAGTACCACGTACCTTCTTCCAGCTCCGAATAAATCAAAGAAGACGCGGTAGTTTGTTTTGTTTTAAGCGGCGCAGAAAAATCGCGGGTGTTGTTAATTTCTATCAAATAACCGGACGCTCCCTGTTTGTCCGCCCACTGGAAACGAAGCTGTGAAAGATCAATATCGCTGTAACGAAAAACACTGCCTGATACAGGAGTTAATACGGCAGGTCCAGAAGAATCGACAATTATAAATTGACCTTTATTCAACACTGTACCGTGGTGCAAAAGCCTCCAGTGCCATCTGCCCGCATTAAGCGGTAACTGCGTTGAATTATCAAGATTGTTAAACATCCGGTAATTGTATGTAAAATACATGTCTCCGGCGATTTCAAGACGAAGCCCTTCGCTGTCGTCCAGATTTACCCTGTTCCATAAAAAATCGATCTGCGCAGGTTCGGCGCCGCTTTTTAAAAACCGGGCGTTAGGCAGCGGTTTCATAACAACGGCGGACGGTATAATCCTTTCTGCGCCGTAAGAATCAAACGAAATCATTGCGCCTTCCGATATTTCCTGCGCTTTTTCCTGCCCTTCATATTTTACTTCCGCTTTTCCTTCGCAAACCTGTACGGCGATCCCCTCTTCTGTCGCGTAAGCGTTTAGCACTGTTCCCGACGATGTCTGAACCTGCGTACCCATTAAATTTAAAGTGATACCTGAGCTTTCCGCGGCGCATGTTACACTGATATTTCCTTCCTGCAATTCAATATGATAGTTTCCGTAACCGCTCATGGCGCGTTGAATTCTTATTAATGAATATTCGTTTAAATCGATTTCGTTTCTTTCTATATCGATAGTAGCGGACGACAGTTCCGCGGAGCGGATTAAATCACCGGGATACACAGGCGAATCTTTAAAAATTCTGTCCCACGCCACCCGGTCTTCGTGGCGGCGCTGAATAATGTTGTTTCTGATTATAATAACACCAGCAGGCTCCATATCGCGGGTTTCAAAAGTGCGCATTAAATCCTGACGAAAAAGATAAAGACCTAAAAACGCGGTAGAAATAAAAACAATCAGGACAGTGATGTCGATAAAACGAAATTGAAGCGGCGCGCCTGATCTGCCGATGACGGGCGGCGTTTTTTCCTGAACAATATCTGTGGTATCGCTCATTCGCTTCCTCTACTTCTTACCGACAATTTTATATTTTATTTCTGACGCGCTGGTATCTATCTTTACATTTTCAGGTGGCTTAATGCCGAGCATTCTTTGCAGGCGGACAAGAGTTTTTGGTCCCTTCGGATTTTTAGCGTAATTTATTACGGCGAAAATCCGCACAGGTTTTTCTTTGCCTTTAACTTTAACCGAAGGCATTTCCACAGTAAGAAATTTTTTCCTTACAAGCCGCCATGTATCTTCAGCGATAAGAATGTCAGTGCCTAAAGGTTTGTTCAAACCTTCAACACGGGACGCAAGGTTTACGGGATCACCTATTACCGTATACTCCATTCTGACATCGGAGCCAAGCTGTCCTGCGGTAACAATACCCGTATTAATTCCGCATCCGAATTGTATGCGCGGATTGCTCGGATCATCCTTCTTGCGCCCTTGATTCATACGGTAAAGAGCTCTGCGCATCATTAAAGCAGAGGAAATACAGTTGTACGCGTCCTTTCTTGTGCTGCCTGTCGTGTAAACGGTTCCCCAGTGCGCCATCAAAGCGTCGCCGATAAATTTATCCACAACGCCGCCCGTTCTCTCCACGCAGTCAACCATTTTGGTAAAATAAACGTTAAGCCAGTGAACGATTTTGTCGGAAGCCTCGTCTCCGAATTGATTTGTAAAATTTTCAGAAGCAGCAGTGAATCCGCGGATATCGGAGAAAAAGATCGTCGCGTTTTTCGGAAAACCGCCCGGTTTAATTTCGCCGCGCATGGCGCGCACCGCAATATCGCGGTTTGTAAACCTGCCGAAAATATTAAGCGCCTTGCACATCCTCTGGAAACTGGATGTTAAAACGCCAATTTCATCATGGCCTTTCGGCGTAAGGGATATTTCAAACTTGCCGCTTTCTATATTATGCGCGGCTTCGGCGAGAGCCTTCAGCGGAATGGAAATGCTTTTCGCGAAGAACCAGATAAAAATAATCGAAATACTCAGAACAGTAATGGTAAGGTACATATTGCGCCTTGTTGTCGCGTTTATTCCTTCGAAAACTTTATTGTACTCGATGCTGGTTATTACGATGGTGCCTGCGGTGTTAAGTTTAGAAAACGCCCCGAAATACCGCCTTCCTTCTTCGTCGGTATACAGGGTCTGCGATTCGCGTTCAGGTCTGTTCCACGCGTGTTTTGTAAAACCGCGATCCGAAACATTCACCGCATTGCGCACCATGTCGAAATCCGCGTGAATTAAAACGTCGCCTGCGTCATTTATAAGATACGATTGATTCACTCCGTACCCGAACGAATCGTTTAAATCCATCGGCGAAAATATAACTCCGGCTCCTCCGTTCTGCCACGGAAAAAACATCGCAAGAATCGGAGCGCCAAAATCCCGCGCGGCGTTTAAAAGCAGCGTTTCACCTGCGGCGGCTCTCGTAAGCGCGATATTCTGACCCGCGCGGTAAATGTCAGCCAATCCAGAATCGATGTCGCGGGTTTCAAAGAAATCGGCGCTGATTAAAGTTTCCTGCCTGCCGTTTTGATCGTTGGAAAAAAAGACAGACGCAATCTGGGGATTGCGCTCAAAAAAGAAATCGGCTGTTTCGCGCGCAAGATAACTCCCCGTCCCTGCGGATGTAATCGTGCGGATTAGAATTAATGAATTGGAATGAATATACTCAAAAGCGGAATTGGCAGCCATTGCCGTTCTTCGGTTTGTTTCAAAATTATTTTCTTCTGCAAGAATCTGTAAATCCGCGCGAACAAGAAGCGAAACAAGAACTATGATAGAACCAAGAGATATTAATACAATAAATGTTATGATCGTTATTAACTTGGCGCCAATAGAAAACCGGACTTTCATCAAGCTATTGTCTTTTTGCGTCATAAGTTATTATAACTAGGAATTATATACTTTTCAACTGCCTGTAAGCCTGTTCGGCAAGACCGAAATTCGCGTTTTTCGTGTAATCCTTTGCGTATTCGTCATATAACATATCTTCGTACATTTTACCGGCAAATCCTTCGTCTACAAGCCCGGATTTTTGCACGGTATTTCTCATGCTGGTTAAAAGATTTTTGACCAAAAATGTTTCCAATTCCAAACACAACTGATAAAGTTTATCTTCTTTGTCGATCGGCTCCTGCCCGGGTCTTGTATGAGCGGGAGCGTTCGCCGCAGACGCTCTTTTTAAAGCGTCCGCAAATTTTTCAGGGCTGTTAGCGGATGATTGAGAAGAAAGACGATAATCGTCAATATTGATTAAACCAAAATTATTAATTTCCATAACTCTCCTCCCGGGCGCGCCGCTCAGGCTAAAGCCTTCGCGCATTATTCATCTCATTGACTCTATCGGGCGCCACGCCTTGCTGCTTTCATTCAACAACACGCTGCGCGTGCATTATTGGGCGCCCCTCTAATCCGCATTAATCAGCGCTAATCCGCGGTTCTTGTCTTCCAAGCTATCTCTTCAATGTCGTAGCAGTCCCAAGCATGTTATCGCTGGTCTGAATTGTGCGCGAATTAAATTCATAGGCGCGCTGGGCGATAATTAAATTAACCATCTCCTGAACAACCGCAACATTCGACATTTCAAGGAATCTGTGCTGAAGGGTTCCCATTCCCTCATAACCGGGAATACCGGGGATAGCGTCGCCTGAAGCCTGACTGGTTTTAAAAAGATTTTCACCTATCGCGGTAAGACCGACGGGGTTGGGAAAGCGGTAAAGCTCGATTCTGCCTACGTCAACTTCCGCGATTTCTCCGTCTCTGGGGACTTTTACGCTCACCCTGCCGTCTTTGGTAATATTTATTTCTTCCGGCAGAAAATTTTCGGGCATTATAATATCGGGAACAAGCCAGTAACCGTTGCTGGTTACCATACGTCCGTCCGAATCAACCTTAAAATTGCCGTTACGGGTATAAGCCATGGAGCCGTCATACATCTGTATCCTGAAAAAACCTTCGCCTGTAATCGCGACGTCTGTAGGAACGCTTGTCTGCTGTAAAGACCCCTGAGAGAAAACCCTTTGAGTATCCTGAACTTTCACGCCGTGACCGAGTTGAATGCCTACAGGCACTACGGTATCTTCAGTCGCCGGAGTTCCGGCGGTTTTCACAGTCTGATAAATAAGATCTTCAAAATCGACGCGCTGCTTTTTAAAACCGTGCGTATTTACGTTCGCAAGATTATTTGAAATTGTATCAATATTGGACTGCTGTCCAATCATTCCCGCCGCGCCTGTCCATAAACTTCTTACCATAAATTACTCCTAGCCAAATTTGGCAACTTGATTGATTAATGTACCTAAAAGCGAATCTTCAGTCTGGATTACCTTTTGATTCGCTTCATAGGCGCGGTTTACTTCGATCATCTGAACCATCTCCAGTACCGGATCTACATTCGACGCTTCGACAAAACCCTGTATTACCTTGGGGCGCCTTATCATATCCATTGTCATTGCAGGACCTGACGTTTGGCTTTCACGGTAAAGGCTTACGCCCTGTTTTTCTAAATAGCGGTCCAGATCGAATTCTACTATTTTGAGGGTATCAAGAAGAACTGTTTCTTCCCATTGATTAGCTTCTCTGCCCACCATCACTTCGGGATCATCAGGATAAGCCGCATTGATCCAAATTCTGCCTTCACTATCAACCTGAAAATTATTAGCTTTAACTCTGATGGGACCGTTTTCGCCCATTACAGGATAGCCCTCGCTGGTTTCAAGATAGCCTTCCTTGCCGAGAATAAATGAGCCGTTTCGCGTATACCGCTCGCCGTAAGGGGTCGCGACAGCAAAGAACCCTTTTCCTTCCAGCATCATGTCAAAATCGCTGGATGTTTCCAAAGGCGCGCCCTGTGTAAATTGCGTAAATAATTCGTTTAATTCAACGCCTGTTCCGAGTTTTCCCACGATGGGAGCCGCGTCCGCAGACCCGAACGGGTGCTTGTAAACGCCGTCGTCATCCTGCCGCCTGAGCAGTAATTCAGGAAAGGCTTTAAAAGACGTAACATCTTTTTTATAACCGCTTGTACTGACATTTGCCAGATTGTTCGCCACAGCGTCGAGCCGCCATTGCTGCGCCCTCATGCCGCTGGCGCCGGTATACCATCCTCTAATCATATTTACTTATCGGCATTTGAGAAGAGGGGTTTAACAGCGGTTTACGCAGTTTTAACGGCTCAAATCATAGTTTGGGAGTTAAATATTTCATCAGACAACGCCACAATTCCTGAGATGTAAAGGGTTTGCCGACACAGTCATTCATGCCGTTTTTCTTGTAAATTTCCTTGTCGTTGTAAATTACATTCGCCGTCATTGCGACGATTGGAATGCCTATATTCATTTCCGTAATGTGCATCGACGCTTCAAGCCCGTCCATTACAGGCATATGCATATCCATAAAAATAAGGTCAAACAGCTTTTCATTTTTTTCGATGCGTTTTTTAATAATATCAAGCCCGACTTTACCGTTTTCGGCGACAACGGTTGTTACTCCAACCCTCTTTAAGTGTTCGCTGATAACCTGCTGATTCATATAATTGTCTTCGAATAAAAGAATTTCTGCGTCAAATTTGGGTTTTTCAAGCTCGTTAAATAAAATTTTCTCCCGCATCAGATCATCGTCCTGCACGTCTATCGTGTCAAAAACAATTTCGAAACTGAATTTACTGCCGATACCGGGTGCGCTGTCAACATGAAGCGTTCCGCCCATCATTTCAACTAAATTTTTTGTAATAGCGAGTCCAAGCCCCGTACCGCCGAATCTGCGCGTTTTTCCTATATCGTCAGGCGCGTAGGGATCGAAAATCTTATTAACCTGTTCGCATGACATTCCGATGCCAGAATCTTTTACTTCAAAACGCATTGTTATTGTTCTTTCTGTCATTTCCCTGACAACGGCGTGAAGCTTAATCATACCGGTATTTGTAAATTTAATAGCGTTGGATAAAAGATTTACCAATACCTGGCGCAGCCTTGCGGGATCGCCAAGCGGTTTTTTTCCGATGCTCGGCTCGACATAAAAATACAATGTTAAGCCTTTTTCTTCGGCTTTCGGCATCAGCAGGGAACGGCAGCTTGATAATAAGTCATGCATATCAAACGGAATGTTTTCCAGCGCCAAATTGCCGTACTCCGCTCTTGAAATATCGAGTATGTCGTTGATTATCTGCATGAGCCATTCGGCGTTATTCTTTATTTTATTTAAAAAATCTTTAACTTTATAATTATTTTCTTCGGTAATCGCAAGTTCCGAGAACCCCACAATATTGCTCATGGGCGTGCGGATTTCGTGGCTGATGGTCGCTATAAATTTTGATTTTAACTCCGACATTGTCTCGGCGGATTCCCTAAGACGTTCAATTTTCTCGTAAAAACGCTTTACAACTGCGGAAATTAAAGCGGCGGCGGCGGCGCTTATAGCCAGAGTAATTGCACCCACAATTAATAAATTATTAAAACCGCCGCTCAGAAACAGCGCTCCTACAGCAAGGCTCGAACCGCTTACAATGACCATTGCGGTAATAATTACTAATAAAATCTTTTTACGAATTAACATCGCTGCCCCCCCTGTCAAATCCTAATATGCTTACTATTTTACTATAAATTAATAATTTTTACCATTATGTTAAGCAAAAAAAAAAGACCCGACCCAAGGAAGCAAGCTCCCGGATCAGGTCTTTCATTAAAAACTATTTTTCTATGTCCAAAAAACCTTTTGATTAAAGAGCGGGTTTCTTGGCGGCTGCTTTCTTGGCGGCCGGTTTCTTAGCGGCTTTCTTCGCAGCAGGTTTTTTTGCGGCTTTCTTTGCCGCAGGTTTCTTCGCTGTGGCTTTTTTAGCCGCAGGTTTCTTCGCAGCGGTTTTCTTCTTTGCCGCTGGTTTCTTCGTACCGGCTTTCTTCGGGCCGGTCTTTTTTGCGGCTTTCTTTGCCGCAGGTTTCTTCGCAGATGTTACTGCCATCTTCGTGTCCCCCTTTGCAGGATTTTTACTGCCTTTCACCGAGGCAGCGGCAGG
>WQSF01000049.1 GCA_009788065.1 Treponema sp.
GCAAGAAGAGGCGGCACCGTTCTTCGCGTAACATCGCAGGAAGTTGTTATTAAACCTGAAAGAGCGGGTAACGTAAAAGCCGCGGCGCAGGTTACGTTAGATGAAAACGGAAACGATGTGTATCAGCTTATAAAGTTTCANAGAACCAATCAGGACACATGTTACAACCAGCGCCCGATTGTNAAACTCGGNGAAAAAATCGCGACAGGGCAGGTAATCGCGGACGGTCCAGCNACACAGAACGGAGAGCTTGCNCTCGGGCGCAATATTCTTGTAGGTTTTATGCCGTGGAACGGTTACAACTATGAAGATTCAATCCTTATATCACAAAGAGTGGTAAAGGATGACATGTTTACTTCTATCCACATCAAAGAATTTATTGTCGAAGTAAGGGAAACAAAACTGGGTCCTGAAAAAATTACCCGCGATATTCCCAACACTTCCGAAAAAAGCCTTGATAATCTTGATAACGAAGGCATTATCAGAGTCGGCGCAAAAGTCCGCTCGGGCGACATTCTTGTCGGTAAAGTTACGCCGAAAAGCGAAACCGAGACAACACCGGAGTTTAAACTTTTAAATTCAATCTTCGGTGAAAAAGCGAAAGAAGTGCGCGACACATCGCTTAAAGTGCCGCATGGAATCGACGGAACAATCATCGATATTCAAAGACTTAAACGCACGGATCATGACAGCCTCAGCCCCGGCGTTGACGAAGTTGTAAAAGTTTTAATCGCAACAAAGCGCAAACTGCGTGAAGGCGACAAAATGGCAGGCCGTCATGGCAACAAGGGTGTAGTCGCGAGAATTCTGCCCGAAGAAGACATGCCGTTCATGGAAGACGGAACCCCGCTTGATATTTGCTTAACACCTCTCGGCGTTCCATCCCGTATGAATATCGGACAGCTTTTGGAAACTGAACTTGGTTGGGCAGGCTCTACTCTGGATGAATGGTATTCGTCGCCCGTTTTCCAGTCGCCTTCCACGGATCAAATCGAGGAAAAATTAAAAGAAGCGGGATTGCCGCTTACAAGCAAGGCGGTTTTAAAGGACGGCAAGACAGGCGTTGAGTTTGTTAACCCGATCTTCTGCGGAATAATCTACTTCCTTAAACTGCACCACCTTGTAGACGACAAAATGCATGCGCGTTCCACTGGCCCGTACTCGCTTGTTACACAGCAGCCGCTCGGCGGTAAAGCGCAGTTCGGAGGACAGAGGTTAGGTGAAATGGAAGTATGGGCGCTTGAAGCTTACGGCGCCGCGAATACATTGCAGGAACTTTTAACAATCAAGTCCGACGATATGACAGGTCGCTCAAAAATTTACGAAGCAATCGTAAAAGGAGAGCCTTCGACAACAGCCGGTATACCGGAATCGTTTAACGTACTGGTTCAGGAATTAAGAGGTCTTGCGCTTGATCTGTCGATCTTTGATGTTAAGGGAAAACAAATACCGCTCACCGAAAAGGATGAGGAATTAATATCCAAGTCTGGAAGTAATTTCTAATAAGGGAAGGGAATAACAATGAGGGATATTCAGGATTTTGATTCGATAATGATAGGATTGGCGTCGCCGGATATGATCCGGTCGTGGTCTTACGGCGAAGTAAAGAAACCGGAAACGATTAACTACAGGACATTAAGGCCGGAGAAGGAAGGTCTTTTTTGCGAACGTATTTTCGGCACCACAAAAGAATGGGAATGTTACTGCGGAAAGTTTAAATCGATCCGTTATAAAGGCGTAATCTGCGACAGGTGCGGCGTTGAAGTAACGCACTTTAAAGTCCGCCGCGAAAGAATGGGTCACATTGAGCTTGCGGCTCCCGTGTCGCACATCTGGTACTACCGCTCTGTTCCAAGCAGAATGGGGCTTCTTCTCGATCTTCCCACAAGCCAGTTAAGGTCTGTTCTCTACTATGAAAAATACATTGTAATCGATTCAGGCGATACCAATTTGAAAAAAGGGCAGCTTCTTTCCGAAGAAGAATACTATGAAGCTCAGGAACGTTTCGGCGGCGGTTTTACCGCTGGCATGGGAGCTGAGGCGATCAGCGTTCTTTTGGAAAATCTTAATCTTGACGAGAAAGCCGCGGAATTACGCGCAAAAATGATCGAGAAAGGCACCAAGAGCGATAAACGACTTCTTAAACGAATAGAAATCGTGGAAAATTTCCGCGGCTCAAGCAACAAGCCGCAGTGGATGATTCTCTCTGTGATTCCTGTTATTCCCCCCGAACTGCGCCCGATGGTTCAGCTCGACGGAGGACGTTTTGCAACAAGCGATCTTAACGATCTCTACCGCAGGGTGATTAACCGCAACAACCGTCTTAAGAGGCTGCAAACCCTTAACGCGCCAGATATTATTATCCGCAATGAAAAACGTATGCTGCAGGAAGCGGTTGACGCGTTATTCGATAATTCCAAAAAGAAAAAAGTTGTTAAAGGGTCTTCCAACAGACCGCTTAAATCAATCAGCGATATGCTTAAAGGAAAACAAGGGCGCTTCCGCCAAAACCTTCTCGGCAAGCGCGTTGACTATTCAGGCCGCTCCGTTATCACAGTCGGACCTGATCTTAAAATGTGGCAGTGCGGTATCCCGACAAAAATGGCGCTTGAATTATTTAAGCCGTTTATAATGAAGAAACTCGTCGATAAGGACGTTGTATTTAACATTAAAAAAGCTAAAATGCTGGTCGAAATGGAAACTCCCGAAGTTTTCGCGATACTCGACGATGTTGTAAAAGAACATCCTGTTCTTCTTAACCGCGCGCCGACTCTGCATCGTCTCGGCATTCAGGCGTTTGAGCCCGTGCTTGTCGAAGGAAAAGCTATAAAACTCCATCCGCTTGTATGTCACGCGTTTAACGCTGACTTTGACGGCGACCAGATGGCGGTTCACGTTCCGCTGACGCAGGCTGCGCAGATGGAATGTTGGACTCTTATGCTTTCTGCGCGAAACCTTCTAAACCCCGCTAACGGAAAGACCATTGTATTCCCGTCTCAGGATATGGTTCTTGGCATTAACTTCCTTACTAGGATTAAACCAAACGCGAAACGCCCCGGCTCGGAAAAATCAGAAACAAAAGACAAGATACCTTATTACTCGTCTCCCGAAGAAGTCATCATGGCGGTCGAAAGAAAATCCCTTGACTGGGAAGCCGCAATCCGCCTGAGACCGCCCAAATTTCCGATTTGGGATAAAGCAGGTAACGAGCTTAAACTTCCCGATAACGGAACAATTGTTACTTCGGCTGGAAGGCTTGTGTTTAACGAAGAGCTTCCTGAAGATCTTCCGTTCATTAATTACGAATTAAAAGATAAGGAACTGCGCACTCTTGTTGAATTTATCTTCAAAGAAAAAGGTTCGTGGACAACTGTGCAAATGTTAGACGCAATTAAATCGACCGGTTACCGTTATGCGACAGTATTCGGCGCCACAATCGGCGTAGAAGATATTGTTATTCCTAAGGAAAAAGCGGACATGATCGACAAAGCAAACAAGGAAGTTGAGTCGATTCAAAAACAGTGGCGGCAGGGACACATCACAAACGAAGAGCGTTACAATCAGGTTGTTCAGGTTTGGACAAAAACAAACGAAGACCTTACCAATATTACAATGAAAACCCTTGAGTCAGACAGGGACGGATTTAACTCAATCTACATGATGGCTAACTCAGGCGCGCGCGGAAGCCGTAACCAGATCCGTCAGCTCGCCGGTATGCGCGGCCTTATGGCAAAACCTTCAGGTGATATCATCGAACTTCCGATTCGTTCAAACTTTAAAGAAGGGTTGTCTGTAATCGAATTCTTTATTTCAACTAACGGCGCGCGCAAAGGTCTTGCCGATACCGCTCTTAAAACAGCGGAAGCCGGTTACCTTACGCGCCGTCTTGTAGACATCGCGCAGGACATGGTTGTTAACGAAGATGACTGCGGAACAATCAACGGTATTACATATTCGGCGATAAAACAGGGCGAAGAAGTTGTGGAACCTTTAAAAGATCGCATCGTAGGGCGTTTCACGCTTGAGCGCGTAAAACATCCGATTACAGGCGAACTTATTATCGATGTAAACGAAGAAATCACCGAAGAAATTGCTGCGGCAATCGACGGCGCGGGTGTTGAAACAGTCCGCATCAGAACGGTTCTTACCTGCGAGGCAAAATACGGCGTTTGCCGAAAATGCTACGGACGAAACCTTGCGACAAACCGCGCTGTAGATATAGGAGAGGCTGTCGGCACAATCGCCGCGCAGTCAATCGGACAGCCGGGAACCCAGTTAACAATGCGCACATTCCATATCGGCGGTGTCGCGACAAAAGTTTCCGAAGAAAGCAGAATCACTTTAAAATATCCTGTTTATATAAGAGACGTAATCGGCACGCATATAGTGCGCGATAACGGACACCTTCTCTTTACAAGAAGGGGACACGCTATTGTAAACAAGGTAATGAGAGAATACAAACTTGATCAAGGCGATAAATTGATGGTTACCGACGGAAAGAGAATTAACCGCGGCGATATTATCATTAAACGCGGCGGTGAAGATATAATGTCTCCTGAAATCGCCTACGCTCTTGTGTTAAGAAAGAAAGAAGGCGAGACCTTGTATCTTATCGGTCAGGATCAAAAAATTGAAATCAGAAACGGTTCCGATTTTGAAGCGCAGAAAGGCTCGGTCGTTGAAACAGAAAAAACAATCGCGACATTCGATCCGTTCTCAGACCCGATTATCGCCGAAGCGAGCGGTACAGTTAAATACGAAGATATAATTTTGGGCTCTACGCTAAAAGAAGAAATTGATGAAGATACAGGCAACACAGAAAAGCGCATAACAGAGTTCCAGCATGACACCAAACAGCCGCGAATCTTTATTGTTGATGACAACGATAAAGAAGTCGCGTCGTACTTCCTGCCTTCCGGCGCCTACATTCAGGTTGACGAAGGAGAGCATATCCGCGAAGGACGAACAATTGCTAAGACGCTTAAAGAATCAGCGAAAGCCATGGACATCACTTCAGGTCTTCCGCGCGTCAGCGAACTTTTTGAGGCGCGTAAGCCAAAAAGCCCCGCGGTTCTCGCGAAAGTTTCTGGAACCGTTTTCTTCCGCGGCATAGCGAAAGGAAAAAGAAAGGTTTCTATTGTAGACAAGTTTGGAAGGGAAGAAGAACATTTAATCCCGATGATCAAAAGGCTTCTGGTGCGTGACGGCGATACTGTTGAATCCGGCGAACTGCTTTGTCAGGGACCGATTAATCCGCACGATGTTCTTTATATTCAGGGCGAAGGAAAATTGCAGCGTTATTTAATGGACGAAATCCAGAACGTTTACCGCTTACAAGGCGTTTCGATCAATGATAAACATATCGGCGTAATCATCCGTCAGATGATGCGCAAAGTTGAAATTCGCAAAGTAGGCGATACCAAGTTTATTTACGGCTCTTCCGTGGACAAGTACCGTTTCCATGAAGAAAACGCGCGCGTTATGGCGGAGGGCGGACAGCCCGCTATCGCGTCTCCCATGTTCCAGGGAATTACAAAAGCGTCGCTTAACATCGATTCGTTCCTCTCCGCGGCGAGTTTCCAGGAAACGACACGTGTTCTCACAAACGCCGCAATCGCGGGATCAACGGATTATCTTCGCGGCTTGAAAGAAAATATCATTATCGGACATCCGATTCCGGCAGGAACAGGTATGAAGCGTTATCGCAACATCAAGCTCTTCGACGATGAAAGCCAGGATTTGGACGAGGATATGCAGGAAATTCTTGAAAGGCGAAAACAGGAAGCTGAAGCGATTGCGGAAGCCGAGAACGCTCAGGAAGAATTCAACACAGAAGAATCAGAGGATTAAAATCCTTGCAGTACCGAGTTGATAAAAAATCGGGTAATAAACTGTCTGTACTCGGTTTTGGCTGTATGCGCTTTCCCGGTACTCTTGGAATTACCGACGCGCAAAAAACCGAAGCTCTAATAATACACGCTGTCGAAAAGGGTGTTAATTACTTTGACACCGCATGGGTTTATCCGGGAAGCGAAGAGGTTCTTGGTAATGTTTTGCATAAAAATAATCTACGCCATAAAATTAATATCGCTACCAAAATGCCACTTGTTCTGTTCAAGAATTCAAACAGTGACGCGGATTTTGACAAGTATTTAAATCAATCTCTGGAAAGGCTTAAAACCGATTATATCGATTATTATCTTTTACACATGATAACTGATATGGATCAATGGAATCAGTTTAAAAAATGGGGAATTGAAAACTGGATTGAAAAGAAAAAGAAAGCCGGTATTATTAAACATATTGGCTTTTCTTTTCATGGATCGGGAAGCGAATTTTTAAAAGTGCTTGACGATTACGACTGGGAAATAACGCTGATTCAATACAATTACTTTGACGAAAATTTTCAGGCAGGGGTTAAAGGTCTTCGCGCCGCCGCCGCGAAAATGCCTGTTATTATAATGGAGCCGCTTCTCGGTGGAAAACTCGCGACAGGCTTGCCTAAGGACGCTGTAAAAATATTTAAAAACGCAGACCCTGAATTAACGCCGGCGGGTTGGGCTCTTAATTGGCTTTGGAATCAGGGTGAGGTGACAACTCTTCTTTCAGGCATGAACAGCATGGATCAACTCGAAGAAAACATTTCTCTTGCTGATAAATCATCCGAAGGTATGCTGGATGAATCAAAGTTATCGGTTTATAAATCGGTGCTTGAATATGTAAACCGTTCCTGCAAGGTACGCTGTACCGGATGCAATTACTGTATGCCGTGTCCTGCAGGTGTAAATATTCCCGGATGTTTTTCTTCGTATAATACATCGTTTTCAATGGGTTACTTTGAAGGATTTAAACAATTTGTAACAAGCACAGGCTTCACCTCGGAGAAAGGTTCTGGGCCAAGCGAATGTATAAAATGCGGTAAGTGCGAAACCCACTGTCCGCAGAAAATATCGATAATGAAAGAACTTGACGTTGTTAGAAAACGCCTCGAACCGTTATTTGCAAGATTCGTAGGTTCCTGCGCAAGAGCATTCCTCGGCAAAAAACGAAAGAGGAAGAAATAAATGAAAAAGAGAAATATTTACCGCGAACGGAACTTGCGTTTCCCTAACAAACACTCACGAACTCGTTCTTTAATATTAAGCAGCAGATTCGTATGGTTAGTGTGGTTCGTTGTTAGTCTTTTTTTTATTAATATATTTTATTCATGTTCGCGGCAAAGAGTGAGTGACGGTCAGATCATAATTGCGGTCAGTATTCCGCCTCAAGCCTGGTTTGTGTCGCAGATTGCGGGTGACAAAGCTGACGTGATTGTTCTTGTACCGGCAGGGCAGAATCCACATAATTATGAGCCTACTCCAAGGCAGATACAGGCGCTTTCAAACGCAAGCGCGTGGATACTATCCGGCGCCGAATTTGAAATAAGTCTGCATCCCAAAATCGCTTCCCTTTTTCCTGATTTGCCGATCATTGACGGCACGTTAGGTGTAAATTTCAGATATCTGGAAGATCACGCAGATGATTATAATGATCAAAGCCATACCCATGATAATAACGCGGATATTCTCAATTCTCCGCTCCACAATCACCATTATGACAGACACACATGGCTTGGACGTGAACCGGCTAAGACGATGGCGGTGCTTGTTACTTTCGCTCTAATTTCACATGACAGCGGAAATGTAAATTATTATTATCAGCGGTATATTGATGTAATCGAAAAGATAGATACAGAATTTGACGAATTACAAATATCGCTTGCTCCGTTAAAAGGTAAAAGTGTTTTTGTTTATCATCCAAGTTTTGGTTATTTTCTTGATGAATTCGGTATTATTCAAGAAGCGGTAGAAACCGGCGGCAAAGAGCCGACAGCGCGTCAATTAAACAGTCTTATAGAAAAAATAAACGCGGAAAAACCTGCCGCAATATTTGTCCAGACTCAATTTCCTGTTAACGCGGCAAAAACAATAGCGGACACTGTCGGCGCTCAGGTAATTGAACTTGATCCGCTCGCTGAAGACTGGCTTGAAAATATAAAACACATGGGACAAATTCTTCAGAATATTATACAATAATTATCAAAAGGATAATTAATGGATCACGAAATCGCCGTAAAGTTTGATTCAATCTCATTTTCATATAGCGACGTTTCTGTTCTGCTAGACGCGTCTTTTCATATTCACCGCGGCGAATTTACCGCTATGGTAGGACCAAACGGTTCCGGTAAAACAACGGTTTTAAAACTCCTGTTCGGACTTGAAAAACCGTCTTCCGGTAAAATTGAAATTAACGCGACAACCGCGTATATTTCACAGCATATGCCGGCGGATAATTTATTTCCAATAACAGTTCGCGATGTCGTTAGAATGGGGCTTTTAAAATCATTGGGAAAATATTCTAATAAAAATGACTCGGCCGGCGACATTGCGCAGGCGCTTGAAAAAACAGGTATTACAGATATTGCTGACAGGCAGTATCGTTCGCTTTCCGGGGGGCAGAAACGCAGAGCGCTTGTCGCGCGCGCGTTAGCGGGAAAACCTCAATTGCTGGTGCTGGATGAACCTACTGCCAACATGGACGCTGAAAGCGAAAAACGCCTTTATGAAACACTTGGCGCTTATAAAGGAACAACAGCGATTCTTATAGTCACTCATGATACGGAATTTGTAACATCTCTTACAGACAGGGTTTTGTGTCTTGGAGACAGCCATAAGATAGTTCAGCATAGTACGGAAAAATATACTTCTGTCCGTCACAGCGGTACAGGTCATGAAGTCAGGATTATTCACGATAAAAATATAAACGGAGATGAGTGCTGCAAATGACAGGTTTTTTTGAAGCTTTAACCAATATTAATTTTCCGTTTTTGCGTAACGCTTTAATTGCAGGTTTATTATCTTCGATATTATTCGGAGTATTGGGATCTATCGTTACAGTTCGCCGTATCGGAAGTCTTGCAGGCGCTATCTCTCATGCTGTTCTTGGCGGCATCGGTATGGCGCTTTATTTGTCGGCGAAAATCATTCCCGGCTTTTCTCCGATTGCCGGCGCTTTGATCTTTGCGGTGTTAAGCGCAATAGTTATCGGTCTTGTATCTTTAAAAGCAAAACAACGCGAGGACACGGTAATAAACGCAATATGGGTAATCGGAATGAGCATAGGACTTCTTTTCATGGCAAAAACTCCCGGCTACGCCGATCCTTCCACATGGCTGTTTGGAAATATTCTTCTCATCTCTAAAATTGATTTAATTTTACTCGCTGTCCTTGATGTAATCGTCATGTTACTCGCATGGCGTTTCTACGCCCAGATAGAAGCGTCTTCTTTTGACGCTGAGTTTGCGCGTACAAGAGGCGTACCGGTCGAAAAAATATTTCTGCTGCTTTTGGGTTTAACTGCGGTTGCGATTGTGCTTCTTCAAACATTCGTCGGAATCGTTATGGTGATCGCAATGCTGACGCTTCCCTCAGGCTGCGCGGCTTCGTTTTCACGCAGTCTCGCCGGTATGATGATTTCAAGCTGTTTATTCGCGGCAATTTTTTCCGCTGCCGGTCTTGTTTCAGGCTGGTTTTTCGATCTTCCAGTCGGCGCGATGACGGTAACAGCCGCCGGTATTGTATTTCTTGGATTTTCAATATATAAAGCGGCAAAAAGATCAAACTAGATTTTATAATATTTTTAATCCCATTTCATTAATAAATTTTTCATTGTCAATTATTTTATTTTCTTCAAATACAATATCTTTATAACTTTTATATAATTTATTTAATAGCTTAACTTTTGCTTTAGAATCTTCCAGATATGGAGAGCGCGAATATTCTTTTATTATTTTCATAAAAAAATATTCAGATAAATTAAATGACAGATAGATATTATTTAAAACTAATTTTAACTCGTCATAAGTTTTAGTTTTAAATGTTGAATCTGTGTTTCTTTTATAAAATTGATTTGGATGGATATTTTTATAGTATTTTATGCCTAATTTATAATATATATAGTCGGGCTCTTTGGTATTTTTATTTTCCGCGTTGTCATTTGTTTTTATTTCATTTAATTTATTAACCAATATTCTGGTAATTTCATTATACATCGACTCTAAATGAACATTATTACATAAATCGGGATGGTATTTTTTTATCAATTTTTTTAATTGTTTTATATATTCGATTTTATTCATTTATTATTCTGTCTAATCTTTTATTTTCCGCCTCCAGTAATAATATTTTGCTATCCTGCTTTTTTATTTCCAATTCAATGATTTCTTTTTGCAGTTCAAGCTCTCTTATTTTGTCTTTACGGACTCTTTGCCTATGTGAAAGAATAATTGCCACAATGGGGATGGATAACGCGACAAAAGGTATTAATACTCCGATATTTGATAGGTCCATGTTTATCTCTCCTTTATCTTTTTATTATACTATAATGCGTAATTAAAGAATATTATTGATATATTAATATCAGTAAAACCCCCTATAGGTGACTGACACCAAATTTCCATTCTCAGGCAAGCTTTTTAACACCTTCGCGCCATATATAGTAGGATAGAAAATTCTGTCCTTGGAGGTTTTTATGAAAAACTTACTAATTTCTATGCTTGTCCTGATTATTCTAATCTGCGGCTGCGCTGCGCTTTCCAGCCGGAACGCCGCGGCGGGAGAAGTTTGCGAGGGGATAGGGCAGGGATACCGAGGTCCTATTGCCGTGCAGGTCTGTATTAATGATGGAATAATAACAGACATCGTTGTTACCGATTCTGCCGAAGATAAAAATGTAGGAGAAGCGGCAATGGAGGAATTAATCGATCTTGTGGTATTGTACAATTCTACTGATATTGACGCTGTATCGGGCGCGACTGAAACAAGCAAGGGCTTCCTTGAAGCGGTGCGCAATGCTATACTAAGAGAATGAATTGTCTGTTTTGCAGGATTATCGCGGGAGAAATCCTAAGTAAGAAACTTTACGAAGATGATGAAATGCTCGCTTTCTACGACATTAATCCGATGGCGCCTGTGCATTTTCTTGTCATTCCAAAGAAGCATATTAAAAATCTGATGGAACTTGAAGCGTCCGACGCGGAGCTTCTCGGGCGTATGTTTCACAAGGCGCAGGAACTTGCCAAAGAGCAGGGTTGTGAAGAAAAAGGCGGGCGTTTTGTTATTAACACAAAGACGGACGGCGGTCAGACTGTTGATCATCTGCACATACATTTTCTGGGTGGGCGCGCTCTAGGTTGGCCTCCCGGATGAAGGACAGGTTATAAATGGCTATTGAAAAACATATTAATTTTTTTGAACTTCAAAAAGCGTGCGAAAAGCCCGGATGCCCGCTATGCACAATTGTAAAAGAAAGGGCTTTCCGATACATCGACAACACTTTATTCGAACATATTACCAACAGAGGTTTTCGCGCTCTTTACCGCGCTGCAGGAGGATTCTGTTCTTTTCACGCGAGAAGCCTTGTTTCATTCCGCGACGGGTTGGCCGTCGCAATTCTTGCGCGTGATATTCTTGAAGACCGTATTCGTTCATTTGAAAGAAAATTACCGTGGAAACCTAAAGGCAAATGCCCGGTTTGCGTTGAACGTGAAAAAATTGAGCAGGAGTATCTGGATTTTTTAAGCAGTTCAACCGGTAATTCGCCTGAAGAGCAGGAACTTAGAATGTTTTTTACTTCTTCGGACGGTTTGTGCGCTCCCCATTATGCCGGTCTTGTGTTCCCTCCCAGGGGATTTAAAAGAACTGTACCTGCATGGATTAAAAATTTTCAGGAACACAAATTCAACGAACTTATGAAGAGGACAGAAGTTTTTATAGAACTCTCCGCATTCGGCAGGCAGAAAGAATTTGCCGCATTAAGCGAAAAAGACCAGCTTGTATGGAAAGACGCGGCGAGTTGTTTGAGCGAGAATATTTGATTACCTGTTTAATCTGTCAATCACCGGAATCATAGCGCGCATTCTTACAACTCTGCCGCCGCCGTTTATGCGGTTGCGGTATCTTTCTCCGTCATCTTCAAATACGTAATCTTCCCCGAGAAACGGCGCCTGGCGTTTTTGCGTCCAATGAAGAGACGGGTCTTTTAACGATACGGAACTGTTTGAAGGATCAAAATAAATGTATGAATCGTGGACGCCGCGTTCATGTGAAAGCGAAACATTGTTGCATTGCAGATAACGCAGTACGCCTTTTGTAAAGTCTATTGATTGGATTACTGCCGAATGTACTATCATGCCGTCAACATCGCGGAAAAGCATAATGTCCAAAGGACGCAGGTTGCGGATTTCATCTGTTAATTGAATTATTTGCGGATTTCTGGAATTAAAAAAAGCGGTGCCGACATACGCCGATGGATCCGCGCCCCTCGGAACTCCAAGAACTGGCATCAATGCTCTTCCAAGATCAAATCCGCCCTGCCTTGCAGCATACGATAAAACATGCCAGACAAAACCGGAACAATCCAGTCCTACGCTGCCTACGCAGTAGATATAATTATATACATCGCTGTCCTGAGCGCCTCTGCCGGATGTTAATATATACGGCCTGTGCGGGAGACCGGAATAGGAACCCGTACGAAGTCTTGCAACTATAAAAAGATCGGAAGACATTGTCCATGTTCTTTCCAGCATGTCAAATATAACGGCTTTTTCGCGTCCCGAAGAAAGCGCTTTTATATAATCGTTAAAATCATCGGTCTTTAATATATCTTCGATTATGGGCCACAGCAATTCAGGATTTCCTTTTCCGTCGCCGGGAATAATAATTTTTCTTTCAAGCATTAAATCGCGGTCGTTGTTCATCGCGAACGGAAGGCGGATATTCATCACCCTACCGTCGATAAATTTTGTTCTGATACACTGCCTGTACGCTTCTTCGATGACGCGTTCAATGCCGCTGCCCCAAATCCGTGAAGGATCGGAAAAAGTAATTAAATGATTTGTCTGCGCTGTTAAAAGCTGAGTGTTTATTAAAAGGAAAATTATAAAATTAATTTTCAATATTCTTTTTCTCTATATCCTTAAAATATTTTACGGTTCCGACTTTCAATTCTTCTGTTGCGTCTTCATCGCAGACGATAATTGCTTTTTGGTGCATCTGGAGACAGGACAGCGTCCACATATGGTTTACGCCTTCTTCAACAACCGCGCGAAGAGCGCGGGCTTTATTTCTGCCGTTTACGATGATCATGACTTCGCGCGCGTCCATAACTGTTCCTACACCCACTGTTAGAGCGGTGTCAGGCACTTTTTCCGGGTCACCGCTGAAGAAACGAGCGTTTGCGTGTTTTGTTTCTTCGGTTAAAGTTTTAATTCTTGTGCGGGAAGCCAATGAAGAGCCCGGCTCGTTAAAAGCGATGTGTCCGTCACTGCCCATTCCGCCTAGAAAAAGTTCTATTCCGCCTTCTTTTTCAATCGCTTCTTCGTATTGCTTACATTCTTTTTCAGGATCGAGAGCCATACCGTTTAAAATATGTATGTGTTTGCGCTCTATATCAATATGATTAAAAAGATTCTCCATCATAAAATAATGATAACTTTGCGGATGGTCTTCTGTTAATCCGACATATTCGTCCATATTAAAAGTACGCGTGTTTTTAAAAGAAAGTTTTCCTTCCTTATGCATTTTAATAAATTCCTTGTAAATACCAAGAGGGCTGGAACCTGTTGGGAGTCCAAGCACAAAAGGTTTTTCTTTATTGTATGAGTTTATTTTTTTTGCGATATATTCTGCAGCCCATAGGCTCGCCTTCTCATAATTTTTGTGAACAACTAAACGCATATTCAGCCTCCGTTAATTATTTTTCCGCCTATCACTACAAGGCGAATTTCAAAATTATTATTAAACACCGTAATATCGGCGTATCGTCCTGGTATTATCGCGCCCTGATTATTGTAACGCATAATCTGAGCGGGATTCAAGGAAGCTGTTTTTACCGCGTCGCTTATGCTGAACCCCGATGAGACAAGGTTTTTTATTCCGCGGATCATCGTTAATCCTGAGCCGGCTATTATATCATCGGACTTTCTAAAAAATACGCCGTTTTTAAAATAAACTTCTTCACCATTAGCGTAAAACGGACCTTCTTTCTGCTCCGTAGGTTTAAGCCCGTCTGTAATAAGCACGATCTTATCGATAGGTTTATTTTGCATAAGCAGTTTAAAGAGATCGGGATGAACGTGAAAACCGTCTGCGATTATTTCGCATGACATTTCCGTGTGGATTAAAACCGCCCCCACCGCGTTCGGGTTGCGGTGGTCAAGTCTTCTCATCGCGTTGAACAAATGTGTTGAATGAAGAATGCCGACTTGCATACCTTCTGTCATGTTGTCGTAATCCGCGTTGGTGTGTCCCGCCTGAAGAACAATTCCTTTTTTATTACAGAACAACGCAAGTTCTCTCATATGCTTTAACTCAGGCGCGACAGTCATATTGACGATATGCCCGTCCGAAGCTTCCCAAAGCTGTTCCATAAAATTAATATCGACGGGCGATACGGTTTCGGGTCTTTGCACACCGAGGCGTTCGGGAGAAATAAAAGGACCTTCAAGATGAAGCCCCATAATTCGCGCGCCTTCTTCCTTTCCCATCGCTCTTGTTATCTGCCTGACGATTTCAAGCATAGGTTCTTTCTCGCTTGGATAAAGGGTAGGATTAAATGCGGTCACCCCGCGCACTGCGAGATTTTTCGACATTTCAAGAACAGCGCCGGTTCCATCTTCTGTTCCGTAGCCGCCAAAACCGTGGATGTGCGTGTCGATAAAACCTGGCGCGACAAAAGCGCCGTCCGCGTCCAGAAGCCGGACAGAGCTGTCAAAATTGCGCTGCTCGAAACGTTTTTGTGAAAATACATCAGAGATGATCCCGTCCTCGATCATGACCGCGCAGTTCTCCATCGCGGAAAACCCGGTAAGGACAGTTCCATTATAAATGCAAATGGGGTTCATTAAAATTTTTAGATTCTACCTGCTAAGGTAATTATTTACCGCTTGAGTACCGAAACAACCCTTTCAAGAACTTTTTTTCTGTCCAGTGGTTTAACGATGTAACTCTTGGCTCCCATCAGGAGACATTTTTTAACAACATCTTCTTTACCCAGGGCGCTTACCATTATTATATTGGCACCTTTATCAAATTCCAGAATTTTTTC
>WQSF01000050.1 GCA_009788065.1 Treponema sp.
TATAAAAATCGTAAAAAGCCAGACAAGGCGGATGTAGGATTCAATTCCTCCTGATGCAATGGCATTCTCTATCGGCATAGATAATAATATATGATATAATTAGACATGCGCAAGATAATGACAGTGATTTTTTTATGCCTTACAGGGACATTGCTTAATATCACTATCAGCAGACTAAGTTTTCTTTCAGGGATTCCGTTATATCTTGATACAGTTCTTACAATTTCTGTAACGCTTACCGGAGGGTTATTTTGCGGAGCGGTTTGCGCGGCTCTNACGAATATTATTTATCACACTTTATGGGGTTACGGCTGGGAAGGATACCTGTTTGCTGTTTGCAATATTGCCACGGCATTTATCACATGGNTTTTTATCANGATTTTTCCAAGCGAGCTTGACTTTCTGTATAAGAAGCCCTTGTATAACGCAGGCGTTAGCGTAAAAAGGAGTCTTATTGAAACTATTATGAACAGGGTTGTTGTTCTTATAATTTTTTCCTTTGCCCTGTGTCTTGGTATGAGTTTTTTTGGCGGTTTCATCGCGACTGTCATTATTGCATTAGATGCTTCTTATAAATCGTCAGGCTCGGGAATTGCGGCGATATTCAGCGCTACCATGTTTAAAGGAAACACGCCTGTAATAATCGCGGAAATTGTTTCGCGAATCCCTGTTAATATTGTTGACAGATTAATATCGGTATTCGCGGGTTATGGAATAGCGCTGGGTATAAGGCGGCTGATGTTTAACCGCCCTTGATTAATCCCGCGTTTTCTGCAAGAATGTATAAGAACAATGGCGTCCATCAGGAGGAAGCAATGTCTGAAAAAGTGCTTTACGAAGGTAAATCAAAAGTTGTATGCGAAGGACCTGACAGCGATAGTTATATCATACGCTATAAGGATACCGCTACCGCTTTTAACGGCGAAAAAAAAGAAGATCTGTCCGGCAAGGGCAAATTAAATTCCTCAATTTCAAATTTGATTTTTGAATACCTGATGAAAAACGGTATAGAGACACATCTGGTTAAAATAATTGATGATATTTCGGCAGTTGTTAAAAAAGCGGAAATCGTCATGGTGGAAGTAATCGTTAGAAATGTCGCCGCCGGAAGTTTTTCCAAAAAGTACGGCGTTCCCGAAGGAACGGCTCTTAAAAATATTACTACCGAATTCAGCCTGAAGAGCGATGAACTCGGAGACCCGATGATAAACGACAGTCAGATTACGGCGATTGGCATTGCGACCGCCGATGAACTTTCTTTTATGAGAGCGCAGGCTTTAAAAATTAACGAACTTTTATGCGCGTTATTCGAAAAAATGGGAATCAGGCTTGTCGATTTTAAACTTGAGTTTGGAAGAGCGGGCGGTAAAATTATTTTATGCGATGAAATTTCTCCCGATTCTTGCAGATTCTGGGACGCGAAAACCAACAAAAAATTAGATAAAGATGTTTTCCGCCGCGACCTTGGAGACGTGCTTGAAGGATACAGAGAAGTTTTAAAGAGGCTTCAAAATGTCTAAGGGCGAATCGTCCTCGGCAGATAAATACGAAAATCCTTTATGTAAAAGATACGCAAGCAGCGAGATGCAGAGTATCTTTTCCGATAATTTTAAATTTTCAACATGGCGCAAATTGTGGATTGCTCTTGCGGAGAGTCAGAAAGAACTGGGACTCAGCATAAGCGACGAACAAATAAATGAAATGAAATCGCGTCAGAATGATATTGATTATGAAAAAGCCGCTGAATACGAAAAAGAAATCAGGCACGACGTTATGGCGCATATCAAAGCTTACGGCGATCAATGTCCTAAGGCAATGCCGATAATTCATCTTGGCGCTACTTCCTGCTATGTCGGAGATAATACCGATATTATTGTTCAGCGCGACGCTCTTCTGCGTGTTAAGCGCCTGCTTGTAACAGCACTTGATAAACTTTACAGTTTCGCGGATGAACATAAATCCATACCGTGTCTTGCTTTTACGCATTTTCAAGCGGCGCAGCCGACGACTGTTGGAAAGCGCGCATCGTTATGGATTCAGGATTTAATGTTCGATCTTGAACAGCTTGAGTTTGCGCTAAATAATTTAAAACTGCTTGGCTGTAAGGGTACGACAGGTACTTGCGCCAGTTTCCTTGAATTATTTTGCGGCGACCGCGAAAAAGTTAAAAAATTAGAAGAAATGATCGCTAAAAAAATGGGATTCAATGAAGTGTACGCTGTAAGCGGTCAAACATATTCGCGTAAAATTGATTATTATACATTGTCTGTGTTGTCCGGTATCGCGCAGAGCGCCTGCAAATTTTCAAATGATATTCGTCTTTTGTCCCATATGAAAGAAGTTGACGAGCCGTTTGAATCAGGACAGGTGGGTTCGAGCGCGATGGCATACAAACGTAATCCGATGAGAAGCGAGCGTATTGCCTCCCTTGCGCGCTACGTGATTGTAAATGCGCAAAACACCGCGCTGACTGCAAGCGCGCAATGGTTTGAGCGTACGCTGGATGATTCGGCGAATAAGCGCATTGCGATCCCGGAAGCGTTTCTTGCCGTAGACGCGATTCTTATGCTGATGATAAATATCGCAGGCGGGATGAAAATTTATCCAAGCGTTATAGAGAAGAATTTAATAGAAGAACTCCCGTTTATGGCGACTGAAAATATTTTAATGTGCTGCGTTAAAAAAGGCGGCGACAGGCAGGCGCTTCACGAAAGAATCCGCCTTCATTCTGTGGAAGCAGGAAAGCAAATTAAATTAAACGGCGAGAAAAATGATTTAATTATCCGTATTGCAGATGATGAATCTATTAATATAACCCGCCAGGAATTAAGCAATTTGTTAAGCGGCGAATATTTTACCGGCATGGCGGAACAGCAGACTGTAGAATTTTTACGCGAAGTCAAAAAAACGCTGGACGCTAACAAAGATTTCATGTGCGCTGACGCGAAAATATCTGTTTAGCACGCCATGCGGTGTACCTGTTTAGATACACCGCGATGGGTGATAATCACTTTACGGCGTCGCCGATGTTACCGGTCCTATCGCCGAGCTGTTAGTTTTTGATAATCCTTTATAACGAGATGCTCTTATATACCAACCTTCCATCTTTTTTGTAATTGATAATGTATTACCATCTGAACCGCTAACAGCCGAATCAGTGCTTAGTATTTTTGTCCATATCGCTGCATCACTAGTTGTCGCATATTCCCATGTATAATTACCGCTAAAGCCGTCACCGCTTGTACTTGCTGTAAGATCTTTTCCAACCTGAGTTGTTCCGGTTATAGTTATTGCTGACGCATCAATTGTTCCTTGTTTTACAACAACAGGACCAACCGCGTCGCTGTAAACTGTTCCTCTTATACTGATACGGCCTGCTTTTATATACATGCCGTCAAGACTGATTATCGTGTTAACCATATTCGGAATTGTAAATTCGCAGTTATCCTGACCTGATGTAGCACCTCCGCCTACTATCGGAATGTAAGTGCCTTCTTTTTCTTTGCAATAACTCCATGTAAAACCGCTGAAGAATGTGCCGGACGACGAGGCTGTTAATTTTTCGCCTTCCTCGGCTTTCCCGCTTACAGAAACGGTTCCTTCGTTTTCATCTGTGCATGTTAACATTGAGAATCCAATTATCGCAACTAAAGCGATCAACGCTATGCTTCGCGTTACTTCTAATAATTTCATTGTATTTTTCATATTATTCTCCTTAAAGAGATTATATCTCCATATCCGTCATAAAACAAGTTTTTTTTGGTGTCAGTCACCTTTAAGCGTCTTGACCAACCTTATTAATTTATGTTTAAATGAAAGGAACAAAGGCGTTCACCATATTGTAAGGAAAATTGACCGCAGAATGGCTTTTTCGGCTCTGACAGACGGGTTTTTCTCCTTATTGCGTGGTGAACGCTTTTTTTAAGGGGTTGAATATGCTTACAGCGATAGTCGGTATAAACTGGGGTGATGAAGGTAAGGGCCGCATGGTCGACTTACTGTCGGAAGGTTACGATATTATCTGCCGTTATCAGGGCGGCAATAACGCGGGGCACACTGTTGTTAATGACAAGGGTAAGTTCATTTTAAACCTTTTGCCGTCCGGCATTCTCCGTGACGGCGTTACCAATGTTATGGGCAGCGGGATGGTGATCGACCTTGAACATCTTTGCGGCGAAATAGACAAACTAAACGCGAAGGGTGTGGCGGTTACTCCCGGGAATTTAAAGATTAGCGAAAAAGCGTTTATCTGTCTGCCGTATCACAAACAGCAGGATGTCCTCGAAGAAGACCGGCTTGGAGACCTTAAATACGGTTCGACAAAACGCGGTATCGCGCCTGTGTACGGCGACAAGTACATGAAAAAAGGTTTACGGATGCTCGATCTGTTGTCGCAGGGTACATTGGAAAAAAAACTCGAAGCAATTCTTTCGTGGAAAAATCAAACATTAAAAAGTTACGGAGCGGAAGAAGCCGATCGTTCCGTTGTTTTGGGATGGCTTCGCGAATATGGAAACAAGCTTCTGCCGTTCATCTCGGATACGACGGAATTTTTAAATAACAGCGTGGACGGAGGAAAGAAAATTTTATTTGAAGCGCAGCTTGGAGCGTTGCGCGATATTGACTTTGGCATTTATCCGTACACTACATCTTCGCAGACGCTTGCCGCTTACGCGCCGATTGGAGCCGGTATCCCCGGCAGGAAAATTAACTCGGTAATCGGAGTAATGAAAGCATATTCAAGCTGTGTCGGCGAAGGTCCGTTCGCTGTAGAAATGTTCGGCGAAGAGGGTGAAAAACTCCGCGAAGCCGGCGCCGAGTACGGAGCCGCGACAGGCAGACCGCGCAGGGTCGGCGCATTTGATGTTGTGGCGAGTAAGTACGGCGTAATGATGCAGGGCGCAAATGAAATCGCTCTTACAAAATTGGACGTTCTTTCCTATCTTGATAAAATCCCTGTTTGTACCGCTTATGAAATTGACGGTGCGCAAACCGATCAGTTTCCTTCTGGCGATAAACTTACAAAAGCAAAACCCGCGCTTAAATATCTGGACGGTTTTAAAACCGATATTTCAAAATGCCGCAGGGCGGAAGAATTGCCGGACGCGGCGGTTAAATATATACGCTTTATCGAAGAAGCTGTAGGCTGTCCGATTCGTTATGTGTCAGTCGGCGCGGAGCGCGACGAGTATTTGAAACTTTAGGAATAGAAGCAGGGAGCGGCATATGAAGAGAGTTTATGTTAATGAGAAGTGGTGTTTAGGCTGTCACTTGTGCGAATATTACTGCGCCTTTGCAGGAACAAATGAAAAAGATATGGCCCGCGCTTTAAAAGACATTAAGATAAGGCCAAGAATTAAAATCGAAGAAAAAGACGGAGTCAGTTTTGCCGTTTCTTGCCGCCATTGCAAGGAACCGCTTTGTGTAAAAGGATGTATCACAGGAGCGCTCACAATTTCTAAAGGCGTGATTACCATAAATCAGGAGAAATGCGTTAGCTGTTTTACCTGTATTTTGAGCTGTCCTTACGGGGCGATTTCTCCCACCGAAGACGGCGCGGTTGATAAATGCGAACTGTGCGTGCAAACGACAGACGGCGTTCCTGCCTGTGTAAGCGGCTGCCCCAACTGCGCGATTGTTTTTGAGGAAAGGGGCTGAGTATGATAAAAAAAATTGTAATCATCGGTAATTCTGCGGCAGGTATCGGCGCTGTTGAAGGAATCAGACAGATAGACAAGCAATGCGAAATTACCGTTATCACCAATGAACCGCATCATACATATTCGCGCCCGCTCATTTCGTATTTACTGCTTGGAAAAGCAACCGAAGAATCAATGAAATACCGCAGTAACAGTTTTTATACTGATAATAATGTCACTCTTTTAACCGGTACAACTGTGACAAAAATTGAAGCGGAAAAAAAGCAAGTTTTGTTATTATACGGAAAGAGCATACCTTACGATAAACTGCTGGTGGCGGCAGGTTCATCTCCGTTTACGCCGCCGTTTGAAGGGCTCGACACTGTGAAGGACAGGACGACCTTTATGAGTCTTGACGACGCGCGCTTTCTCGATAGAATGCTTAAGAAGAAACCGCGGGCTAAAGCGCTGATAATCGGCGCCGGTTTGATCGGGTTAAAATGCGCTGAAGGGATTCAAAAAAAAGTTTCCAAAATAACGGTTGTCGATCTTGCGCCAAGAATTCTTTCAAGTATCCTCGACGAAGAAGGCGCGAAGGTTGTTCAAGATCATCTGGAAAATAAAGGGATCGATTTTAAGCTTGCAAGCAGTGTAAAAGTATTTGAAAAGAATTCCGCAATATTAGAAAGCGGCGAAAAAATCGATTTTGATGTTCTTGTTCTGGCTGTCGGCGTGCGTCCAAACACATCACTGTTAAAAGATATCGCCGATATCGATCGCGGTATTATCGTAAACGGCAAATCAGAAACATCTGTTAATGATATTTACGCCGCCGGCGACTGCACTCAATATACGGATGTTTCAAGCGGACAGAAAAAAATAATGGCGCTTTTGCCCAATGCCTATATGCAGGGCGAGTGCGCCGGAATAAATATGGCGTACGGCGATAAAAGTTTTGAAAAGGCAATACCGATGAACGCGATTGGTTTTTTTGGACTTCATATAATCACTGCGGGGAATTATTCTGGTGATGTTTATTCAAAGAGCGAAGGTAATGAATACAAGAAACTATTTTACAGCGATAATAAATTAAACGGTTACATAATAATCGGCAATGTTGAAAAAGCCGGGATTTACACAAGCCTGATTCGCGAACGTACGCCGCTTGATTCAATCGATTTTGCTCTGGTTTGTGAAAAGCCCGGACTTATGGCGTTTACCAAAGAAGAAAGAATTATAAAACTGGGCGGAACGAAATAACATAATATTTACTAAGTTATGCCGCTCTTTCAAATACAGGAAGATCGTTGTTATAAAGCACATCTCCCCTGAGTTCAAATGGTCCTTCTATCGCGCTGACATATAATTTGCCTTCTGAGACAGTATATGTCATCGGAAACTCGTTGGGAACAGATATGTAAACGCAATTTGATTTATCAATAAACTGCATTGACATCTTTCCACGGTATGTTTCGCACCAGCTATCCCATTTGGTACCGATTAGTTGTTCCGGTTTCACTGCAACCGATTCTGTCACTCCTACTGTTTTCATAAAAACCTCCATAATGTTATAAATTTAAAATAATAAAATTTTCACCCGGAGGCAAGGATTTTACGGGGCTTGACTAATAACACTGTTTTTTTGTATAAATTCAATAGAACAAAGGCGTTCATCAGACGGTAAAACGGCAGTAAATCGGCTCTCTGGCTGATGGGCTTTTTTGCTCTCCGGTGAACGCCGTTATTTTATTTACGAAGTTAAAACGCCATAGGAGGCATTTATGAGCATTTTAGCGAAAAACTACCATTTTAGAGAATTAAATGAACGAATTAAAGCCGCCGGCGAGTATGTCCATATTGACGACTGTTTTGGTGAAAGATTTATCGGCAGCGCTCTAAAAGATAAAACGCTCATTATTAACGGTACGCCCGGCAACGCCCTTGGCTGTTATCTCGACGGCGCTGTGATAGAAGTGCATGGCAACGCGCAGGATGCGACAGGCGATACAATGAATGACGGAAAAATTATTATACACGGTAACGCGGGAGACGCTCTTGGCTACGCCATGCGCGGAGGGAGCATTTTTGTTAAAGGTAACGCGGGTTACAGAACCGGTATTCACATGAAAGAATACAAAGAGAAAAAACCTGTAATTGTGATCGGCGGCAGAGCGGGTAGTTTTCTCGGCGAATATCTTGCGGGCGGACTTATTGTGGTGCTTGGTATTGAAGCGGAAGGCGGGGGGCAATCTTTGGCTGCGCCTGTCGGAAATTTTACGGGAACCGGAATGCACGGTGGAAAGATTTTTATCAGAACGACAGTTGAGCTTACCGCTCTTCCCGCACAGGTCGCCGTTGAGGTCGCGAGCGAAGATGATAAGCTTGAAATTGAACCTTTCGTAAAAGAATTCGCGGATCATTTTGGAATGGATGCCGCTTATCTTTTACATGACGATTTTTTTGTTTTAAAACCTAACGCTAAAAATCCATACAAGCAATTGTATACCGCGAACTGAGGTTATTATGAAACTTCGTTTCATTTTCGATTATAGTGCGCGGTTTATGACCGCGCGAGGTTAAGGTTATCGTGTGCGGCATTATCGGTTATATCGGAGAAGATGACGCTGTAGATATTATAGTTGACGGTCTTAAAAAACTTGAGTACCGCGGCTATGATTCAGCGGGCATCGCGATTTACGGACGCAACGGCTTTGATGTTGTAAAGCAAAAAGGCAGGCTTGCGATTTTAGAAGAACGCCTTGCGGTGCGTTTAAAAGAAAATAAACCGCTTGCCGGAAATCTTGGTATCGGACACACACGCTGGGCGACTCACGGAGAGCCTTCCGATATAAATTCTCATCCCCATGTGGGCAGTAAAAATAAAATCGCCGTTGTGCATAACGGTATTATCGAAAATTACAAACAGCTAAAAGAACGCCTGGAAAATTGGGGCGTGTCTTTCGCATCGCAGACAGACAGCGAAGTGATCGCGCAGCTTGCGGAGCATTACTATGACGGCGATTTAATTGACGCTGTTATCAAAGTCTCTAACGCGGTTGAAGGCTCTTATGCCCTTGGTATTATGTGTATTGACGAGCCTGATATGTTGGTCGCGGTAAAAAAAGACAATCCGTTAATCATCGGTATAAGCGATCACGGAAATTTTATTGCTTCCGATGTGCCTGCGGTGTTAAAACACACAAACAAAGTTTGTTATCTCAATGATAAAGAAATAGCCGTTCTTCGCCGCGGCTGCGCGGCAAACGCGGAAAACGTCCTGTTTTTTAACATGGACAAAGAGCCGCTTCATAAAGATATTGAAACTGTAACATGGAGCATGGACAGCGCAGAAAAGGACGGTTATCCGCATTTTATGCTGAAAGAAATTATGGAACAGCCTAAGGTTCTTCGCGATACAATTCAATCTGCGGTCATAGACGGAAATAATAAAAATATATTGGAAAAAATTGACATTTCGCGTTTTAATAAAATTGTAATAACAGCATGCGGCTCGGCATATAACGCCGGAGTTACCGCGAAATACGTGTTTGAAAAAATTTGCAGAATATCCGTGGAAGTTGAACTTGCAAGCGAGTTTCGCTACAAGGACGCAATCATCAATAATAAAACGCTTGTTATTTTAGTAACCCAATCAGGCGAAACCGCCGATACGATTGCCGCTATGAGAGAGGCGAAATCGAGGGGAGCCGCAACGCTTTCTATCGTAAATGTAGTTGGAAGCACAATCGCGAAGGAAACCGATTTTTGTCTTTTCACGGCGGCGGGTCCCGAGATTGCGGTAGCGACAACTAAAGCGTTTTCCGCGCAACTTGTACTGCTTTACATTCTGGCGATTCGTTTCGCCGTTAGACTTGGAAAGTTAACTGTTCAGGAAGAGCAGAATTATATTAATGAAATTGGCGGTTTGCCTGATAAAGCGTCTTCAATTCTTGAGCGGATCGGTTCAATCCAAATGTACGCTTCCACCTGCGTCGGCTACAAGAGCATTTTTTTCATCGGCAGAAATATTGATTACGCAATTTCGCTGGAAGGCTCCTTAAAGTTAAAAGAAATTTCTTACATTCATTCGGAAGCTTACGCGGGCGGCGAGTTAAAGCACGGCACAATTTCGCTTGTGGAAGAAAATACTCTTGTTGTAGCGCTTTCGAATTGCCTGTACTTGTACGGAAAGATTATGAGTAATGCCGAGCAGGTTATAAGCCGGGGCGCGAAAGTGCTTTTAATCGGCAGTTGTCCCGAGGGCAAGGCTGACACCATGAACGAAAAACTTTACCATATAAGTCTGCCGCAGGTAACCGATTTGTTTTCGCCGTCTTTGTCGGTTATTGTTTTACAGCTTTTCAGTTATTATGTAGCCGCGAACAAAGGTTTGGATATTGATAAACCGCGTAACCTTGCCAAAAGCGTTACTGTGGAATGATTTTAATAAGGAGTGATTATGAATGAAGTTTTAGAGTTTGTAAAAGAAAACGATGTAAAATTTATTCGTCTTAATTTTTGTGATATATTCGGTTTTCAAAAAAACATTTCCATAATGGCGGATGAACTTGCATTTGCGCTTAAAAACGGCATTTCTTTTGACGCGCATGTAATTCGCGGTTTTCGTGATATTACTCAATCGGATTTATTTTTGTTTCCCGATCCGTCAACGATGGCTGTTCTTCCATGGCGTCCGGGTCCCGGCAGAGTTATACGTTTTTTCTGCGATATTAAAACACCTGACAATCAGGCGTTTGAACATGACACAAGACTTGTCTTAAAAAAAGTAACAGAGAGAATGAAAAAGACCGGTTATATCTGCAAGATAGGCGCCGAGTGCGAGTTCTATCTTTTTAAAACAAACGAAAACGGCGAACCGTCGGACATCACTCTGGACAAAGGCACTTATATGGATATTTCTCCGCTGGACAAAGGTGAAGATATACGCCGTGAGATATGCCTTACCCTCGAAGAGATGGGGATAAAGCCGGAAAGCTCTCACCATGAACAGGGGCCGGGACAGAATGAGATTGATTTTAAATTTGACGATCCGGTTGTGAGCGCTGATAATCTGCAAACATTTAAAACAGTTGTAAAGGCAATTGCTTCGCGTAACGGATTGTTTGCTTCTTTTATGCCGAAACCTCTGTCTAACACGCCGGGTAATGGAATGCACATCAATCTTTCTCTTTACCAGAACGGTGTAAATATTTTCAAGAACGATAACGGCAGATTTTCTAAAGCGGCTGAATGTTTTATCGCCGGTATTCTGGACAAGATTCAGGAGATAATGCTGTTCCTGAATCCGCTTGCAAATTCTTATGAACGGCTTGGTATGTTTGAAGCGCCGAAATATGTGTCATGGTCGCATCAAAACCGCTCCCAGCTTGTGCGAATTCCCGCGGCTTCAGGCGATAATGTAAGAATGGAACTTCGATCCCCCGATCCTTCGTTAAATCCGTACCTTGCGTTTGCGTTAATTATCAGCGCCGGACTTGACGGTATCGAAAAAATTCTTCCTCTGGCGAATGCGGTGGATGAAGATTTATATACCGCAGACAGTAATATTACAAAGGATCTTGCTCTTCTTCCCCGTAGTTTAGAAGAAGCAATCGAGCTGGCGGAAAAAAGCGCTTTTGTAAAAAATATACTCGGTGAACATCTTTTATCAAAATTTATAAAGATTAAAAAAGATGAGGCGAAGGATTTTGCCGCTGCAGGCGCGGATAAAGTAAATTTTTATAAAGAAAGATATTTTAATGTTTGTTAATGCGGGATAGGAAGGCGGTTAATAATGGAAAGCTCCGTTGCGGGCAGCGAGTCTGTGTTAATAGTAACAAATTCAGAAAAGAGCGGTTCGAATTCAAATGTTTCGCTCTTTACTGAAGCGCTGGCTATTGCTTCCATTAAGCGAATAAAAATAACCGGTTCTGCGGGAGAAGCGCGAAGAATGCTTTTAGAAAAAAACTTTAACATTGTGGTTGTAGACGCGCCGCTTACAGATGAAAGCGGCGAAGATTTAGCCCGCCACATCGCGGTTAAAGGTTTTTCGCAGGTAATCCTCGCCGTAAACAGCGAACATTTTAATACAGTCTCAGCAGTATGCCAACAAGACGGCATTCTGACAATTTCCAAACCTATAGACAAACAATTTTTTTGGTCTGTTTTAACTCTTGCAAGATCAGTAAGCGGCAGGTTTAAACGGATTCAGGATGAGAACGCAAGATTAAAACAAAAGATCGAAGATATAAGAATAATTGACAGGGCAAAGTGTATGTTGATTTCATACCTTAGTCTGTCAGAACAGGAAGCGCACCGTTTCATAGAAAAACAAGCGATGGATTTACGTTCTACAAAGAAAGCAATTGCGGAGGGGATTTTAAAAACATATGCGAACTGATAAGTTGAACGAGGAGTGCGCTGTTTTTGGCGTTAGTTTATTTTCTGATGAAGCTGTCGGAGTAACCTATAATGGTTTGCTTGCTTTACAGCATCGCGGGCAGGAAGGAGCCGGTATAGCCGTTGCTAATAACCGCAGTATTATTTGTCATAAAGATGAAGGGCTTGTAAGCGAAGTATTTTCCGGCGAAGAACTTGCGCGTCTGCCCAGGGGAAAAGTAGCTGTCGGGCACACGCGCTATTCTACAACAGGTCAGTCTTGTAAAGAAAACGCGGGGCCGTTTGTTACCGAATATCTGACAGGTAGAATCGCGACAGCGCACAACGGTAATATCATAAACGCGAAAGAAATTCGTGCGGATCTTTTAAATCTTGGTTTAAATTTTAACGCTACAAGCGACAGCGAAGTTGTCTCTTCCTTAATTGCGTACTGTATTAATATGGAAAAAAGTTCGCTGCAGGGTGTCGCGCATGCCGCAGGTTTATTGCGCGGCGCGTTTTCGCTTGTAATCGTTACCAGTAAAAATAAATTGATCGCCGTGCGCGACCCGAACGGTTTTCGTCCGCTTTGCATTGGAAAAAACGGCATCGGCTGCGCTGTCGCTTCAGAATCCTGCGCGCTTGAAACCTGCGGTTTTGAATTTGTACGCGATGTACAACCCGGTGAGGTTGTAATGATTGAACACGGAGAGGTAACAGAGCGGTTAAATATTAACAGCGAAAAATCGAATCGTGATCACGGGCTTTGCATTTTTGAATATGTTTATTTCGCACGCCCCGATTCGGTGATCGATGGTTTAAGCGTGTACGAGGCGCGCTACAACATGGGTCTTGCGCTGGCTCGCGAGTACCCTGTAAGCGCCGACGCAGTTTGCGGTGTACCTGACTCGGGACTCGACGCGGCGTGCGGTTACAGCGCGGCAAGCGGTATTCCGCTGGTTACAGGATTTGTTAAAAACAGATATATCGGCAGGAGTTTTATCTATCCGACGCAAAGCAAACGCGACAGCGCGGTCAGGTTGAAATTAAATCCGCTGTCCGCTAATATCAGCGGAAAAAGCATCGTGCTTGTTGATGATTCAATCGTGCGCGGAACAACAAGCGAAAAGATTGTTAAAAATCTTAAAAACGCAGGCGCGAAAGAAGTTCATATGCGCGTTTCATCGCCGCCGTTCCGCCATACCTGTCATTACGGAACCGATATCGACAGCGAAGAAAATTTAATCGCCAACAATATGAACCTTGATGAAATCCGCAGTAAAATAGGCGCCGACAGTTTAGGATACATCAGCATAGATGCGCTTAAAAACGCGTGCGGTAAATGCGATCTGTCATTCTGTACGGCGTGTTTTACAGGGAATACAGACGTGAACATGGCAAAGAAAAACGTTTTTGAGTGATTAATACAGCGCATACGTGCAAAAAAGATGGTTGTTAAAAATTAATTTTAAAAGCGCTGCTGCCCAAGACTAGACAACACCTTTCATTTTCTCCATACTGAATATATTGAACAAAGGCGTTCATCAAAGGGAAATACATGAACGGCAGCAAAGCCTATTTAATTCTGGGGAATGGTAAAATATTTGAAGGTGAATCTTTCGGCGCTCAGGGTGATGTAACAGGGGAGATCGTCTTTACTACCGGAATGACAGGTTATCTGGAAACATTAACCGATCCAAGTTACTCGGGGCAGATTGTTTTACAGACATTTCCTTTAATCGGGAATTACGGTGTAATCCCCGAAGATTTTGAAAGCGCCAATGTCGGCGCGAAAGCGTACATTGTAAAATATCCGTGCGCTGTTCCTTCCAACTTTAGAAGTAAAAACGATCTTGATACTTTCTTAAAAGAACGCGGTATTATCGGGCTTTGCGGAATCGACACCCGCGCGCTTACAAAAATAATCCGTCAAAACGGCGTTATGAACGGTAAAATTTCTTCCCGCACGCCGACAGACGCTGACTACGAAGAAATAAAAAAGTATACTGTTGTAAACCCGATAGCAAGTGTTTCATCAAAAACAACCGGGAAAAATTTACCGGAATCGCAGGCTGTCAGGCGTATCGCGTTGATGGATTACGGCGCCAAACGCGGAATCGCAAACGCTCTTTTAAAAAGAGGCTGCGAAGTGCAAATATTTCCGCATAACACTTCTGCGGAAGAAATTATTAAATATAAACCTAACGGCATCATGTTGAGTAACGGTCCCGGCGATCCTGCCGATCCTGCCAACAAGGCGATAATAGAAACTTTAAAATCTCTTATTAAAACCGGTATACCGATTTTTGGAATTTGCATGGGGCATCAAGTTTTGGCTATGGCAAACGGATATAAAACCAGAAAATTAAAATTCGGACACCGGGGAGCAAACCAGCCTGTTAAGGATACTCAAACGGGGATGGTGTACATTACAAGCCAAAACCACGGCTACGAAGTAGTTGCGGATAACAGTTCTTTCATCAATGTAAACGACGGAAGCTGCGAAGGACTTGATTATGGTGTTTCGTTTTCTGTTCAGTTCCATCCTGAAGCCTGCGGCGGCCCGTTGGACACCGGTTTTTTATTCGACAAGTTCATAGAGAGGTGTAACAATTATGCCTCTAAATAAAAATATTAAAAAAGTTTTAGTAATCGGTTCAGGCCCTATCGTTATCGGTCAGGCGGCGGAATTTGATTACGCTGGCACACAGGCTTGCAGAGTTCTTCGTGAAGACGGGATCGAGATTGTTCTTGCCAATTCAAACCCGGCGACAATAATGACAGATAACAACATCGCGGATAAAATTTACATCGAGCCTTTAACCTTAACAACTATAAAACGTATTATCGAAAAGGAACGCCCGGACAGCATTTTGTCAGGCTTAGGCGGACAGACAGGGCTTACATTGTGTATGCAGCTTGCCCGCGCCGGTTTTTTAGATCAATACAATGTTAAACTTCTCGGCTCTTCACCTGAGACAATCGACAAAGCGGAAGACAGAAAAATCTTTAA
>WQSF01000051.1 GCA_009788065.1 Treponema sp.
ACGCCTATAGCCATGCGGATAAGAGCCCAGCAATAATAAATACTGCGTAATGTGCTTATTTTAAAAGGATTGTCATCCGGTAATTTTAAAAAGATTTCTTCATAATAAGCAGCTTTTTTATCCGCTTCATCCCAAAGACCCTGACACATTATTGTACGCAAGTGAGTAGACGCAAGATAGATAACCGTATCAAAAGCACTCTGCGGCGCTTTATTCAATATTTGCGCCGCATAACAGGAAATATCGAAAGGTATTTCAGCGGGAGAGCCGATGAACATTCCGACAATGGCGTTATAATCCTCGATCTTTTCAAAATAGGAAAGAGCGTCAATTTTAAAACCGTTTTTGTTACACCAAACTCCGGCTATTGAATATGTTTCGCGTTTCAGCTCAGCGGAAAGGATATCCTGCTTTGTTGCCAGAAATTCCAGAAAAAGCGGGTGAATTAAATAAGCGTTAATATAACTGTCGCGCCTTACATAGTCGTTTTGTTTTTCAAGTTCTGCTACAAGACTTTCGTCTGTGCCGCCTAACTGTGAAATAAGTTCCACAGAAAGATGATCTATCAAAGAAAGCCGCACCAAAAAAATTTTAAGACGGGCGGAAATTGTATCCCAAATTTCCGTTTCCATAAAACGGAAAATATTTGATTTCATCGCGTTACGCAAATATCCTTCATAACCCGGGGCTTTTTTATACGATCTTGCGATATAATTCAGCGCGAACGCCCATCCTTCTGTGTCCTGCCAGATTGAACGCAGGGTATCAGGCTGTAAAGTGATTCCCTGACTGCGGAAATACTGCGCAAGCTCGCTCTCTGTAAATCTGAGAATATCCTCGTTTGCTTCGTATATTTGATCGCTTGAAATAAGCCCCGCGATATTAAGGCGCGGCGTTGAGCGGGAAATTAAAAAAATATTAGTAACAGGCGGTAAATTTTTGATGGCTTCTTCCACAAACCTGATTACAGCGGGGTTTTCAATGAAATGACAGTCGTCAAAAACTATAATCCTGCGTTTTTTATCTGTAAATTTACTCTGCAAGGTAAAATATTGTTTTAATTTTTCCGCGGTATCGGGAAACCCGAGTTTTATTAACGATGAAGAAAACTCCGCGCTAATCTGCGACATACTGTGGGAGAGATTTTCCCAAAAACGCGCGCCGACATTATCGCGCTCGGAAAGCTGTACCCAGACTGTGTTTGCCTGATATGCCTGTACAAAATCACCGGCGGCTGTTGTTTTACCGTATCCGGCGCTCGCGCATATTGTAATAAGCGGATATTTCATCGCTTCCATGAACGCATTATTTAAACGTGAACGAATAAAATGAAAATCACTGTTTTTGACAGCCGGATTGCCGCTGTCCTGATGCAATGCTGGCATCTGTTTTCTAACACCCCTTTTTTTGTGAATATACTTACAAATGAAGTCTTTATAATTCCAATCGTAAATAAACATTTTGTATTTGTCAAATAAAAATATAACTATATTATTATAATTAGTTTTTAAATACCAATAATTGTATAAATCCTACATTGTTAGAAAATCATACGATTGGATAATATTAATATGCTATTGGTATTATTAATATATTGACATTAATACATATTTCATTTAAATTTAATAAAAATTCCGCGCTATAAGGGGACAAATAATGAGGAAAATTGTAATTACTTTATCTCTCTTGGTTTTTATTACATTAATATTTGCAGGCTGTTCAAAGGATTCAGGGGGCCTTACCATAAAAGAAGGCGTTTTAATGGTAGGGATGGAAATCGGCTATCCGCCTATGGAATATTTTGCCGAAGACGGCTCAACTCCGATCGGTTTTGACGTAAGCCTTGGAAAAGCGCTTGCGGACAGGTTGAATTTAAAGGTTCAATACGTCGATACCGCATGGGACGGTATATTTGCCGCTGTTAATACCAGGAAATTTGATTGTATTATCTCGTCTGTAACAATTAACGACGCTAGAAAAAACGCTCATAATTTCAGTAAACCGTACATTCAAAACACTCTCGCCATTGTAATGCCGAAAAATTCAAAGCATTTGGTAAGAGCGCCGCAGGATCTAGCCGGTCTTGGGGTTGCGTATCAGGCGGATACAACCTCTGATGATTATATGGCGGAGCTTGCGGACAGCGGACTTAAATTTACCGTTCATGAATACGACAAAGTAATGTACTGTTTTAACGAGCTGGAATTAAATAGGGTTGACGCAATTATGACAGATCTTTTGGTCGCGTATGAATATGTTGCCCGTTCCGATATTTTTGAAATCGTATGGCAGGGCGGAGAAGAAGAGTTCGGCGTCTGTATGAGAAAAGGTAACGACGCTCTGACAGAAGCGATTGATAAAGCGTTAGATTCGCTTTTTGAAGACGGAACCATGCTTAGAATATCGCATGATATTTTTAACGGGATGGATCTTGTATCTCCCGTGCGGCGATAAGGATTAATGGATACACTCAGGACAATTATTGTTTCATGGATGCCCCAGCTTCTCAGGGGCGCCAGAGTTACTATCGCGCTGACGGTGTTGGCTGTCAGCGCAGGGCTTGTTCTCAGTCTCTTCCTTGCTTTGGGGAAGATGTCCAAAAATGTTATTATTAATAAATTGTGCAGCGCTTATGTTTTCTTTTTCAGAGGAACGCCGCTTTTAATGCAGCTTTATTTTGTCTATTACGCGCTTCCGATGATTATTCCGGCTCTTACAATCAACAACCGTTTTCTTGCCGCGTTTATCGCTTTTTCGTTAAATGCCGCAGCTTACTGCGCGGAGATTATAAGAGCTGCGATTCAAAGTATCGATAAAGGACAGTTTGAAGCATCCCGCGCTTTGGGTTTGTCTTACTGGCAGACTATGAGCCTTGTTATTATTCCGCAGTCAATCAGGCGTTTAATACCTCCTGTCGGCAATGAATTTATAATGATGTTAAAAGACGCGTCTCTTGTTTCCATGATCGCGTTAGTTGACATTACAAAGGCGACAAGAAATATCGAAGGTTCCACAAGATCGGCTCTTGTATACATCCCCGCGATGATCCTCTATTTGATTATTACCGCCGTGTTTACTTTTATTTTCCGTAAACTGGAAAAAAAATATTCGGTTTACGAGTGAGCCTTCTATGTCAATGATTAAAACTGTCGGGGTTTGTAAAACATTTCACGGAGGCGGCGGAAGAGGTCCTCTTGAAGTTTTAAAAAATGTTTCATTAACCGTGGAGCAAAGCGAAGTTGTCTGCATCATCGGACCCTCGGGCGCCGGTAAATCGACGTATCTTCGCACTCTTAACAAGCTGGAAAATATTGACGAAGGACAGATTTACATAGAAGACAATTTACTGTTTGACTGTCATAACGGCGTGAACAGCGTAAAAATGCATTATGATGAACGTAATAAAATTCTACTTGAAGTGGGCATGGTATTTCAACGATTCAATCTTTTTCCGCATAAAACGGCTCTTGAAAATGTGATGCTCGCGCCTTTGAATGTGCGAAAACTATCCGCAGAAGAGGCACGCGCAAGATCCCGTCAGATACTGGAAAGGGTTGGTTTAAGCGACAAGGTTGACGCGTATCCTTCACAGCTTTCAGGCGGACAGCAGCAGCGTGTTGCAATCGCGCGCGCGCTTGCAATGGAGCCGCGCATTATGCTTTTTGACGAGCCGACTTCGGCCTTAGACCCTGAACTTGTCGGCGAAGTGTTAGCCGTAATGAAGCAGTTGGCGGGCGCGGGAATGACAATGCTTGTTGTAAGCCATGAAATGGGTTTCGCGCGCGAAGTCGCAAACAGGGTAGTGTTCATGTTTGAAGGCTCAATTTTAGAAGAAGGAAAGCCCGAAAATTTATTTACAAATCCGCAGAATGATCGTTTAAGGCAATTTTTACAGAGCGTTCTTTAAATTAAGGCGATCTTAATTTTACAAGTATTTTCTGCCAGCTTTCTCTTGTTTTCTTTTTTAATATCATGTTGTTAATCTTCCACCATCTCTTTTCTATTAAGAGTTCCCAGACAGGTGTTATACGATATCCGAATTCTTCCGTATAATCTGATATTGTTGTTTTATATATGTCAATAAGTTTTTTTGTCATCTCTTCTATAGACCATGATTTGGCGTGTATTTTCGCTTCTTCGGATTTTTTAGCGTGCAATTCTTTATCTTCCAATAGTTCAAGAACTCTTGATGAAAATTCCTGCTGATCGTTTTTTACCATGAAGCCGCCGTTGTCTCCTCCCATTACAGTAAGAGTGCCTAAAGCGCCGATTGCCACCACCGGAGTGCCTGAAAGCATCGCTTCCAGAGTTACAAGCCCCTGAGTATCTGTCATGGAGGGAAATAAAAATAGTTCCGAGATAGAATAAACAAGTGCCAAATCCTTGCGATCGAAATAACCTGTAAAAACGCAGATGTCTTCTATTCCGAGCTTGCGTGTTTCTTCTTTGTAATATTCAAGATCGGGACCGTTACCCGCAATTAAAAGAATAACGTCAGGATGTTTGGCAAGAATACCGGGAAGTATTTTTAACAGGAATCCGATGTTTTTTTCTTTTCCTATTCTTCCCACAAAGAGAAGAATTCTTTTGTTTTTAAGCTGAGGAAAAAGCTCTTCGAGTTTTACGCGAAATGCCGCGACAACTTTTTCTTCGTGTTTAAAAAAATCCAATTCAATTCCTGTAGGGAGTAAAAAAGGTTTTGAATCCAGTTTATAATGAAGAACTGTCTGGCGAATTTGCTCGGTAGGAACTATTACCCTGTACGCGCGCCTTAAAATGTTTTTTAACATTCCGCGTATAACAAATCTGACAAAAAAAACCGGAAGGAACGGAAAATAATTGGGACCGTAATCTTCCCACATGGTATGAAATGTATAAATAATCGGCAGGTTGTGGGTTCTTGCGTACCATATTCCGAATTCGCCGATCATTAATTCTGTATTTACATGAATAATGTCGGGATTAAAAGTATCAACCTGTTTGAATACCCAGTTCATCTTGCTGTACCTTGCAAGCCTGTCTTCTTTGGAAACGAATACCGGCAGGGAAGGAATTTTAACAATTAACGGCTCTTTTGTTTTTGGCGTGTTTTTCTGAAAAGAAATGGGAGTATTTCCGTCTTCGGGATATGAAGAGCAGACTATAAGAACATCATTGCCTTCGTTAACGAGTTCGCGTGAGAATGAATCAACCGATACAGTTACGCCGTTGACTCTCGGCCAATATGCGTCTGTAAACATGGCTATTTTCATAAATACCTTTCTGTAATTATTATCATTCTAATTTGAGTTTGAATCAACTGCCGGAAATGAAGATTATTCAAGTTCAGGGACGCATATTTTCCCGTAATGGAGTTCTTTCGGCTGTACCCTGATTTTTAATTTTTTTTCCATTACGGATAAAAGGCGCATTTGAGTTTCGTCGCCTATTGTGATCATTACTCCGCGTTTTCCGGCGCGCGCCGTTCTGCCGCAGCGGTGAATGTACACCTCTTCGTTATCCGGGACATCGAGAGCGATTACATGTGTTATGCCCTGTATATCAAGTCCGCGCGCCGCCAAATCTGTGGAAACAAGCGTTTCTATACTGCCTTGGCGGAAACCGTCCAGCGCCGCCTTGCGCTCCGCGCCGGGAAGGGGTTTTTTCCCGGCTTTACCGAAAAGACCCGCCGCGTTAACGTGATGGAACTGAAGGCGCGAAAGGATTAATGACGCCTCATCGCCGCGGCTTGTGAAAACAAGCGTTTTAATTCGTTTCTTTTTGCCTTTTAACGCTGATATAAGCGAGCGTAAAGTTTGATCTTTGCGCCGTTTTTCGCTGAAAATCGCCCAATGTTCTATTTTTTCGCGAAGAATTTCCTGGTCTTCCGATTCTATAAATTCAGCCTGCGGCGCCGATATGGTTTCTAATAATTTTTCCCTGTTCTTTTTATTCATTGTCGCAGAACACGCCGCTATTAATAAATCTTTATCATTTTTTTTGGCATTTCGCGTAATGATTTTACACAATTCGCGCGTATCGTCTGTCATCTCGTCGCTTACAAGCCTGTCGGCTTCGTCGAATACAATGTACCGGAGGCTGTCGATTTTTAATAATTTCTTTTTCGCGAGAACAAGCAGTCTGTTTGGGTTTCCAACGACAATATCCGGTTTGTTTTTTTTCAGATTTTCGATCTGCCGTTCGATGTTTACACTGCCGATTAGCAGCGCGGATTTTAATTCTGTTCCCTCCGACAGAAAATCCAGCTCGCCTTTGATTTGAGTGCAAAGCTCTAAAGTGGGAGCTATTATTAAAAATTTTATACCGTGGCCTTCGCGCAGATCGCGAACTGAAGGTTCGAATGAGGCGCCGGCGGAATTTGGGTTGAGTAATTTACTCAATAACGGCAGTAAATATGCAAAAGTTTTACCGGTGCCTGTAGCGGATGAAAAAAAAACATTTTTATCTTCATTAAGACAAGGAATAACTTTTCGCTGAATATCAGTCGGCTCTGTTATTTTTCTCTCGTTCAGTTTTTCTATAAAACAAGGCAAAACACCCAACTCGTTAAAATTAATAACCATTAAACACTCTTCCCCTCCGCGTCCTTTGCGTCTTTGCGCGAAGTCTTTCTCTAACCAATTTTTAATCAATCTTTTTTATTAATAATTTATCAATTCTGTTCCCGTCTTTATCCACAACTTTAAATTTATATCCCTGATATTCAAAACTGTCTCCGACCTTCGGAAGCTCTCCCGCAATGTGAAGCACAAGCCCGGCGAGCGTATGAAAATCACCTTCTTCGCTGATGGTAATGGAAAGCCCTTTTGCCGCGTCGTCAATATTAAGCGTACCGTCCGCGAGCCATGTTCCGTCTTCCTGTTTTAATAACGGCTCTTCGTTAACAACAGGAGTGGAAAGTTCTCCTACAATTTCTTCGACCAGAGCTGTAATGGAAATAATCCCGGAAAGTCCTCCGTATTCATCCATCACAAATAAAAAGTTTGACTGCCCGTGTTTAAAAGATTCAAAAGCTTTTATCGCAGGCATTGTCTCGGGAACAAACTGCGCTTTTTTCATAATCGAGCGCAACCCAAGCGGTTTTTCCTGTCCGCAGTCAATAATTATATCTTCAAGGTATACCGCCCCGATAATTTCGTCGGGATTCGCGTTCACAACAGGAAAACATCTTTGCTCTCGGTGTTCAATAACCTTTGCGTTGATTTCTTCGTAGGGGAGGTTAATATCAAGCCATTGAATCTCGGAGCGGTGGGTCATAAACGCGCCGACAGAACGATCGCCAAGATAGAAAACGCCTTCCACCATGTCGCGTTCTCTGCTTTCAACCACGCCGGATTTTTCTCCTTCGATAAGGGTATTGCGAAGCTCGTTCTGAAGTTCTTCTTCGGTTATGGCGCTGCCGTCAATTTCAGGATGAACGGTCTTATTAAAAAATGAAGCGAACTTTAAAGCGGGCAGAACAAATGGCAAAAGCGGAATGGAAAGAATCTTCATTACGGGAAGAAGAAAGGCGGCGGCTTTTTCCGGCTTTGTATGTGACAGCAGTTTTGGAAGACCCTCGCCGATTAATGCAATAATAAGGCATAATATAAATAATTCAAGCGCAAGCATAATCCAAAAATACATTTTCTGCGTAAACAGGCTGGAGAAAGCCCAGAATATAACGACGCAAAATGACGCGAGCACCCAGAAAATAATGCGCCAGATACGGCATGCTAATAATATTTTATTGGGGTTATCTAATATTTTTAAAACAGATTTATATTTTTTACTCTGTTCTTTTTCCAAACGCGATTTTCTTGATAAAACAACAGCCGAAATAAAAAGCGTAAATACGCCGCTGATGATAACCGCGCCTAATGCGAGTAAAACTAAAACCGGCAGCAAATGGTCCATATTAGGTATCAATCTCCGTACGGTTCAATGGCCGTACAATCGTAAGCGAATCTTGCGCCGTCTGCATCATTTTAAATTTACCGTCCGGGGTAACCTCCCCGAAAATCTGTACTATCGGGAAACGCGGATTTTCAGGGTTAACATCAACAACCTGTCCTTTTTTCCCGTTAGATAAAAGCACATATAAACCAATCGGATAAATAGATAATGAAAGAACAAGCGCTCTTACAATAGTATCATCATACTGCTTGCCTTCATTTTTTAAAAGCTCCAACATTCCGGTGTAGCCGTCTTTCGCTTCCTTGTGGGGGCGTTTTGAATTGAGGGCTTCATAAGAGCAGGCGACGGCGATAATTTTCGAATATAGGCTGATTTTCTCATTGCTTAGTTTGCGCGGATAACCGCTTCCGTTTTCACGCTCGTGATGTTCAAGAGCCGCAAGGCAGACCGGAAGCGGAAAGTCGAAAGATTTTAACATGCTGTATCCAAGAATCGGATGGGTAAGAATGGCTTTCTGCTCCTGCGGATTCAACGCTCTTTCGCTGAGGTAAACATTTGAAGGCAGTTTTAACATTCCCGCCTCATGCATAAGAGCGGCGACTCCCAGCTCGATTAGACGGTAATTGGGAAGTTTCAGATAGGAGCCGATTATTATCGAAATAATGGTTGAGCGGACCGAATGGGTGGCAAGGTAGTTCCTTCCCGGCGCCGGTTCGATGTTCTTTAATACCCTCATCAGGAACCTTCGGTCTTCCCTTATATATTCAACAATATCCTTAATTTTTTCTGTTATTGCCTTCTCGTCCAGTTCGTCCGATACGGACGCTTTAACGAATACATTTTCAACAAAGAACAGGAAACTGGAATAAAACTCCTCGGCTTTTTGAAGCTTGTCCCCGTCCGACTGCTGAGACAGTCCGATTGTCGTCCCCCCTTCCTCGGTTGCCATGCCGCTTCCGCCGTCTTTGCCTGAAAATTCGGTGGTTGCTTCGCCGTCGCAGATTACCGCTTTAAAATGCCATTTTTCGAGTAAGAGGATTAACTCGTCGCTTATCGGCATTTCAGGGGCTGTGATAATAAAAGCCTTATCAAGGTAGACCGGCGTTGTAAAATAGCTGTTGGGTTTTATGTCTTTTACCAAAACATCATTCATGCTTGACTCCGTCATATGCCGCACATCCGTTGACGTAATATATTCTTTACCTTATCATTTCTTATTATAGGAGTGTTTTCATTGAAGTTCAAATACCTGATTATCGCTTTTTGCTTTATAATGGCTATTGTTGTATTCATCACTGTCCTATTACCGGTGCTCTTCGGACATGGATACGCCGCCAGTTTTCGATATATCACAATACCGATGCTCCTTCTCATGTCTTTGCTCCTTATTGGTGTGAGTGTATTTTTCTTCTTTAATTATCGGCTTCTTTCGCTCTTAGAGCGAGAAGATTGGCCTGCTTTAGCGTATTATTTGGAGCAAAAAATTTACGTAAAAAACCGGTATAACGCCCGTTATGTGCGTCTTTTAGCCAGTTCGTACCTGGTTATATCCGACTTTCAATCTGTTTTAAAACTGGAAGCAAAGGCATTGCTGGCTAAACCGGCTGTGGTCGAGAAAAATATCCTGATTTTCGGCTCGGCGAGGATTTTAAGCGGCAACCATGCTGACGCCGCCGCTTTTTTTAAGACCTATCTCGGAAAGTGCAAAGGAAAGGAAAGACAATGGGTGAGGTGGTTTCACGGTTTTTCGTACCTTATAGGCGGTTTGTTTAATCAGGCGGAGCCGGAATTTTCTTCTCTTGCGGTATCGTCAGACGATACAATTTTAACAGGGCTTTCGGCGTATTTTTTATACAGCTCCATTGAAAAACATTCTGTAAATCCTGCAGCCTGCGGCCAGCTTGCCAAAAGCGGAAAAGACAGGGTTCTAAAAGCGATAAAAAACATTGAACACTGGAAAAAAGAAACCGATAAAATGGGGACGGAAATTCATATAGCGGTTGTCAGGAAATATATCGACGAAGCAGGTAAATGGATTTTCGATATTAAAAATCAGGAAACTCAAGAATCTTAAATCGCTGGATTTTTGGATTAGAAAAAAAAGCGCAAATTAGGAGTTGGTTAAATAATGAAAAATATAGAAAAATCATCAAAACTGGAAAATGTTTGTTATGAGATACGCGGGCCTGTGCTTAAAGAAGCGAAAAAACTTGAAGAAGAAGGCTATAAAATAATTAAACTCAATGTTGGAAGCCCCGCTTCCTTCGGCTTAAACACGCCCGATGAAATTGTCCACGACATCGTGCTCAACCTCCCCAATGCTCAAGCCTACGGCGACTCACGCGGGCTTTTTGCCGCGCGAAAAGCGGTTATGCACGATTTCCAGTCTAAAGGAGTGATGGATGTGGGAATCGATGATATTTTCATTGGAAACGGCGTCAGCGAACTTATATCAATGTCGATGCAAGCCCTGCTGGACTCGGGCGACGAGGTTCTTATTCCCATGCCGGATTATCCTTTGTGGACAGCGACGGCGACGCTTGCGGGCGGTAAGGCAGTTCATTATCTTTGCGACGAAGCATCGGACTGGAACCCGGATTTAAACGACATCCGCGCTAAAATTACGCCGAGAACAAAAGCCATTGTTGTGATTAACCCGAACAATCCTACAGGCGCGGTTTACGACCGCGGTGTTTTGGAAGGTATCGCGCAGATCGCAAGAGAACATGAACTTATAATTTACGCCGATGAAATCTACGGCAGAATCACATACGATGACGTGAAGCACATACCGATGTCTACAATAGCGCCTGACTGCCTGACCATCAGTTTTGACGGTTTAAGCAAGGCTTGGCGCGCGGCTGGTTTCCGCGCCGGCTGGATGGTTCTGTCCGGCAACAAGAAAATCGCCTGCGATTATGTCGAAGGTCTTGATATGCTTGCCAATATGCGCCTTTGCCCGAGCATGATCGCCCAAATGGGGATTCAAACCGCTTTGGGGGGGTATCAAAGCATTAAAGATTTGATACTGCCGGGAGGCCGGCTGCGCGAACAGAGAGACATCGCTTTTAACATGGTTAATCAGATTCCCGGTCTCTCTGTTGTGAAACCCAAGGGCGCTCTTTATTGCTTCCCGAAAGTAGATATAAAACGTTTTAATATCACTGACGACGTAAAGTTCATGCTTGACCTTCTGCGCAGCCGGCACCTCCTTCTTGTTCACGGCACCGGTTTCAACTGGAAAGAACCTGACCATTTCCGCATCGTTTTCCTGCCGGACAAGGACACGCTGGCTGACGCTATGCGCAGGCTTGGTTCCTTTCTGGAAAATTACAAACAAATTTAAGACTATTTTAAGAGGTGACTGTCACCTTTTTCACTTTATTCTCACGATACGGCGATTCTTAAGAGGTGACTGACACCTTTTTCACTTTTTTCCTACGTTATGGCGATTCTTAAGTGGTGACTGTCACCTTTTTAGCTCTAAAGTCTATGAAGAAATGGCCGATAATTTAATCACCGGGAGGGCTTACCTCTCATATTACAGACGGTGTGCATAGGGTGAAAGCCCTGACGTCCAGGCACACTGTCTTTTTTTTTACATTGACGTTTACCCCTTTTTGTGTTATATTATTACCATAAAATAACCCATAAGGGAGGCCAGCGTATGGCAAAAGTTGAATTGAAAGGAATTTCAAAGGTGTATGACGGCGGAGTTCGAGCAGTCGATAAAGCCAACATCACAGTCGAGGACAAGGAATTTGTCGTTTTAGTAGGACCTTCGGGCTGCGGTAAATCTACCACGCTCAGAATGGTCGCGGGTCTTGAGGACATCACCGAAGGCGAACTCCTCATTGACGGCGAAAAAATGAACGATGTTCCACCGAAAGACAGGAATATCGCCATGGTATTCCAGAACTACGCCCTTTATCCCCACATGTCAGTCTATGAAAACATGGCATTCGGTCTCAGGATCAAGAAAGTTCCCAAAGCCGAAATCGACAAGCGCGTTCACGAAGCCGCGCGTATTCTTGATATCGAAAAGTTTCTTGAACGCAAACCAAAGGCGTTATCCGGCGGTCAGAGACAGCGTGTTGCGGTAGGACGCGCTATCGTCCGTAACCCAAAGGTCTTCCTCTTTGACGAACCTCTTTCCAACCTTGACGCGAAATTGCGCGTACAGATGCGTGCGGAACTTTCCGATCTTCACCTTCGCCTTAACGCGACAATGATTTATGTAACCCACGACCAGGTTGAAGCTATGACCATGGCGAACAAAATCGTTGTTATGAAGGACGGATGGATTCAGCAGATCGGATCACCCTTGTTCCTCTACAACTATCCAAGAAACAAATTCGTAGCCGGATTTATCGGCTCGCCGCCCATGAACTTCCTGTCGGTAAAAGTGCGCGAAGAAGGCAGTTCTATAATGCTTGATGAAGGTTCATTCAAGATTAAAGCCGATCCTTCCCATTTTGAATTCTTAAAAAAATATATCGGAAAAGAAGTCTTCTTCGGTATTCGCCCGGAAGATTTGATGTACTCCGACAGCGGCGCTCAAAACAGCATGACTGTAAAAGTAACTGTTGTTGAGCCGTTAGGCGCAGATATCCACCTGTGGCTGACAACCGAGACACAGCCGTTAGTAGCCCGCACAGAACCGAACCACACATTCAAGGTCGGCGACACAACAGTCTTTGTTCCCAGAATGGAAAAAGCGCGTTACTTCGACAAAGAAACCGAAGAAGCGATTATCCCGGCGCCGGAGTGAACGTAAGTCTGCGCGCGCAAGCGCGCAGGTGAACCAAAGCGGTAAAGCGCGGCGCCCGAAAGAGAAAGACGGCGAACGCTTTAAGTGTGAGTTGAATTAAATAAATGAACCTGACCATTTTAAATGGTCAGGTTTTTTTATGCTTGGAAATATTTTAATTTTTTGCTTGCGGATTACTTCGCTTTTTGCAAGCCTTCAGCCATATTGCTGTCGCTGATGTTTCTGATTAACCCGCCGCCTTGATTGCGGTATTTTCCGGGGCTGATGCCGGTGTACGCTTTGAATATCTTTGAAAACCAGCTTTGATCTTCGAAACAGCAGCATGCGGCAATTTCCGCTAAAGACATATCTGTGTCCAGCAGTAAACGGCTTGCTTTTTCCACTCGCAGTCTGTTCAAATACTTGGACAGATTTTCACCCATTTCGTCTTTGAAGATTGTGCTGAAGTAAGGAGGTGAAAGACCCGCTACGGCGGATATTTCCTTCAGGCTGATCTTTCTTGTGAAGTTTTCCATGATAAAATTTTCCGCTTTTCGCAGGGCTGCGGCGTGAGGTATTCCGCGGAACGATGAAACTGCGCCCGATACCCTGTCGATAATATTGTGTAAAATATCGGTTAATTCTTCAACAGATTTGGCTTCTTGAACCATTCTAAGGTTTTGACTGTTGATCTCCATAGAAAGGTTCCCGCTTTTTGCAGGGCTTACTTCAACTCTGGAAATAAGCACAACCAGCTCGATCACCCTTAATTGCACATATTTAAATTGACCCGGATTTGTAAAAAACAACATTGCCAGAAGTTCGTCTAATGTTTTTCTGGCTTCAACTCCTTCGCCCTTTCTTAGGGAGGATATTAGTGTTTTTTCCTTTTCCAGCGGATAACCGAGTTTTTCTGCATTTGTAGGATATTGGCGTTTTAATTCTTCAATAATTTTTGAAATGGTCTCTTGTTGCTGCGCCCTTCGTTTTACTGTCTCGTGATAATCTTCGCTTCCGGATGATAGGGATTCCGCGCATAGCTGCATCATTTCAGCCAGGGATTGAGCTTTTTCCTCGTCCGCTCCCGGGAATGAATTGACGCGCTCCTTAAATTCTTCATTTGGCGTTTCGTTATTGCACATAACAGAAGTATCAATGCTATTTGCTAAAATGTCAACTCCTTTTTTACCTGCCATTAAAAAACCTGCTCCCCTAACGGCTCCTGAAAATGTGCCATCAGTGTATATCGGGCTGGTCCAAAAGAGTAAACCAAGAGCGCATTTGTATATATGGTAGTTTCCTTTTTTACTTGCTTCTTTTATCGCATTTACGTGCATTTCGTGGCACGGGAACGGCTCCAAAGTTTCACCGTTAATGCTGAATTTTCTGCAATATTGGCAGATCTTTTTTTCAGGACTGCTTTCTTCGCCGCCGCGGCCCGGAGGGAATTTGGGTTTGTAAGAGCTGTCATAAATGCAAATACAGCTCCCTGTAGCCTTGTTGTAGTCGGTCATAATCCTCGCCGCTTTTTCCATCAATTTTTCATTGGAAATATTAGCGGTCAAATTCATCTTGTTATTACTCATATTATCACCTGTTTTTTACCAGTTTAATCATGGAAAACATCTTCGGCAACCATTCCTTGTTCCCTGTATTTTCCCGGAGTAAGACCGGTATTATTTTTAAAAATTTTTGAGAACCAGCTCTGATCCTCAAAACCGCATGATTGAGCTATATCGCAAATC
>WQSF01000052.1 GCA_009788065.1 Treponema sp.
GCCTGCCGCGCCTGCGGCTGGAGCTGCGCCCGGAGTTCCGGGAGCGGCTGCGCCGGCAGCGCCGGGAGCGGCAGCGGCGGCATCGGCAGCGGGAGCTGCGACCACCTCAACTTTGGCAAACTTGACAAGAGCGAAAACCTGATCCGGATTGGAAAGAAGTTTAATTCCGGGAGCCAGCGCGATGTCGCGGACATGCATGGATTGATTTGCCTTAAGACCTGAAATATCAATATCGATCCTTTCGGGAAGATCCTTGGGCAGACATTCAATTTCGATTTCGTGTACGGGCGTTTCAAGCATACCGCCTTCGCGCACGCCGACAGGGTTCCCGTTGAAAACAAGGGAAACTTTGGCGCGCAGAGCGACGCCGCTTTCTACTTCATAAAAATCGATATGAAGAATGTTCCCGTCGATAATATTTCTTTGGGTGTCTTTGACAAACGCCTCGTATGCCTTGCCGTCTACTTCAACTTTTACGATGGTACTTTCGGAAATACCTTTTGTGCCTTTAATAAAATCGGAAGCGTCCAGATCGATAGAAACAGCTTTTCCCGATCTTCCGTAGATAACTGCAGGAATCCTGCCGCCTCTCCTAAGTCTGCGCGATTGCGCCGAACCCTGACTCTGCCGATTTTTAGCCTGTAAAACAACCTTGCCCATATACTTAACCTCTAAATTAATTTACCGGGATGTACCCTTATCTGGGACGACAGGATTCGAACCTGTGAATACCGGCTCCAAAGACCGGTGGCTTACCACTTGCCGACATCCCAATCCTGTTTACGAGACTATCATAAATACAGATGATTAAGCAAGTGGAAATAGAGAAAAACCAGGTCTAATCAGTCCTGATCGTCCGCTCCATCGGTGGCTACATCGACATCGCCGGAATCATATTTTTCCAGAATACGTTTCTGCAATTCAGCCCTGAATTCTGGCTGAATCGGATGCGCAACATCCTTGTATTCTCCCGCTCTGGTCTTACGGCTGGGCATGGCAATAAAAACTCCGGTTTTACCCTCAATGATCTTTATATTATGAACTACAAAGCAATCGTCAAAAGTCACTGTAACATAGGCTTTAGGCTTACCGCCGCCAGTCACCTTGCGGACCCTGATATCTGTAATTTGCATGGCGCCTCCTCTCCTTACGGTCCTATTCCATTATAAGCTTAATACTAGCCCCGTCAGGGTGCTTGTATTGTACTAAGCCCGACTTCTTTTACATTGTAATATTGTTTTGGCGTGAAAGCAAGTAAAATATTTGATTTTCTGCCCAAGATTCATGTCCATACCTGCAAAAATAACAGGAATTATATAAGAAAATTACTCACTATGAGAGAATTTTAAATTAATCTGATAAACGCTGAATTAGATTGTAGTGAATCTGACTGCCTTCAATCGCTGCGGAAAGATCGTATACTCCGCTTTGCAGATCCTGCGAATACACGTAAACGGTGTCAGCTTCCGGTATCGGGGCCCTGCCCCTGCCCGCTTGAAGGCTCGTGTTATACTTTACATTTATCAAGTAAGAACCGGGAGCCAAAAAAATGTCCTTATGATCTTCCGGCGGGATAACCTGTCTGTTGACCTGCGCGGAGCCGTCCAAGGCGGTGTATGTCCCGTCGATTTTAGTAATAGTCAAACCTATACCGGTGACAAGCTGCGCAGGTTCCGGTATCAGCCTTCCGCTGCAATGCCAGCGGCCTGCCCTTAATTCATAGGTTCCGCTCGTGTACTCAAACGCGTTTAGAACCGCGTAAAAACTCTCCGGGAAACCTTCGTTCTCTATAAATCTATACGGGAAGTTGAAAGGAACCGCTATGCTGGTCAGGTTATTATTGACGGCAAAAACGTTTTCTTCGATAGTTTTAATATTATCGTTTAAAACGACGCTTACTAATTGGTTATTCCTGAACGCGAAACGCTCGATATTTGTAACGCTGGATGGGATGTTCACGGCTGTCAGCCTGTTATCGCCGAACGCGTTTTCACCGATGTGAAAAACCGTGTCTGGAATACTGACGCCTGTAAGCCTGTTATTATTAAACGCTCCCTCTTCGATACTGATAATGCCGCTTTGAATCGTTACGCTTACTAGTTGATTGTTTCTGAACGCTGAATGTTTAATAACAACAACGCTGGACGGGATAACTATGGTAGAAATCTGGTTGTTTCTGAAAGCAGAACGGCCGATATCTTTCACGCTTAACGGGATGTTTAAGCCGGTAAGGCGGTTGTCCATAAAGGCGCTTTCGCCGATTTCTTCCAAACCATCGTGAAGGGATAAAGAAGCAATCCTGTTGTTAATAAAAGCGTTCTCTCCGATTCTTTTTACACTGCCGGGAATTGATAAATTGGGCAGGTTATTGTCGGCAAACGCGGTATTCCCGATGACTGTTACGCTGTCGGGGATGGTTACGCTGATTAACTCATTTTCAGCGAAAGCGCTTTCGCCGATATTTGTAACGCTTGGCGGAATAACAACGCTTGTCAGCCTGTTTTTATAAAATGAAAAACGCCCAAGACCGGTTACGCCATCTAAAATACTTAGATTTGTGATAAGATTATTCCTGAAAGCGGAACGGCCTATTGTAATTACGCTGTGCGGGATAGTCACGCTTGACAGCGCGTTGTCAAGAAACGCGTTGTCTCCGATATTCCTTACGCCTTCCTGAATGGTTACCGAGGTTAACTGATTTTTATTAAAAAGTCCTGCCGCTATCGAAATAACATTTGACGGAACAACCACGTTAGTCAACTGATTGTTCATAAACGCTTCGTCCCCGATCATGGTCACGCTTGAAGGGATAGTCAGACTTGTAAGGCTGTTATCCTTAAACGCGGTTTTCCCGATTGTCGCAGTGCCTTCTGAGACGGTCAAAGTAATCAATTTGTTGCTCGCAAAAGCGTTTTCCCCGATTATCGTGACGGTCGAAGGAATAACAACGGTTGTAAGACTGTTTGTATAGAAAGCGTTTGCTTCGATTAGTGTAATGCTGTTCGGAATAATCACGCTGGTTATATCTTTTCTTCTGAACGCGCTGGCGCCGATTACGGTTACCGGATACTTTTTTATACGCGGCGGAATATTCACCTCGGGGCTCCTGCCCTTGTAATTTGTTAAGGTAATTGTCTTGTTGTCTCCATATCCGACGACGCTATATGAAAAATCTGAAGGTTTTGAGTAATTACGGCTGTCAAAATCACCGTCAACAGTCGCGCAGCCAAAAACTGCAAGAGATACTATGAACAAAACCGGTATAATAATGTTCTTCTTCATCCTCTGCCAACTCCATATATGACCGAATTTTCAGCCGTATACGTTAAGTATAATATAAACACGTCAAAAAACCAATAGAAATTGGTTTTTGTTACTGTTTTGGACTGCAGAACATCGAAAAATCCCATGAACCGCGCATTATATCGGCCGCTTTTCGCGCCTGTTCGCTGTCATTAAAAACCCCGAAACAGGTAGCCCCCGACCCGGAAAGATTCGCGTACTCTGCGCCAAGTTCCTTAAGTTTTAAAATAATACCGTCGTACACACTTTTCTCCTTCTCCGGGAATATTGAGAGGAAGTCGTTAGTGTTATTTTTCTCTCTCTCTCTATGTTCATCAAGAAGCCGGAAGGCGGCGGCGGTGTCGCTGGTAAAACCGGGGTTTACCAGCGCAAGGTGTACGGACGGAGTTTCAATCGGTTGGATTCGCTCCCCCCTGCCGGTTACAAGCGCGGCAGCGGTTTCATGTATAAAAAAAGGAACGTCGCTTCCAAGAAAAGCCGCCATTTCAAGGAGGGCATCGGAGGCGCAGGGGAAACCGGCAAGTTTATTAAGCGCAAGAAGGGTTGAAGCGGCGTTAGACGAGCCGCCGCCCAGACCTCCGCCCAAAGGGATGCGCTTATCTACAGTTATTTTAAACCCTTTGGAAAAGCCGGTTTTTTGGCGGAAAAGGGATATTGCCTTAAAAATGATATTTTTTTCCGTTGGAATAAGGGAATTTATGCCGCGCATGGTAATTTCAATCGAATTTTCACATTCAATAGGTTGAAAATACATGGTATCACCGAAATTTAAGGTTAAAAAAACGCTTTCAAGGTTATGAAAACCGTCCTCTCTCTTGTCCAAAACCTTCAAATACAGGTTTACCTTAGCGGGAGCGAAAGCAGTAAATTTTTCCGGTATTTCCATATCCGCTCCTTTTCTCCCACCCAAAAGAATAACATATTTTAAAAGTTTTTCAATTTTTTTAAAAACCTGTTGACAATTTAATATATCATCTCTTATGTTTCTAGAGAGAAGGTTTTTTAACCGCAACTACTCAGTTTGGATTCAAGAGAATATTAATTTCAAAAGGGAGAACATTATGGTTCTGAACGGAGCGACTGAACAAGAGGAATTGCTGCTGATACCGGTTATTGCGGACAGCGGCGTAGACGGCCAGGATGCCGTTTACGGAACAGAAAGCCCATTGCCGGCTTACGTCTTTAGCGATGACGATGACATCGAAGACGACGATGATTTTGAAGATGACAACGACTACGAAGATGAAGACGATTACGAAGATGAAGACGACGACATGGACGACGACGAAGATGAAGACGACGATGAAGAAGATGACTACGATGAAGAAGATGACTACGACGATGAAGACGAAGATGACTGGGAAGACGAAGATTAATAGATATTAAGTATCGTCAGCGCTTAAACCGGCGTTTCGGATTGAGACGCCGGCATCGGCCGCCAAAGCCTTTCAAGTTCATAAAAATCCCGAACAGCGGCAGTCATTAAATGAATGATTATCGATCCGAGATCTATCAAACGCCATTCATCATCGGTATTCCTGCGGGAACTGCCAAGTAATTCGATGTTTTTCTCAAAGCAAAATTCCTTAACATACCGCTCAAGACCGTCCATGTGGGTTTTGCTTGTAACTGTAGCGATGATAAAAAAATCTGTCCAGTTATTAATGCCGCGCAGATCCAGCACAGAAACATCCTGTCCGTTGTGTTCCTGCAAAAGCGAGCTTAAATCTTTAGTTTCTTTCGACATATCTGCCATTAAAATTCCTTCCAATCAGCAATGTAATATCAGCTTTATATTCAAAATTTTGATTAATGGGATCATCGTCGTTTTCTAAATTGACAGACGCTTCGCGGCGGATATTTGTACATCTTATAACATCGGCAAAAGCTTTTACTAATGTATCATCCCCAGAACGGTGAATGATAAGCGTGTTGTCATAACTGTTGCGATCCGCGTTTGAAATTGATATTACATCATAGCCGAAACTGCGAAGCATCTCCGCAGTTCTTCCGGCAAGACCGTTTATCACTGTTCCGTTTAACACTTCCACAGTAAGGGTGCGTTCTATCAGATGATCTTCTATTTCGCGGGTAAGAGTTCCCAAAGTCTGGCGGACAACTTCTTTAACAAGATTCCCGTCCCAGTGAGGGATAATAAGCATCTGCCCCGAAACTTCGCGCAGATTTCCAGTAACGGATTGAATATTCGTTCTGTCGGTATCGATATTTGTAAACTCGTTAAATAAAAGCGTTAATGTCCTCTGCGAGATATTTGTTCTGAACAATGAATGATATATTTTGCTTGCGGACGGGTTTTGAAGCTTTTCATTCATTTGAATCTGGCGTTCTAAAAAACCGAGGAAGAAACGTTGTCTGCGGAACACTTCCATTTCGCTGTCTTCATAAGGCAGACTGTAAGTTGCGTAAAGACTGGCTTTATCGCCGTCCAAAACCGTAATCCCCGACGGAAACAGAATAACCTTGTCGTCATCCCTGTACGATACATTTGAAGGAATAAAAATCTCCACCCCTTCCAAAAGATCGATAATCGAAACAAGATTTTCCTTTGTAATAATAACATTAAAATTTATTTCTATACCTAAAAGTTTTTCTATCTCGTTTTCATAACCGGAGATTCTTGCCGGATCATAAACCCTGTCGATACGATCAACGCGGTTAATTTTTGAGATTAACAGCCCAAGATCGCCGGGTATGTCAAAAATCGCGGCGCGTTTTGTTACGGGATAATACATCAGCACATATGTACTAAGCGGTGTTTTATCATCTTCAATAATGAATAAAACATTTATAACACGGTTAGCGGAAAGAGCGTCGTCTACAGGGTTACTGCGGAATGTAAACACCGAAAAAATAATCCCGAAAACGAAAAGGAGAATTACCAGCCCAAGTAGAATAATGGAAGCGTCGCCTTTAATTACCCTCAATTTAATCTTTCCTTCACCTTCTTTAAAAGTTTTAAAGTATCTTTAGATACAACCTGCTCTTTTGACTTTAGTTTGATCATTGTTTTTTCGATTACAGCCAAAAGAATTCTATCCAGCTCTTCATCGCTCGACGCTGCGGCGCACATTTTTCTAAGCGAAGGTTCGATAATCCTGGTTACTTCGGTTTTATCGGCAATGTATAAAATCTTTGCCAAAGTCCCCATGTCTTCACAGCCCGATGTATGAACCGCTACCGCATCTATTACTTCCTTATTATTAATATTAAAACGCTCTCTTAGCAATACCGCCGCAGCCCTTCCATGAAGAAGATTCGGCCTCTCTTTTTCCAGATCGGAAATTTTCTGCCCGTCATCCTTTACAATTTTTAAAAGCAGTTTATTATCGGTTTGTTTCGCGAGATCGTGGGCGATTCCAGCGAGGTAGCCGTACATGGGGTCGATGTTAAAACGAAGGCAAAAATCATAACACATAAGCGCGGTATGTCTTGAATGAAGAAACCTCTCGGTACTTAAACTTTCAAGAGCAGCCGCCTCAACCTGTTGAATCGTATTATCCGCCGCTTCCCGGTTCTCTATGTTTTCAACCGTTCCCTCTGGAGAAACCGTACCGCAGCAACCGTAAAGCCCCCTGCCTTCGATAATCACCTTTGCCCTGGAAGTAACAAGTTCCTGCCAGCCGGTTTTTTCGCCTTGCGCCGAAGCGGCGATTTTTGAACGTATTTCATTCGACGAAAGAACCATCACTTCATTTTTAATAATAATGTGCTCGAAAGGATATTTAACATCTTCGGTATTCATCCTGCGCGCGACAGCGACATCAGCTAACTGTAAAATTCTTTCACATTCGCGCCATTTTAAAAAATCATTCGCGCAGTCATCGCCGATTATCAACGCGGGCTTTCCGTCAGGAAGGTACCTGTCTAAAATATCTTCCAGTGTATTTATGGTATAGGAAACGCCTTCTCTTCGGATTTCGCATGCGTCAATCGCAAAACGCGGATCGCCAAGGATTGAAGAGGCGAGCATGTCGATTCTGTCTTTCGCTGTTGTTTCCGCTTTCGCGTCCTGCTTGAAAGGCGAGCAATACGCAGGCACAAAAACAACCCTGTCAAGTTTTAATTCCGAGAGCGCTTTTCGCGCAAGATATAAATGCCCGGGATGAAAGGGATTAAAACTGCCGCCGAGGATTCCTAACTTCACTCGTATTCTCCTTGAAACTCTTCATCAATTTCTTCGCTGAAGCTGTCTTCGTTAATATCGCCGCTTTTGTTTTCTTCCGCTTCATCCGCCGCAGCTTCTGTTAGGCGCAAAAACGCGAAGGACAGCTCTTTAATTCCTTCTCCTGAAAAAACCGAAATGCTCATAACTTCTTCGTTCGGGTATTTAGCTGTAAGTTCTGAAAGTCTTTCCTGCGTTCCGTCTAAATCGGTTTTTGTCCCCACAAGCAGGCGTTTCTTTTTTATAAGCTCTTGCGAAAAAGTGCCAAGCTCGTTTAACAAAATGTCAAACGCGTCAAGGTAATTGTCATCTGAAAGATCGATAAGAAAGGCGAGCGCCGCGGTACGCGAAATATGCTTTAAAAAACGGATGCCAAGCCCCGCGCCCTGCGACGCGCCTTCGATGAGCCCGGGAATGTCGGCGATGATTATATCTTTTTCTCCGATATTTAAAACTCCAAGATTCGGAATTTTTGTCGTAAACGGGTACGCCGCGATTTTCGGTCTTGCGTTTGTAAACTTATCAAGCAGGCTGGATTTTCCGGCATTCGGAAAACCCACAAGCCCGATGTCCGCCATTATCTGCAGCTCAACTTTTAATTTAATTGTTACGCCGGGTTTTCCCGGATGCGCCTTTCGCGGCGCCTGATTTATCGAGGACTTAAAGTGAATATTCCCCCATCCGCCGTTACCGCCTTTTAAATAAATAAAATCTTCTTGATTTTTAGTAAAGTCTCTTATCAGCTCCCCTGTGTCCGAGTCGCGTATTAAAGACCCCGGCGGCAGCGGTATAACCATATCCTCGCCGTTAGAGCCATACCGCCCCCAATTTTCGCCGTCATGCCCGTTCTCCGCCTTAAATGTGTGCTTATAACGCAGGTGGGCGAGCGTGCGCAAATTACGGCGGACAGTAAAAACAATGCTGCCGCCCCTGCCGCCGTCGCCGCCCGAAGGCCCGCCCTTTGGAATGTATTTTTCCCTGCGGAAAGCCACACAGCCGTTGCCGCCGGAGCCTGAGGTTACCTCGATTGTCGCTTCATCCGCGAACTTTTCCATGTGTTTGTACTATAGCATATTGATGGAAAGAAATGTATGCCTGAGGATTGGTTAATCTGGTGTCAGTCACCAAACAAAAGGTGACAGTCACCTCTAAAATAATTACAAAACATTTAAATTTTATAACAATAGCAACAAAAAAAATCAAACTTTATTCATTCTCAAGCAAGCTTTTCAATGCGCCCGCGCCATATATAGTTGATCTGTTTTTTGCAGATCATATCTTTATTCTAAGTGAGGCTGCTATGGATTCAAATGTTAACAGAAATCACAAAGACAGTGTTTTCTCAGCGCTCTTCAGTTCCCCGGAGGTTTTGCGGGAGCTCTATTCGGCTATTGAAGGAATCGATGTTCCGCCTGACGCAATAGTCGACATCAACACCCTTTCGGATGTCCTTTTCATGAAGCAGATCAATGATTTGTCTTTCACAATAAATAACCGGATTGTGGTGCTTATCGAACATCAATCAACGATAAACGAGAACGTTCCTCTCAGACTGCTTATGTACATCGCGCGCGTATACGAAAAAATCATCGACCGGGAAAAGCTCTACCAAAAAAGGCTTGAGAAAATCCCTTCGCCTGAGTTTATCGTCTTGTATAACGGCAGGGATAAGTGTCCCGATCATAAGGAGCTTCGTCTCTCAGACGCTTTTAAAGATATAACCGGATTGAAATTACAGGCTAATACAACGTTACCGCTGGAGCTAGTAGTACAAGTTTATAATATCAATCATGGCAGAAATCCTGAAATGCTAAAGAAATGCGAAACTTTGGAAAGTTACAGTTTTTTCATGGGGAAAATAAAAGAGTTTAACACATATTTATCGCTTGAAGAATCAATCAAGAATGCAGTAAAATATTGTATTGAGCGCAATATTTTGAGAGAGTTTCTGGAAAAACATGGATCGGAGGTAATCAATATGCTGACAGATGAGCTGACCATCGAAGAAATTGTAGAAGTCCGCGCCAGAGAAGCCGAAGAAGAAGGCTGGGATAGAGGCCATGAAAAAGGTCTAGAAAAAGGTTTAAAAGAAGGCCGCGAGGAGGAACGCAATTACTTCCTTAGCTTGCTAGACCAAGGATTCTCCACTGAAGAAATAAAAATCCGGCTGACAGAAACTAAGACAAGTTAACTGTCTTTATAATCATTCCAACAGAGAGCGCTGAGGTTCATGGCGAAAAACAAAATTAATTTGAAGATATGATAAAATCTTACTGCACAATCGAGGCTAATCTGCGGCCGCGGCGCTGGTGGAATTTTACCTTGCCGTCCGCTTTGGCGAATAATGTATAGTCGCCGCCGGCTCCGACATTGGCGCCCGGATGGATTTTAGTCCCGCGCTGGCGCGCGATAATTGTGCCGGCTTTGACTTCTGTGCCGTCCGAAGCTTTTATTCCCAGATATTGGGGGTTTGAGTCTCTTCCGTTTTTGGCGCCGCTTCCGCCGCGTTTCCTTGCCATATCAATCCTCCGTTCTAATAACCAATTTACAATTTTTGGGGTATTCCTGCGCGACGGATTTTAAACCGTCAATCAGAAACACGCCTGTCGCAAAGAGAAAATCTTTTCCCTCCGCTTTATAATCCGCTTCCAGCCGCAGTTCGCCGGGTATAGGCGCGCTGCCTTTTATCGATATTCCTTCACGGTTAGAAAGAACGCTTAACGCCGTCCTTAATAAAACCGTCACAGCGGCGCATACAATATCGGCGCCGGTCTTTCCGGCTCCCGAGTGCCCTGATGCTCTGCATGATTTCAGAATACCGCCGCTGTCCAGAACCGCTTCTATCTCGACCACTTAGGCGGAAATATCTCCAATTTTAATAATTGAATATTGCTGCCTGTGTCCTTGTTTTCGGCGGTAATCCTTTTTGGGTTTATACTTGAAAACTATAATTTTCTCGTCTTTTCCGTGGGACTCTACCGTCGCGGACACTTTCGCGCCTTTTACATAGGGATCGCCTACCGTGACCGAGTCGCCGGAAACCAATAATACCGTATCGATATTGACGGTTGTACCGGGTTCGGCGTCAATCAGGTCAACTTTAAGCAAGGCGCCTTTTTCAGCCTTATACTGTTTCCCCTTAAATTCTACAAGAGCGTACATCATTTTCTCCAAAAACATCAAATAGTTCTCTATATCTATATCAAATAAGAAATTAAGTCAAGAGGGGTATGGAGATTATCCGCCGACCAGCATATGGCCGATGTTATAAAGCTCCGGTAATTGGGTATAAACGGCTGGCTGGCTGTCGCCAACATCTTTTTTGTCCATTTCGACAAGGTTTACATACAATTCGTTTAATAAATCGGAAAAAACCTTTAAATTTGACGCAAAATTGCTTACAGCCATCTCCCGAAGTATCTTATCGTGACCTGCGGGCAGGGCGCTTAACTTATTTTTAATGGTGGCCCTGTTCCGGGCGACTTCGACAAAACGGGCGCAAGCCGCAATCTGTCTGTACAATTCATCCAGATGAAAGCCTTGATATCGGTATAATTCCATTTTTTCCGTCAGAACCTCGATCATGTCCCATGTTGTTTTATCGACTTGAAGCTGTAAAAGGACAGGACGCAGAAACCGGTTTGAGATGTTCGTGCGGTAATGCTCGCCAATCTGCTCAATCAGCCTGACTATATGAGGATCTTTTATCCGGTCCAATCAAAGTCTCCTTATTACTAACTTTAATACTTATATACCAGATTGACAAGCATATGCAGGGCAAAATACACTGATTCATGCGCATTATTAACGTTTTAATCGTTCTTTCAGCATTTTTTTATATTTCCTGTTCAGATGATAAAGCGGCTCAAATATGGACAGACCGCGGAGAGTTCGCGCTCTACGCGGAATATTTCAACAATGCGCAAAATCAATATAAGGTCAGCGTAAGATTTGTCGAATCTCCCGCGGCGGAGCTTCTTTCATCCTCCGGTATGGGAAAAAAAGATGTTCCCGATATTGTCGCGGCGAGCTGGCTTAAAAACAGTTCGACAGGATCGTATTTTAAATCGCTTGAAGGTTTATTCGGAGCCAACAAACTTTCCAGAAGCATTTTTTATCCGCGCCTTTTGGCAATCGGAAGGATAGACAGAAATCAATATCTTCTGCCGGTTTCGTTTAATATCCCGGCGCTGATTTTTTCCAGAGGTAGGGATCAGGAACTGTCAAATCAATTTACGATAGATTTTGACGAAATAAAAGCGTTAAGTAAAAATTTTAATATCATAAGCCGCGGTGTATACACCCGCATGGGGTTCTCGCCGTTGTGGGACGATGATTTTTTATTTGCGTCTTCATTCCTTTCGGGTACTTCATTCAGGGAAGCGAATCCCCTTGCGTGGGATTCATCTGCTCTGGAACGCTCCATGGCTTTCATCAACAACTGGACAAACGAAATAAACACCAGCACTCAGGCGGAAGATGATTTTACATTCAAATACTTTTTTGAACCGCCCGAGAAATTGATTCAAAGCGGACGCATTCTTTTTCATTACATGGAAAGCAGTAAACTTTTTTTACTCAGCGAAGAAAGCAAGAACGCTCTCGACTTCCGCTGGGTCATGGAACAGGATCGAATTCCTTTAACTGAAGATTCAGTTTACATGGGCATTCCCAAGAAAGCAAAATCTCAAAAAGCGGCAAGAGCGTTCATCCAATGGTTTTTCCGCATAGAAAACCAGCGGCGGCTTTTGGAATATTCAAGAACAAACAGAATAAACGAAAACATCTTCGGCATCTGCGGCGGCTTTTCAGCATTAACCTCGGTTACAGAACAGATATATCCGCTTTTTTATCCTGAATTATTGGGACGCATGCCGCCTTCGGAATATTACACTCTCCCAAACGTGTTACCTGCAAACTGGGTTGTAATTAAAGAACGCGTTATACTGCCCTATCTGCATGATCGCGCGCGCAAAGAACGCGCGGAAGATACATATCCGCTGGAACGAAGACTTTCTGACTGGATGAGAATGAACAGGTAGTTATGTGCAATGGAGGCGGACATTATTCTTATGCTTAAGGTGTAACACGCAAAATTGACAGAATTTTAGAAAAATGCACATTATAAATAAGGGGAAAAATTATGAGCGACATTGAACAGATCAAGCAGGAAGTGCAGGAGATTTTAATTGCTGCCTATGCGGGTCAGCATGAAGCGCTGCCAAGAATGGCGTTTAACGGTTATATCAGTAACCCGCAAGCCGATAGTATTGAGTTTTGGCAAATGATACGAAATACTCTTGCAGCGCAGGCGGCGGCAGCTCCGGCGGAAAAACCAAAAGAAGTGAAATTTGGCGGCGATTTTACATACGAAGAAATCTCAGACGGAGTCGCTATCACCAAATTTAGCGGAGATAAAACTAAAGATGTTACCATCCCCGATGAGATTGACGGCAAAAAAGTAGTCGAAATCGGTTATCGCGCTTTTACTTACGGCGAGTATGCAAACGTAAAAATTCCTGAATGTGTAAAAATAATCGCGGACGATGCGTTCGCCGGCGGAATGCTTACAAGCCTTACTATACCGGATAGCGTTGAATCAATCGGTGTGGGCGCTTTCAGCGGTAATATAATCGCCGAGCTTACACTCGGCAAAGGACTAATTTCTATCGGCAAAAGCGCTTTTGAAGGAAACAAGGAGTTAAGCATTCTTGTTATTCCCGATAATGTTCAGAGCATCGGAGAACAAGCATTCGCTCATTCATTCAAAGGTGATGATTACGGGATCACGGTTCTTACAATAGGCAGCGGCGTAAAAATTATAGAAAAAGAAGCTTTTAAAAGAAACAGAATTGAAAAAATTATATTCGGCGCAAACAGCAGCCTTGAATCAATCGGGCAAGAAGCGTTTGTTGAAAATAAACTTACAGAACTTACACTGCCAAAAAGCGTAAAATATATTGGCAGAACAGCGTTCAAAAATAGTACACTCACTTCTGTTATAATTCCGGACGATGTAAAGCTGGAAACCGACGAGAGAAATACATTTGGAGAAAAAACAAGAATAACAAAACATAGCGTGTATGAATGGGAAAATGCAAACTCAGACTATACAAATTCTGCAGATTTTGTGTGGAAGGAAACCAAAGACGGCAAGGGCATTGCGATCAGCAAATACAAAGGGAAAAATACAAGCGTAAATATCCCCCCGATGATTAATTTAAAACCTGTTCTGGAAGTTGAATTTTTTTGCGCGACCAGCAAAGATGATAAGGCAAAAATAACGCATTTAACAATACCGGACAGCGTTACTACAATATTAAATTACGCGTTTAATGCCTGCGGACTTGTCAGCGTAACAATCGGCAAGGGGGTAAAATCAATCGGGAAGCACGCATTCTCGCAAAATCAACTGGAAGAAATTACTCTGCCCGGTGAACTTACATCCATAGGTGAAAACTCATTTAGTAATAATAAATTAAAAAGCGTTGTCATTCCTGAAGGCGTTACGGTAATTCCGCATTCCGCGTTTTGGCATAACGCGCTTACAAACGTTACATTGCACAGCAAGATCACTAAAATTGATTCCGATGCGTTCCGCGAGAACAAGCTTTC
>WQSF01000053.1 GCA_009788065.1 Treponema sp.
TTCGCAAGCCCCTGAAGCGCGTTGTCAAGCGTATTTGTCGCTTCAGCGGTTTTTTCCGCAACCATCTGCTCAAGGTTGTCGCTGTAATTTTTAAGCGCGATCTGATTTCTAACCCTCAATTTTACAATCTCGGGAAGGAACGGTTTATTGATAAAATCGACCGCTCCCGCGTCAAGCAGTTCGCTTTCGGATTCGTTTTCTACAGTTATAAAAATTACAGGGATGCGCTTAAAAGTATCATCGGCTATTAAAATTTCAAAAAATTCGCGCCCGTTCATTTGAGGCATATTAACATCGCAAAGAATAATCTTGGGAAGCGAAGAAGCTGTTTGGAGTTTTTCCAAAGCTTCCTTTCCGTTAAACGCGGTTTCGACCTTATAATCCATCTTCAGGATTTCTTCGAGGATCATTACATTTGTGTCTACATCGTCTACAACTAATACTGTTGGTTTATTTTTATACATTTTGCGCTATCACCTTATCAATCTCTGCAAGAGTTTGATCATAAACAGCTCCGACTTTCTCGAGCTGTCCTGGATCTACAGACCTTGCCTTTATTTGAGCTTCCAGTTCGACGCATTGTTTGTACAGCTCCGAAAGCGATAAATTGGCGGTAAGGCCTTTAAGCGTATGCGCGAAGATTTGCGCTTTTTCCATTTCCCCCGCTGTCAGGCAATCTTTAATACCGTCAAAATTTTTATCGTCTTTGAATTTTGAAAGCAGTTTAACGTACAATTTCAAATTATTCATTACTCTTTTGGAGCCATCTTCTACATTTACATAAACAATATCATCTGCCATAAGTAACCTCTTTAACGTTCACGGTAAATAATCCGCCCCCTGCTCAAATCGTAGGGGGAAAGAGCAATCCTGACCCTGTCGCCGGGGACAATACGGATGTAGTGTTTTCGCATTTTACCAGAAAGATGCGCCAGTATAAGATGCCCGTTCTGATTATCCAGTTCCACCCTGAACATAGTATTAGGAAGAGCTTCTTTTACTATACCTTCTACTTCTATAGCTTCTTCTTTTGCCACTTTTACTCCTTACTATGGAATAATATAACTAAACCCCCTTTGTGTCAATTATCCCTATGTGCTAATATATTGTATGCATTATTACAGTACCAGAAATAAAAATGATATAGTAAATTTCGCCGCAGCGGCTCTAACAGGGCTTGCTCCTGACGGCGGACTTTTTGTGCCTGAAAATATACCTTTGTATCCTGCCGGCGTAAAATCTTCGCTTGGTTCGATGAATTTTAACGATATAGCTTTTGAAACTATAAAACCGTATGTGCAAGGCGAAATTCCTGACGGTTCGTTATCTGACATAGTTGAATCTGCTTTTACTTTTACCGCTCCTTTGATCGCTGTTAAAGACCGTTACATATGCGAACTTTTTCACGGACCGACAGCGGCGTTTAAGGATTTTGGCGCCCGTTTTATGGCGCGCGCTTTTTCATATCTTCGCCGCGGCGAAGATCGTCCCTTAAGAATCCTTGTCGCTACTTCAGGCGACACAGGCGGCGCCGTCGCAGACGGTTTTTTTGAAGTTGAAGGGATTTTCGTTACGGTCTTGTATCCCAAGGGCAGAGTTACGCCGCTTCAGGAAAGGCAGATCGCGGGGCTTGGCAAAAATATTTCCGCGCTCGCGGTAGAAGGCAGTTTTGACGACTGCCAGCGTTTAGTAAAAGCGGCGCTCGCCGACGAAGGTCTTAAAAAGCGGATGTCTTTGTCGTCCGCAAATTCAATAAATATAAGCAGATTGATCCCTCAAGCTGTTTATTATTCTGCGGCGGCAGGCAGAGCTTTTGCAGGTATTACCGATCCCGACGGAGAAGCGACACCTAGGACTAGCCTAGCGGCTAGTCCTTTCGAGTTTGCTAAGACCGAAGGTCTTAGGCAAACTCGGAAAAGCAGATTACCTGTAACACTTTGCGTTCCGTCAGGCAATTTTGGAAATCTTACCGCAGGGCTTTACGCGATGCGGATGGGCGCGCCTGTAAGCCGGTTTATCGCGGCGACAAATATTAATAAAACGGTACCCGATTATCTTGATTCGGGCGAATACCTTGCGCGTAATTCGCAGGCGACAATTTCCAACGCGATGGATGTCGGCGCGCCGAGCAATTTTGAACGCATGTCCGCGCATTTTTCATGGGACAGTATGAGAAATATCATTTCAGGTGTTTCTGTCAGTGATGATGAAACGCGGGAAACAATAAAACGAATTCATGAACAGGCAGGTTACTTTCTTGATCCTCACAGCGCGGTCGGCTGGAAAGGGGTCGATAAACTTATAGATGCGGGAAAAATTCAGGAAGGCGCCGTTGGAATTCTATGTACTGCCCATCCCGCGAAATTTTCTGAAACTGTAGAGCCTCTTGCCGGCCCTGCGCCTGTACCGGATACTCTGCTCCGCGCGATGGAGAGAAATGTTAACTCTAAGACAATTCCGGCGGAAGTATCCGCGTTAACCGAATATTTAAATGAAATTAATTAATTATCTTTTTTTTATATTTTTCTCGATAAACGCCTTTGCGTGCGATATTGAAGGGCATTTTGATTTTAATGTTTCCAACAGCGAAGAGATTTTATACCAGGGATGTTACGACGCGGTTAATTTAGGACCTCATATTATCGAGTACATTTTAACAAAGGAAAGAGCTGAAGCTACAGGTATTAACCGACCGTCAGCATCTTTTACGCAGAACAGAGATTCGGGAGTTCTTCAGCAACTGCTTAAGGAGAACGGCTACTCCCTTCCCCATCACCGCGATTATACCAACTCCGGTTTCGACAGAGGCCACATGGCGCCTAACGCGGATTTTAACGACACTTATGAAAATGCCTTAAAAACATTTTTTATCGCCAACATATGGCCGCAAACGCCGAACATCAACAGAGTTGAGTGGCTTAAAACCGAAAACGAGACAAGAAGGCTCGCTTCGCAATATCAGCTTTTAAAAGTAATTATAATCGTAGACGAGTTTACAAATGAGAAAGTAGGAGACATAAACATTCCTTCCTGTTTTAAAAGGCGCGTTTACGATTTATATTCCGGAGACCTGATTTATGAAATTGACATTTATCAGAGACTCCTGCTGGGAGAGGACGAATAAATAATCGGATAATCTGTTCAGATACGCGCCGGCTTCAGGACACAGCGGCTGTTTTTCATTTACGGCAAAAAACATGCGCTCCGCTCTTCTTGCAACCGCTCTGCAGATTTGTATCTGCGCTTCTATAATATTTTTACCGGGAATAATAATACTGTTAAGACGCGGATTATTTGCAGCTAATTTTTCTATTTCTTTTTCAATTTCAGCGACATCGTCTTTGTAAAAAAAATAATTACTGTTTTTTACATCAGAAACATGCGACATTATTTTCATCATGTTCTTTTGAATTTTTTCAAGAACTCTGCATGATGAATGCCACGATAACTGCCATGCGTCTTCGTTGGAGATCATGGCTTTAATAAGTCCAAGATGACAGTTAAGCTCATCCGCTGAGCCTACAAAATGAATCGATGTACTGCTTTTTGATACCTTTGATCCGTTTAATTCCGATGTTTCGCCGGTATCGCCAGCTCTTGTATAAATGCCCATAATTCCTCCTACTCTACTATAAAAGCGTTTTCCGCCTGTTTTCCCCTTCTGTCAATTGAGCCGGTTCGCCCTCTTTTAATCGCTTCTACCTGCCAGATAAATGTTCCCCGTGACAGAACGTTTAAATTATCCAATATCCATCCGGTTCTGTATTCAACAGTTGTCCGTGTTATAAGCCGTCTGCCTGAAACAGTCTGTTGATACAGACTAAAAATATACCCGTCGGCTCCGGTAACTTCTGACCAGTTAAACCTTAAATTTTTAAGATTTCGCAAACTTTCAATATCTGTATGATAACCCTGATACGGGATCATGTTCTCAGGAGCGGGAAACAACTGCTCGCTGACAGATGTTATGTGAACAGCGGATAAAAGAGCTGTTTCGGGCATTGCGGCAAGCGCAGGCTGAAAAAAATGTTCGGATAACGGTTCTGGTTCATGTTTTACCGCGGCAAGTACAGGTGCAAATTCCTGCTCTATCGTAACGGTATCATCTTCTTTTTCAACAGCAAGTGCTTCTTGAACGTCTTGTTCAATGATAAAATCTTCGATGGAATCAGCCTGTTCTTCAAACAAACCGGCAGTTTTGGGAAGACTGAGCCTGAATAAACTAAAGAAAGCGATAATTCCAATAATGCATAATAATATAACAAGAAGGTCGCGTGTACGAATATTGCCGCTGACAGGCTCAATTTGATTTGCTACTTCGGCAAGAACCTTTTGCTGAAGGAAAACGCTCCTTACAAAAAACCAGACTAATATTATCGAAAAACAAAGCACTCCGCCTGCAAGAAATAAAAAGCGTTTTGATATACCCGCGTTTTCTTTTAATATTTCATCGTATTCAACACCGGTAATTACAATACAGTTAAAATCCGCCATTTTTGTATAAGCCACAAATTGACGGACAGAAGGCGGCGCTTCTTCCACAGGTTCGCTAGTATTGTATGTTTCTACAACAATAATCTTTCTTGAGGCTTTTCTTTCTTTATCTAATAAATTAAAAATTCCATCCGCGCATTTATTATATACAGATTTAAAAAACTGCCCCGTTTTTGAAAACGCGAAAATTGCCGTCTCTTTTACCCTGTCAAAGAATTTATTAAAACGCAGTAAAAAATTATTTTTTTTAGCTTCCGCGAAAACGCCGAAATCGGCTTCGACTAAAGACTGCCTGTATATATTAGGGCTTTCCATTATATCGCGCACAAAACCGTAATCCGCGACATTCAATCCCGAACGGATAATTTCATAATCCTCATGCATAAGAAGATCGCCCGAATCATTCAATATATAAGTTTGATGAATTCCAAAACCGACAGAACCGCTTAAGCCGTCTGAAGAAAACAACGCCATTTGAGCGCCTGTTTTACCGGGGAAAAACAGTGCAAGAAGATTTATGGCAAAATCAGGAGCGGCGTTTATTACGATTGTTTCGCCAAACTCCGCAAGTTCAAGAATGTCCTGTCTGTCGTTTAAAAAAATATCAACAAGCGACGAATCAACAGCGCGCGAAAGAAAAAAACGCCTGTTAACAAAAACTTCATCAGGCGCGAAATACAATGCGGCGGCGCCTGGATTCTGATCAAAGAAAAATTCTATTACTTCCATTGCGGAATTGGAACCTGTTCCCATAGTGTCAATCATTTGAGCAAGCAGCGCTGTATCCGAACGTATTTGCACGAATGTCTCCCGCGTTTTTTCGGTAAAGAGACGGTTTGTTTCAAAATTTATACGCTGCGCGGAAAAAAGCATATCCTGCTGTATCAGCCAGAATTCAAGAGTGGTAACAGCGCTTAAAGATACGAGCACAATGAGAATAATGACTGTAACAAGCTTAAAGCCTATTGACGATATATTCATGCAATTACAGAGTATCGGGTGAGTCCAACCATACAGGAAGCTGCATGGTAGTTTCTAAATATCCCATTCTTCGCTTTTTAATGGAAATTTCCATAACAGCATAACCTTCTTCTTCTAAAATACGCAGTCTGGAAATAGAAACCGGATCGTCTTTGGATATCCCAACTTCATCAGCAATCGAGCCGCGAATTACGCGGTTTACCCTGAAACTGTTGGAAAGAAGACTTGTCTGCAGCGGAGTAAGAACCATTCCAAAAAGAGGCGCGGCAATCCTGTCACGCCTGTCAATTTTTGCCGCATCAAGAAGAGGAAGATCGGGACGAGCCACTGTCATCATAATTTTTCTGCTCACCTCTTCTTCATTATCGGTAATTTCCAGCGCAACCAGCTCACCCGGACCGCATCTAAATATTTCATTTTGAAAAGCGGGGATTAAGCCGCCCTGAGGAGAAGTAATGACTTTTCCGTTAATTGTCTTAATAAACGTGTTTTCACCTATTTTGTGCATGGCTGCCGGCGTATTCGGCGACGCGTAGATTATTTCCGCTTCCCCGTCGATAGTCTCGCATAATGTAAGACCGAGCCACGGGCGCTGAGCCCTACCTCCTGTTATCATTGCCGGAAGGGCGGAGGTAAGCGTTTGAGCCGGAACCGCAAAATTTAACCCCTGATGCTGTTCAATACCGGCGAAAATGACCCCTACAAGCCGTCCTTCGCTGTCGACTAAAGGACCCCCCGAATTACCGTGATTAACAGCGGCGTCAATTTGATAAACATCGCCAATTTGCAAGAAGCGCCTTCCAAGCGCGGAAACAATTCCAGAAGTGACGGTTTTTTGCAGACCGACAGGAGAGCCTATCGCCAGCACGGTATCCCCTACTCTTGGAATAATTTGATCTACAAGCGAGAAAACATATTCGGTGTCCAGTTCGGTTTTTATAATCGCGAGATCCAGCGCCTTGTCCCAGCCGACAACACGCGCCGGTACACGCGGACTGGACGCATCGCCCATGCGGATAAACATGCGCGAATATCCTTTGTGTTTTGGATCGACTTCACTTGCGATAACATGATAATTGGTAATTAAAAGACCGCTTGCGTCAACAAAAAAAGCGGAGCCTATAACCCTGTCCGGTATGCCGTACCCTCTTTCAATTCGGTACCCTCTGTCTACTATGACAGTCGCGACTCCCTTGATCATATCGGAGACAGTATCCCTGCCTGTCGCGTAGTCGCGAAGATTCGCAGGAATATTCCTCGCTCCCGCGGATTGAGCCGCGGCAAGGAAATATGCGGAAGATCTGCGCTGTCTTCCTTCTACGGCTTTTTCAAGAAATAAGAGAGCGCTTGCGGAATCTAAAGGCTTCATTTCGTGAGACATTACCGCGTCAAGAAACCCTCCCAGATTATTTCCGTCTGTTATTTTTTTCTTTGCGCCCGCAAGAATAAAAGCCGCTTCCTTTCCGGTATGCTCGTTTTTTACTCCGATACTGGCAATCGATCTATTTAAAGATACAGCCTCGTCCCATCTTTCTTCTTCGACTGCCTTATTCTGCATTGCGCATATATCTTCTATCGCCTGTTTTTCATATTGGGAAAGCAGAAGCCTGTCTTCGGAAGAAACATCATTTTCAGCCGCTGAAAAATAGATTTGCTTGTACATAAAAATTAAATTTAATGCCGCTACAGGATTTTCGCCAAGCTGTTTTTCAATATCTCCAAGTCTGACCGAACTTGTGGTGCGCGAAAGAGAGTCATCACCACCGCTTCTGAGGCTTTCGCAAGAGAAAATAAAAATGACTGTAAAAACAATTAACAAGATTTTTTTCATCGATTTCCTGTTTCTGACCTCTTTAATTCACCTGAACCGTCCATATCAAAATAGTAAACAACTGAACCGTCCAAAGTATACACTTCTTTTGTCATGAACCTTCCGTCTCCGCGCCAGTCGCTCTGCGATGAAGAAATTAAACGGCGGTAATCAAGCAGGTTTTCCCAGACATAATCCGAAGGAGGACGGCGAAACTGGCGTATTGTTTCCATTCTTCCGTCCTGATCCAGATCAATGCGTTGAATTACAGGCAGTCCTCTTTGAAACTCTGTAACGGCAATCTGCTTCCCGCCGATTTCTTCGATGACCTGTTGAATTAATCCCCTGCTCATGTAGATTGTTTCTTTCGCGCCTTCGATTTCCGCGCTTGGGCGTATAATGTTTGAACAAAACGATAAAAGAGCCCTGCGTGTAATTACACCATGATCCGCAAACTCTGGGTAAATTAACCCTTCCATGTCATCGCTTCCGCCGATTTGAGTAAATTTTAACGGCGTATACTGAAGAAAGACAGGACCGAATAAAAACTCTTCGTTACCGGAAACAATCTTTTTTACAGACGGATAACGTTCCCAAAAAATATCCATAGAACTGATATAATTATTGCACATAATAGGAGAGTTGTTTATATCAAAATTAACGGTATAATCGCAATAATTAAATAAATTATTTTTAAATTGAAATTTCTCTATAGAGCCCGATTTGTAAGTGACATAGGTGTCCGCGTACCAGTCATAATCAGCGTCAAACTCGATAATGCCTGTAAATGAATTCAATTTTTCTGTAAAAGAAGCGCGCCCTTCCTCGCTGCGGAGCAAATTATAAGTGTCAACAGCATTTTCCCTGCTTATAATTTTTATTTTTCCTTCTTCTGCAGAAGCGAAAAGTTCATCTATTGCGGTGTCATCGTCGATTAGCCCAAGATTTAAAGCGATCGGAACAGAAGACGGATGAGGATAATTTACCGCGCGGTATGCTCCCGTAAGACGGCGGGCTTCATCCAAATCCCAAATTAAAGCCGAAGCCATCCATGCGAGATCAGGATACGATTCAAGCAGGAACGGAAGCCGTCTTAACGCTAATTCAAGAAGGTAAAGATCGCTCGGCTCTGACATTTCATTAAGGGAGGGCATTCTGTTACGGGCATATTCAAAAAAAATCCGCAACGGCCGTCCGTCGCGCGGAAACCTGTCCATGGCGCTTAACACATGGCTTCTGAATTGTGTTAAAGCCAGAACATAATCATAGCCTTCGTTATAACCGCAAGCCATTGCGCGTAAAGCGGTAAGCCGCAAAATCGCGGCATCCGCCCTGATCTGCGCATGACTCTCCGTTGTTAAATTATTTGCAAGTTCTCCGCGCTCTGAAATTCTGTCAAGGCTGTTAATTGCGCCCTGATAATCCTTAATTATAATCTGCTGTTCAGCCATAAAAAGCAGCGCGTGGTTTTCGCTGTAAATTTCCCAATGCTTAACGCTGATTGCGTCATTTAAGTTGTTAATCGCGTCAACCCTTCCGGCGTTTCCGGCTTTTAACTGTAAAACAGCGGTTAGATACGGAATGTCAGATAACACATCTTTAAAATCAGAAGCGCGTATCACCGCGTTATATGCGTCATTCCATTGTTCTTTATCTACAAATCCTTGAGCATACTGTAAATATTTAACCGCGGTTTCAACGTCGCTTCTTATTGAATTATCCTGCGCGTAAACTCCCAGAGAAAAAATGAAAAGGAAAATAATAAAAAACAGCCTTTTCATGTTCATTCCCGAGAAGCCTCCCCTTTAGGCGGAAGGCCGAGGATCTCGCGCACTTCATCATCAACGAGGGTTTCCCGTTCTAGAAGAGCGTCGGCAATTTTTTCAAGCCCTTCTTTATGGTTTATTATAATTTGTTCGGCATTGTTCCTTGCGCGATCGAGTATTTCCTTAACTGCCCTGTCTATACGCTGCGCGGTATCTTCTGAATAATCCTTGTGACGCGCAATTTCTTTGCCAAGAAAAATCGGTTCGTCTTCCTGTCCGTAAGCGACAGGACCGAGATCATCCGCCATGCCCCATTCGCAGACCATATTACGCGCCATTTCTGTCGCGTGCTGAATGTCGTTTTTGGTTCCTGTTGTTGTTTCATCGTAAAATATTTTTTCCGCAAGCCAGCCGCCGTAGCAGATGGAAATTCTGTCTTCCAGCCAGCCTTTTGAACGGCTGTAACTGTCTTCTTCGGGAAGCGATACCGCCATCGCAAGCGCTCTTCCGCGCGGAATAATCGTTACCTTATGAAGAGGATCAGAATTTTTAAGGTAGTAATGAAGTATCGCGTGTCCCGCTTCATGGAGAGCTGTCATGCGCCTTTCTTTGTCAGAAATTACAAGCGTGCTTCGCGCGACACCCATCAACACCTTGTCCCTTGCCTCTTCAAAATCGGACATCAAAACTTCGGCTCTGTCCTTTCGCGCGGCGAAAAGAGCGGCTTCGTTTACAAGGTTCGCGATATCCGCGCCGCTCATTCCCGGCGTCGCCCTCGCGATACGCGAAAGCTCGATTCCCTTATCCAAAGGAATTTTCGCCGAGTGGATTTGCAGGATCGCCTCGCGTTCTTTTATATCCGGCATCGCCACAACCACCTGGCGGTCAAATCTTCCGGGTCTGAGAAGCGCGGGATCAAGGACATCCGGGCGGTTTGTCGCGGCAAGAATTATTACACCGTCCTTTGAATCAAAACCGTCCATTTCAACTAACAGTTGATTCAATGTCTGTTCGCGCTCATCATGACCGCCGCCGTAACCGGCGCCTCTTGTGCGCCCTACAGCGTCAAGCTCGTCAATAAAAATAATACAAGGAGCGCTTTTTCTCCCCTGATCAAAGAGGTCTCTTACGCGGCTTGCGCCGACACCGACAAACATTTCAACAAAATCCGAACCGGACATATGAAAAAAAGCAACGCCCGCCTCGCCTGCGACAGAACGCGCCATTAAGGTTTTACCCGTACCCGGCATACCGACAAGAAGCACGCCTTTGGGAATGCGCGCTCCCATCTTGGTAAATTTTTGCGGGTTTTTTAAAAATTCAACAACTTCTTCAAGTTCGTATTTAGCGTCCTTCTGCCCTGCGACATCGGCAAAGCTTACTTTCTTTCCTTCGTCATGGTAACGCTTCGCCTTGCTCTTCCCGAAATTAAAACCTCTCATTCCAGCGCCCTGCATATTTCTGAGAATTAAAATAATGATGGCAAAGCCGATTATCCACGGCAGCATTTCCATGAGAATTTGCATAAACGTCACTTTCGCCGCCGAGCTGGTTATATTTATCCCCTTACTTTGCAGATTAGCGATCAAATTGGAATCCTGCATATGGGGAACCCGCGTTTTAAGCTGCGGCGAACTTCCCGAAGCGGAGCCTTTCAGGTATATATCGACAACCTTATCATCATAAATGGTGACGGACTCCACCTGATTTTCGTCGATAAAACGGTTGAATTCTGAATATGTAATATTCATAACAGGGGTGTTATTCCCTCTGAAGAAAAAAGCGATAAAAATAACTGCCATTATGGTAAAGAAAACAAACGCAAAACCGCCGGGACGCTTTGGCTGCTGCGGACCGCGATCAGGCGGAAGGTTGTCGTTAGGATTAAACATTTATACTCCGAAAATACTGGTTTACTATATTATAGGGTATTTTGAGGGGATATTCTAGAAGGTAAATATACTTAATTACCGCGCAATATGCCTTTAATGTTTAAAATTTTTAAAATATAAAACGAATAAAGTTGATTATCCTTCGCTCTGCCTTAATCCGACAATCCTTTCAACCGGCATCATATAACATAGCCCGCGAACCTCGGTTTTCCACCCCGCCTTTTCCTTAATGTCAGCCATAATCCGTTCGGCGGTTTTTAAATCGGCAAGACAGACGATGATCTCCTGTTCGTTGTCAAGCGTAATGCCGAGGAAGGCGCGGTGCTGAGAACCTTCGCCTCGGGCGTGAATAATCGTGCCGCCGGAGCCGCCGGCTTCGCGTACTATATCCATTATTTCGTCGGTGTGACCAGCGTTAACTACAATGTGTAAAACTTTCATGTCAGATCCGGTTTCCATTTTCAGCTCCTTCGGTTAGTATAGCAATTTTTCTACAGGTATCGTATACGCGATGCCTGTGTTCGGTTTATTAAAATCAAAATCCGAAACCAGCATATCTAAAATCACTTCCGCCTTGTTATTTAAAATAAGGCAGGTGATTAGTATTTTATTCTCTTCATGCGCTAAACCCAAAGCGTCCATGAGAAAATCCGCGTCAACACAACCCTTGCCGTATAAAACATTTATAACATGACACCCTTTCTCGGACATTGCGCTTAAAATCGCTTCTTTTTGATTGCGTCCCGCAATCACCACCATGTTCATTAATTTAGGTTTTTCGTCAGACATTATTCCGCTCCTGTGATTCATCATTAAAGAAATGCATAATTTCGTCCAGCTCTTCCAGCTCTTTCGTTTCCATCTGCTTTCTTAAACGGTTAGACTTCATTTCATAAACAGCGCCGAGAGTTTGCACGGCGATCAGCGGCATTACAGACATAAACGCGATTATACCGAAACCGTTTGTCAAAATCGACTGCGGTATCCCTCCCGCCGCCTCAACAGAATTTCTGACTGCCTGCGCGATCCCGAGCGCGAAGGGTGTAAGGAACGCCGACGACAAACCGCCTGCCGTAACGCCGCCTGAATCAAAAGCCAAACCTACAAACATTTTGGATGAAAATTTCATCATGATCAATGCTATGATATAAAGCGGTATTAAAAACCAGAGGATGTTTATTTGTGTGATAATTTTTATTACAGACAAAACTGACGCAACGCCAAGTCCTACGGCGAGAGTTAAACGGATTGTCATTTGCTTGATGTGGCCCCTCGTAATCTCTTCTATCTGGCTTCCAAGCACCGTAACTGCTGGCTCCGACAGAGTGATCGCTCCTCCAAGAATAAAGCCGACAAGCAGCAGCATCCATTTAAACCATTCCGGGCGGTTATCAGCAAAGAACGAATTGCCGATATGCTGACCGGCAAAAGCGAAACCAAAATCTACGCAGGTAAGAAATATTAACAGCCCGGCGAAAACTGGAATAATTCCAAGGAGTATTGTTAAAAATTCTTTTTTCTTTAACTTGATCAAAAAAATATGAAAGAGCAAAAACACGATAACAATCGGAACAAGGGCTAAAGTAACGCCGCGAAGGTTAAAAAAAGCGGTATGAAGAAAACTTTCCGCGTCTCCGGGAGCGTAATCGGCGTTGGGAGCAGGTATGGTTCCGCCGTGCGTTACTTTAAAAATGATCCCGTAAATAAACACGGTAAGAATCGGGCCTACAGAAGCAAGCCCTATAATTCCGAAAATATCATCGTCGGACTTTCGCCTTGACATCGTTGCCGCGACGCCGATACCCAGAGCAAGCATAAACGGAACCGAGATGTCGCCCGTTGTCGCGCCGCTTCCGTCAAACGCGACTCCAATAAATTCAGGCGGAGTAAAAATCGCAAGAATGAATACAATAATATAAAGAACCGCAAATACAACCTTTATACTAATATCTTTTAAAATGCGGTAAAGACCGAACCCGACAAACATTCCGATTCCCGAAGCCATAACAATGATAAGAATGCGCTCGTTTATGTAATCCATCGCGAGATGAACCTGGCGCGCAAACACCATCAAAGCGGGTTCGGCGGATTCGGCGAGAAAGCCGAATAAGAATCCGAAGAAAAGGATAAAGATTACTTTTTTAAATTTAACCAGCGACTCGCCGACAGATTTTCCAATGGGTAAGATACTGACATCAAGACCGATCAGAAATACGGACTGACCGACAACAACACCTGAATAACCGATAAAAAGTTTTATATAATCAAACATATTTTTCATTGGCGCGACAAAACAGCACACAATGATAGTTATAACGGCAAGAGGCAGAGAGGCTATAAAAGTTTCCTTTAATACCCGCAGTAATTTCATATAACCCTAATATGATAATCTCATATATGCTATTTTAGCAACCTTGAAATCCCGCATTCAAAAAAATCTTTTTCAGCCTTGTAAAGCGTAATTTCACCCTTATCGCGCCGAATCTTCACGGGTCCAAGGTCAGCGGCATTCACGGAGCCTTCGCAAAATTTCCTGACTACGGATCTTTTGATTGATTTATTCGGCAGAGTTTCTCGCGGAGGCGCCGACGCGGCAATTTTATAAGCAGAGGATGAGGAGGGAATAAGAGTGTTAATGCCGATAAATACGGCTTCCTCGCGAATTATCTGCGGCTGAGCAAAAAAAATTATCTCTTCAGTATAAAGAAAAAAGCTACCGCATTTCAGAGGACGTGATGAACCAGACAAAGATTTCGAACAACAACTCTGCGTTCTTTGCGCCTTTGCGCCTTTGCGAGAAGAATTTGGATAAAATTCCCATTTTATGAG
>WQSF01000054.1 GCA_009788065.1 Treponema sp.
AGAATAAGATACCCCTCTTCCTGATGAACAACCCCTTCGATATATTCTGCGCCGATACCGGAAAACATCTGCGGCGGCGGCTGTATTTCTTCTTTTTCTACTGTAACTACCCGTGAAATCCTGTCGATGATAATTCCGAGTTTCATGCCGTCTATATCGATAATAATGAAACCTGACAACAATTCATCTTCTTCCGATGTAACAAGTTTTCTTAAATGAAACCTTTTATGCAGGCTGATAATCGGAATAATTTCGCTTCTAAGATTGAAAATTCCTTCTACATACATCGGCGCATTGGGAATCGGCCTGATTGCCTGAACTCGGACAATTTCCTTAACGTCCATAATATTAACGCCGTAAAGCTCTTCTCCGAGCTGGAAAGTAACTAATTGTCTGGATTCCGTTTTGTCCACGGTCGGTCGTATCGCTGCCATTGGAATATCCCCCTATCTTATTAATGTATCATTAAAAGCGTATCTATTCAAGTACAAATTACTCCCTCACCCAAATCTGGCCAAATCCAAGCGAGCCAAGCCTGACAGACGCTGTATAAACGTCAGAAGAGGCTATTTTCACAGCCATTACCCTGTAAACCGCACCTGAATATTCAATTTTTACATCAAAACCGACGTCACGCATTAAAGATGCGGCTTTATTCGCCGCATCCAGAGCCGAAAACGACCCGATTTGCAGATTATATTGTTTCCCGTTATGCCTGTCGGGCAGCGCAGGAAGTATTTGAAGCGCTTCCGGTTTGACAGGAGGAGGCTGGGTATTCCTCATGGAACGCGTCTGATTCGCTGAAACTCTCAGATCGGATGAATTTTTCTGCGTCCCTGAAGAAATGGGAACAAGCGTGTTCAAATCGATGGAATTATCGGTACTTTCAAGCTGTCTGTCTGTAGGAGGCAGATTGATCAAAGGCCTGTCGTTAAGATGAATTTGCGGTACGCTGACAGGAGCCCTCGCGGGCGCTGGCGGCGGAGGCGCTACAACCTGAGGCGCCGCAGGCTGAGGAGGAGTCACAGACTGGGGATTTATCGAAGCGGACGGCTGATTAAAAGCTTCTTGATTCGAAGGCTGTCTTCCCCTTTGGCTGACCGCAGGCGCGACAGTTGACGCTCGTGCAACTTCACGGGATTCTCTGGCTTCCCGCGCCTCGCGCGCTTCTCTTGCCTCTCTCGCTTCCCTGACTTCTCTTACTTCTCTGGCTTCCCTTGTATCCCTTGAGTCTCTGGCTTCTCTTAATTCTCTAGCCTCGCGGGCTTCGCGCGCTTCTCTTAATTCGCGGATTTCCCTTATTTCTCTAGCCTCGCGGGCTTCGCGCGCTTCTCTAGCTTCGATACTCATCGCCATCAGCCACGCAAGAAATTCCGCTGATTCACCCTTTTTGGAAGCGGTAGCAAACGCTTCTTTTATAACAGGATCTTTTAATGCTTCTATAACGAAGTCAGGATAATACGGAGATTCTGTCTGATTGTTTACAGATTCTTCTTTTGCAGGCGCCTGCGCGATCGCTTTTTGCGTCGGCGCTTGTTCAGCCGCCGCCGGCTGCGCCGCCGAAGGCGTTACCGTTTGATCCGCCGCAGGCTGTTTAGACAGCGGCTGTTGGACATTAATTACAATTTGACTGTTAGAGGTTGCGGGCGTGTTGCCGACAAACGGCTCCTGGGCGGTTAATGCCGGTGTCTGTACGGGCGCGGTAAAAACAGGCAGTTGGGGTTCGGCGCTTTCAGCCGCTATCCAACTGCCGCGCGGCAGTAAAACAGGTTCGGTTAAATCAATAATAGGTTCAGAGCCGCCCGCGCTTTGAAAGGAAGGACGTGGAGGAGCGCCCACTGTAACAACAACCTGATCGCCGGGTTTTATCCCGATCGCGTTTACCGCGTTTAAAGACAGGTCAATAACCCTGTTTAAGGAGGGTTCAATTCTCTCGATTATCGAAATTTCGACTTCTCTGCCGTTTTTGGGATTTGTGATCTTTACTTTTGAATTGATGGGAAGGCTTGCATGAGCCCCTACCAACCCTTCATATTTCATTTCCTGACTGGCGGCGCCGCGTACGGTAAAATCACCAAGCCTCGCCTGAGCCGAAAGACCGGGCAGAATCAAAGAAATTAAAAAAATGGCAAAAAATAGCCGTTTCATGGTTATTCCTCTCCTGTTACAATACCCCTCCATAACTATATTTTAAGTAATAAAAGCGGAATTTGCAAGGATTTCATAATATTATTTACCCGATTGACACAACGCCGGATTACAATATTACTAATTTAAAAAACCGTCCCTGCGGACGGCATTTTTAGAACAATATCGAGCTTTTGCAAAACTATTAAAGGTTTTTTTAATCAAATAAGGTATTGTATTAATTTTTCATATTTAATTTTGTCAGGAATAACTTTTATATCATTCTCACTTCAAACCTTTTGCCCATTGCTGAAGCTATTTTTTGGAGAAAATCCATTGAGGGATTGTAAGTTCCGCTTTCAAGTCTAGAAATATTGGACTGTTTTGTTCCAATTAATTCTGCTAAACCTTTTTGGGTTAAATTCTTTTCTTTTCTAGCCATTATTATTTCCTCAATTATTTTATATTCCGCTTCCATTAGTTCATATTCATTTTTAACATCCTTATTCTTGAGGATAATTCCTTTTGCTTTATTCCATTCCATTTTAATACCTCCTTAAATAATCTTTTTTCTAACATTTGTTATGCGACATTAGGATTTTCTTCATAATTTAATTTCTCCGGTAATACTTTTAATAATTTTTTATCTAATGTCCATATTTTTGAATTACTTTTTATTCCATGCATTATTATTATTGAATCTATTAAACCAACGCCGTTGTCCAATAATTTATTATTTTTTGAATATATTCCTGCTTTGATAACAATATCTCTATATTTTTTCTTAGGTAAATGTTCCCAATATTTTAAAATTATTTTTTCTTCTTTTTTATTTTTAACACCTTGTAATAATTCAGCAAAAACACATTCTACAGCAAGAATTTCTCCGCTTTCCAGTAATTTACAAATTTTTGGGAAATAATTTTGATTATTTTTAAAATGTTCAATCCAGACTGATGTATCAAGAATTAACATAAATTTCGATTTTCTTCCCTAATTTTTCGCCCATTTTTAATTTCTATTGGATTTTTTTTTATTTTTTTATTTAATTCCTTTATATTATAAATATCCACCCAGTCTTTTAAAGCAATAGTTATAGCTTCAGTGATCGTCGAGCTCCCGGTGTATGTCTTTACATTATTTACCAATTCATCTGAAATTATCGCTGTTACTTTCATAAGATAAAGTATACGATAATATATCGTATCCGGCAAGTTATTTTAATTATGGAGGTAAGGGGACTCGAACCCCTTACATCTAGCTTGCAAAGCTAGCGCTCTACCAAATGAGCTATACCCCCGCGGAGCTTGAATCTATACAATTTTGGCTAATTTGTCAAGCATTATGGTCTGGAGCGCGCAATCTGCGGGTATTATTTCCGAAGTATTACCGCCGTCACGTCACAATTTTTAAAATCACCGATATTTGTCAGCCTGCAGCGCAGCACCGACCCGGGAAGCGGCGGATTTACGCCTTCGTATTGAATTTTTACTTTTAAATAATTCTCTGAGGTCCCAAAACAAATATTTTGCTGTTGATCCTTTACCTTAAGTTTATCTTTCTCCACAAGCGCGTCAACATCCTTCCCAAGCCAGCGGCGGACATAATCCTCTCTGCCCTGCTTCGCCAAATTTGTAAGCAGATTCACTCGTTTGGTTACTTCGCTTTCTGTAACGGTGTTTTTGAATGAAAAAGCAGGAGTACCCTGCCTCTTTGAAAACGGAAAAACATGTATCCATGCAAAATCCAGTTCCTTGCAAATACTGAATGTTTCATTAAATTCGATTTCTGTTTCACCGGGAAAACCCGCAATAATATCGCAGGCAAGAAACGGCGCATTTTTCGCGCCGCGTAATAATCCGGCTGCTCTTTTTACAGTTTGAGAATTATACGCGCGCGCCATTTTATCAAGAATAATATTACTGCAGGATTGAACAGACAAATGAAAATGCGGACGAATTCTTGGATGCGATAAAACTTTGACAAGTCTTTCATCTATACTCTCAGGCGCAAGGCTTGATAAACGAATGGCAATCCTCTCCGTACCGGACAAAAGATATTCTAGAAGCGCGCTCAAATTAAAAATATTATCTGTCCCGTCATCTTTATACTGCGAAATATTAACGCCTGTAAGAACCGCTTCCGCATGATTCTTTTCCAAAATTCGCAAGCGCGACAGAACTTCATCCTTATCAAGACTGACGCTTTTTCCGCGCGCGAGACGGATTTTACAGTAAGTACAGTTTTTATCACAGCCGTCTTGAATTTTTAAAAAACTGCGCGTATGCTGTGAAAATTTCTTCGGATTAAATTGAAACAAATCATTTTTATCATGGCTGATAATTTTATCTTTACCGATTACGCTTAAGCGCCCTTTGCCGTCAGTTTCCAGTTTAATTATATCGTCTTTATTTAACTGCGCGTAACAACCTGTCACAATGACGCGCGCGCATGGATAATCGCGCAGCGCTTTTCGTATAACACGTCTTGCCTTTTGATCTGCTTTGGAAGTAACGGTACAGGTATTTATTATAATTAACGAAGGGGATTCGTCTTTTGGGTTATAAGAATATCCTTTATTGGAGAATGCGTCTGTAATGGCTTCGCTTTCAAGCTGATTGAGTTTACAGCCAAGCGTTTGAACTAAAAATGTCGGCACGATGGAAAACTCTTTCCTTTACGGCGCCGGTTTGGGGCGCATTTAAAACTAATTGGCGCTCATTGTCCGTCTGATTCTTTCGATACCGCGCTGAGCGTCCGCGAGCTGTGAATTAAGAGAAAGCGCCCGTTCATACGCTTCTATCGCGCTGCTTAAATCACCGGCGTTTTCTCTAGTGTACGCAAGTCTTGCCCACCACGCGGCATTGTTGGGAACCCAGTGAACGGCTGTAGAAAGGGCGATATCGGCATGGCGGAATTTTCCCTGACGGATATAAACTTCGCCCATAAGATAATATACCTGATCAATCCGCTGTCCCTCGGGAGTGGTGCTGGCGTATTCCTGAAGATATTGAAGAGCCTCGTCGTTCCTGCCTTGATAATAGCTTATTTCACCTAATATTTGCGTAATTCTGGAATCGAAACGGTATAAAGCGCGGCCGGCGCGGGCATAACGCATGGCTTCTTCAAGACGGTTAAGCCTGATAAGAGCCCAGCAGATAACCACATGAGATTCCAGATTATTGGGATTCTCGGTAATTTCATCGCGGCATATTTGCACAGAACGCTCAAAATTGCCAGCGCGGTATTCCGCAAGAGCGTCTGGGCGCGTTTGCGCGCGCGCGTCGAGGGTTAAAAATAAAAGAAATATTACTAAAAAATATTTATATAATTTTTTCATACCGGGTTCTTCCCAACCATTGTGCATCTGCCGTTAAACACACATCCGGTTTCCATAAAAATTTCCGGAGCCGTTACATTGCCGGAAAGTTTGCCGGAAATGGTTACTTCCACTTTTTCAACGGCTGTAACGTCGCCTTTCACCTGCCCGCGTATAAGAACACGCAAAGCGTGGATATTGGCGTTTACAACGGCGTTTTCGTCGATTACAAGTAAACCAGTAGCGTTAATTTCGCCTGAAACCTTTCCCCTGATTAGAAACGGTTTTTCAAAACGCAATGTCCCCGTAAAATCAATGTCCTCAGACAGAATTGTGTCGAAGTCGGCGTCTTCCAGGAAATCGTTGTATACCTCTGTCATGCCTGTTATTTTATCATAAAAATAAAATGATGGGAATAGTACGCTCTCTAACATAAACTTGCGGGAAATCAAAAAAGGGGGTATCCTGTATTTATAATACAGAACAAATGGGGAATAAATGGAGGAATTATGGATTTTGTATCACAGATGAAATCAAAGGCCGCATCTTCGCTTAAAAGGCTTGTATTGCCTGAAGGTAAAGAAGAGCGGGTTATCAGAGCGGCAAGGATAATTATCAACGAAAAACTGGCGTCAAGCGTTACATTGCTTGGAAATACCGCGGATATTCAAGAAATCGCGTCATCAGAAGGAATCGATCTGGACGGTATCGAGGTAATTAACCCCGGAAACGACACCGACGTTTCAAACAAGTACGCCGATGTTTTTTATGAACTGCGCAAAAACAAGGGAATGACCCCTGAACAAGCAAAAGCCGACATCATAGATCCGCTTAGATGGGGTGCGATGATGGTTCATCTCGGAGACGCAGATGCCATTGTCGCCGGAGCCATTAACACAACGGGTGATGTTTTAAGAGCCGGACTTTCGATCATCGGGACAGCGGCTGGTATTAAAACGGCTTCTTCATGCTTTGTTATGACCGGAATGGACAGCCAGTACGGCAAAGACGGATCGATGATTTTTACAGATTGCGCGGTAATACCTGATCCGCTTGCAGAACAGCTTGCGGATATTACAGAGTGCGCCGCCCAATCCTGCCGCGAATTTTTAAACGCGGAACCTGTTGCCGCTCTTTTATCTTTTTCAACAAAAGGCTCCGCAAAACATGACGATGTTGTAAAAATACAAAACACGGTAGAAATACTGGAAAAAAGGAATCCGGGATTTATTTTTGACGGTGAAATGCAGGCTGACAGCGCTTTAGTTCCTTCAGTGTGCGATAAAAAAGCGCCGGGAAGCCCTGTGCGCGGAAAAGTTAATATTCTGGTTTTCCCCGATTTAAACGCCGGAAATATCGGATACAAGCTGGTTCAAAGACTTGGAAAAGCTCAAGCCTACGGTCCGTTCCTTCAGGGGTTTGCAAAACCGATCAGCGATTTATCCAGAGGTGCATCTGTAGACGACATTGTTACAACATGCGCTGTAACATTGTCACGAGCTAAGTAAAAGAAACAGTTGATAAATTTGCATAGTGTGGTTTATAATAAGCCAACATATTATAGAAATTTTTAGGAGGATCTAATGGCTACTATAAAAAAAGCTGCAGCTAAACCTGCCGCTAAAAAACCTGCCGCTAAAAAACCGGCAGCAAAAAAACCTGCCGCTAAAGCGGCTTCTGCTAAAAAACCGGCGGCTAAGAAACCGGCTGCTAAAGCAGCTTCGGCAAAGAAGCCTACGGCGAAAACCGCTTCCGCTAAAAAACCGGCAGCAAAAAAACCTGCCGCTAAAGCATCTCCGGCAAAGAAACCCGCCGCTAAACCGGTTTCAAAACCCGCGACGAAAAAACCTGCCGCTGAGAAATTTGACGTACCGTTCCGCAATCTCTTTGACGCTTTCGCCCAGGGTAAACTTCCTTTCAATCAGGGATATATCGTCTCATCATTCTTCAGCGAAAAATCAATGTATTCGATTTACGAAATCGTATCCTATGCCGGTGTAAAAGAAATTTTCCCGACAGCCGACGGTCTTACATTCGTTACAGGCGGAAAAAAATTGTACGTTCTGCTTGAACCTGACACATTCCATCAGAAATTCGTGGAACCTGTATCAAGATCGGAAGGAGAAAAAATTCCAAAACGATTTACAGAACTTGAAACAATTACAGCGAGCAATCAAACAAGAATAATGGTTTCTAAAGAGCCGAACGAATCATACGGCTCGTTCACCATTCTCAAACCCACAGGCATTAACTTCTCGATGATTTTCTATGATACGCCTGAACTGTTCGGCTCGCTTACAGCGTTCTTTACAGATTCATTCAACAGGCTCAGAAGAGTGCCCGCAGGCGACGCAAAGAAAGCCGGCAAGCTTATAGCCGACATAGTAAAAAAAGGAATGAGCTTCGCAGGCGAATTCCAGTAATTGCTTAAACAATTAAAAAAAAGGCTGCCAGGTGGCAGCCTTTTTTATTGCACTAAAATTTAACAGCGGGCGCGCTTCGTTGTTCAACGCGCTTTTCGTTTTATTGGGCGCTCCCCTTTTCAATTTCCGCCTGGGCTACCGCGAGAAGCGCGATCGGCACAGAGTACGGAGAGCATGACACATAATTGAGCCCTGAATCCATGCAGAAGCGGACGTTTTCGGGATTGGCACCGTGTTCGCCGCATAAACCGCAGACAAGATCGGGGCGCGTAAGCCGTCCGCGATCCGTCGCAAGAGCGATAAGTTCTTTAACCCGCGAATCCAGTGTTGAGAATGGATTACCTTTGATAAGGTCGAACAAGGTGTAGTCAGGCATAAAGGATGTAAAATCGTCTCTGGAAATACCAAGAGTTGTTTGGGTTAAATCGTTGGTGCCGAAACTGAAGAAACGTCCGTATTTGGCGATTTCTCCAGCGTCAAGAGCGGCGGCGGGAAGCTCAATCATGGTGCCGATCTTGTATTCAATTTCTTTGGCTTTTAATTCTTTCCTTAACGCTTCTTCGATATCGACAATACCAAGATAATTTGAACCTTCGATCTTTTTGCCGTAGGCGATTAGTTTTAATTCAGCGTCGTTCATTACAATTGGAACCATAATTTCAGGACGCACGTCGATTTTTTCCGAGCGCAATTTGTATGACGCTTCGAAAATCGCTTTAACCTGCATTGCGTAAATCTCGGGATACGAGACAGCGATACGGCATCCGCGGTGTCCGAGCATCGGGTTCATCTCATGCAGCGCGTCAATACGCGCCATTATGTCCGCTTTAACCGGTTTTGCGCCCTTTACCTTTGCGACATGAGCCATGTAATCGGCAATACTGTCATTTGACTGCGGCATAAATTCATGGAGCGGCGAATCTAAAAGACGGATTACAACTTCTTTGCCGTCCATAACCTTCATGATGCCGTAGAAATCTTCCCTCTGCATAACCTGAAGTTTATTAAGCGCTTTTTGCCTTTCCTTATTATCGTCTGACATAAGCATGTCGCGGAAAACATTGATGCGGTCGGCTTTAAAGAACATATGCTCCGTGCGGCAAAGACCTACGCCTTCGGCGCCGAAACTTAACGCAAGCGCAGCGTCCCTCGGAGTGTCAGCGTTACAGCGTACATGGAAATCTTTAAGGAAACTTTTTGAAAGATCGATAAAATCAAGAAGCCCGGAGCCCTTGGGATCCGGCTCAATTAAATCAGCGACTCCAAGGTAAATGGTCGATTCGCCGTAGAAAGGAACGTCGATTGTAATGTAATCGCCTTCAGAAAAATTGATGGTCTCTATTGAAGCTTTATTACCCTTGATCTTTAAAGCGGGAGAAACAAGCGAAACTTTTCCGTATTGGCGCGCGACAACAGACGCGTGAGCGGAATAGCCGCCTTCGGCTGTTAAAACGCCTGTGCTCACTTCGATTGCTTTAACATCTTCCGCGAAAGAAGATTCCAAAACAAGGATAAAGCGGTCGTCTTCTCCGTGCTGCGCGGCGTATTTCTTCGCTTCCAAAAGCGCGTCCGTACTGAAATAAACGCGTCCGATTGCAGCTCCCGGAGCGCCTGCGATGCCGCCCTTCCACGATTTAAATCCTTTTACGCTGGATGAATTAATAACAGGGTGAAGGATTTCATTCAATCTTAAAGGATCGATCGCTTTAACAACATAAGCGGCATTTACAATTTTTCGCTTTTGAAGATCAAGAAGCAGTTTAAGATCTGCCTGTGTCGATTTCTGATCGACAAGCCTCTGCTCTATCAGCCACAGCTTTCCGTTTTCTACGGTAAAGCGAACCTGGCGGATTTCTTTAAATTTGTCTTCGAGAGTCCATGCGATTTTTTCAAGCTGTTTAAGGTGGCTGGAATCGATCTTGTTAATTTCGTAACCTGTCGCGCCGATCTCGTTAAACTTCCCTGTAAAATAACTTCCCTGCAATTTCCGCTCTCCTGTCACAACATTTCTGCTGAAGAAATGACCTGAGCAGGAATCTTTACCGTAATTACCGTATACCATCGGCTGAATCATAATGGCGGTATCATCATCGTTTTGTTCGTCAAGCCTAAGCATTTTTGAAACTTCTTCAAGCGCGAGTAATAACTGCGATTCAGCGTCGTCAAAAAAACCTTTGGGGAAATATTTTGCGTATTCATCCATGTATTCAAAAGCCGATTTTCTCTTTGGAGGAGGAGTCTTGTCTTCTTCACCGTGAAGTTCGTTGGAAGGTCCTTTGATGCCGAGCAGACGTTTAATCAGTTTATTTTTCTCTGCGATGTCGTCTTTTTCTTTTGTTTTGCCTTCAAGCTCTTTTATACGCTCCTCGATACTGAGCATACCGTTGATTAAAAACAACACTTCGTTTACGGTAAAATCTTTTCCTACCCATTTAGCGAAACCTTCAAGCGTAGGTTTGGCAAGACCGAAGTTATGCAGTGTAGGGTATGTAGAAATCGCCATGTTCGGAGAAATAATTACTTTCAGGAGCATGGGGTTATCGGCGCTGCCGTAATCTTTACCCGCCATCTTTCCGCATTTCGCCAACAAAACGCCGACGTCTTTTTTAATACTTTTTGTATCGATATCCGACGCAATATCCGCGTTGAAAATAAAACCCGGCAGAATAGGAAATCCGAGTTCGGCAAATTCATTCGCCTGCCTGCCCCGGATGCCAAGCAGTTCGGGGCTGACCTTTGAAGGGATAATGTCTTTCTGGCTGAAAAAATGTATTCTTGAGTCCATAAAATTTCCTTATTTAGAATAGTTTAAGCACGGAGTTAACCGGCCCGCGCAGGAATGCCTCAAACATATGACTGGCTCCCTGAGCCAAATACCTTTGCAGTTTTGCTACATCCTGAATTTCATTTCCGGCTACGGCGAATTCGATGGCGCTGCCATGTTTTACCTTGCCCCACTTAAACAATGAATTTATATCTAATATCCTTTCACTCTCATAATAAATATACACTTCAAGAGAAGGATGTTTTGCCTTGTAACTGGCGACAATCCTTTTCCATGCTTCAACATTACCGTTGTGAAACAGTTCGTTTTTAACAACAACCGCATAACGGGGTGTCATTCTTGCAGGTCCTGAAGATTTAACTTGAACAACGGGCGCAACTGTTTTTGCCGCAGGAGCCGCCGCCGCTTTCTTTACGCCGGTTTTTGCTTTTACCGGAGCTTTTACTTTTGCCGGTTTAGCTTCAGACGCTTTTTTAGGTTTGGAAACTTTTTTTACGGTAAACTTTCCTCTGGTAAGCGCGGAAGGAGCCGTTACCTTAGATCCTTCAAAAAGTTTGATTGCCAATTCTGCGGCCTTCTGGCAGTTTTCATCTGTCTCGCCGCCCTGAAGACCGGCGTATACAACCATGAGTTCGCGCTTTCGAAGCTGTCCGAAACCTGTCAATTCTTCCGCAACTTTTGGATTCGCTACCAGAAGACCCATTTCAGGATGGTGGTAAGCCGCGACAAGATCAACGCCGTTCCATTTAGCGAATTCTTTGGAAAGAACCGACAGATCTTTTACTTCCGAAGAAAGATTGGCTGACGCTGTTTTATAACCGAGCTTGTCAACTAATAACATTCTTAAAAGAAGTCCGGTTCTGCCGCTTGTTAACTCCTCGTCATCCATTTCAAAAATAATATCGCCAAGGTTTGAGTTGGCGTTTGATGCTATTTCCATTGTTTTTTTAATGTGTCTAACCGCGCTGTTAAAACCCAAACGGGTAGAAAGAATTTCCAGATTGACATTGTCAGCCATATAGCCTCCTTTTTGAAAAAAACGCCCCCGAGAATTCAATCGGGGGCGCTAAGTAAACACACTTAAAATTGTTTAAGCGCTTTAACGCTTATAGTTCTGCAACACCGCCGCGTCCGCTGCTCTTCTTGGCTTTCGCTTTTGAATCAACTACGCCTTTCTTCTTGGGAGCGGATTTTGCTTTAGCTTTTGGAGCCGCAATCGCCGCCGGTCTTGGCTTGGGAGCCGCGGCAGGAACAACCTGCTCTTCTTCGGTTTCGGCAATTGTAGCGAATGACTGGTTGATGTCTTCGCGTACAGTTGATCTTCTTCTGCTGAATGACGCAAATGCGGCATCCTGGAAGCCCTTTGATACGCCGTGGAGGAATTCGTTGAGAACGTTCGCCATCGCGTCCAATGTAGCTTTCTTCCTTTTGATGGAAGTAATATCCACGTCAAGGAGGATACCCGGCTGGAGGTGATAGGGGTTAATCATGTAGTCGAATCTGTAATATTCTTTTTCCAGCCATGCGAGCCTGTCTTCCATTACGCGTCTTTCTACCGGGAACAGATAATCCCACATTTTCTTCATTTTGTTGCGCATAAGGATAATGCGGCTGCGGATTCTGTCTTTTTCCCAGATATAGGTGCGGTTGGATTTTTCAACTTCGGTTTCCGCCGATTTGATAAAGGAAATTTCGTCCCAAACCTTGGCAATATCTTCGTAAAGGGGCTCTCCGCTCTTTTCTTTGATGTTTTTCTGGATTTTGCTCTTTTTCTTGCCGGCTAAATCGGAGAAATCTGTAATACTGGAGCCTTTCTTCTCTTGATAAATAACTTCCAGAACATCCCAGAGGTGCTGAATTTCGGTCTCGAAACTCTTAAGCATAACGTCATATGCCTTACGGTCTTCGATGAGCTGGGCATTGTCGAAATAGCGCAGTTTGATCGAATAGCGCTCGTCCGGCAGGTTGGCGTTATCGGTGTCTTCATATTCACGGATAATGACTTCGCGGCCGTTCTTGAGGTTTTCGATGTACTGGTATCCCATCTTGGAAGTATCGAGAATCGCGGTAATTGAGTTAATCGCCGTGTTGAAGCCGCGGTTGCGGATATTTTCCATGTCGATGATCTTCTTGATGCCTTCGCGGACATTAAGAGCGTCGAATGATTCAGGATCAATTTCGGCGCGAAGGTCTGTCAGCCTGTCCATCAGTCTTTTCGCAAGGAAGGTATAGCGTTTTGATTTCTCGTTTTCGGAATCGTCATCTGTGAAGGTATCTACCTTGCCGAGCTTTGTAAAGATGATCTCTCCGTCCGTAAGTTCTTCCATGCCCTCGTCAATTCTTTCGTCTTTAATCTCTTCGATAAGTTTGTCGATGCTGTCGATGATGTGCTTCGCGATTAAATCTTTAACGAGATATTCAACTGTTACTTGGTAATGGAAGATCGGGCTGATAAGTTCCGAATCTAAAATGTTGACAGAAAGTTTAACATCGGTAACTGTCTTGGGTTTTAACGCATTGTCTTTGAACGCGCATTTTACGATGGAGTATGCGTTCTCGCCGCGGACGAAAGCGCCGGTGTCTGTTTTCTGACGAAGGATGCTGTTGGTGTGGGTTTCAAGCTCGTTGACTCCCCTCTGGATGTGGCCCTGCAAGTGGCCGTACATATTAACTACTGATTTTTCAATTTCGCCTGTGTTGAACTTGTCGGCGCCGCCAACGGCGTCAAGAAGGTCTGCAATTTCTTTCGGCGTGTACCGTGTCAGAACTTTTGTCTCTTCCTTGTCGATGAAGTTTCTGACTTTCTTAACCATTTCATCTTCGCTCGTTACCATGTAACGGTTGAACATGTTCTGGTAATTCTGGTTGAAGTAATTGTACAG
>WQSF01000055.1 GCA_009788065.1 Treponema sp.
ATCCGGCGAACGCCCTTGTTCTGTCTTAATTATACAATAAAGGTCTGAATTTTGCAAGAAATCGTATAGTGTCAGTCACCTCTAAATATTCTACAAAACGCTAAAACAAACTAAAAAAGGTGTCAGTCACCTATTAATAATTTACAAAATGCCAAAATAAAAACCAAAAGATATATTACTGGTTGTATGCCTTTTCGACTGCAAGCGCGAGCTGGTCTGCGCAGGAAGTGCCTTTGCCAATACCCCTTGATACGCAATCGATTCCTTTACATTTTTTAATAATTTCTTCAACGGTCAATCCGTCGGCTAAACTGGATAATGCTTTTAAATTACCGTTGCAGCCTTTTGTAAAAGAAATATTAGATATAACATTATCGTTAATATCAAATTGAATTTCCGTAGAACATGTCCCTTGTGTTTTATAAGTGTATCTCATATTTCCTCCAAACCGCGCGTCTTAGAAAATCTATATCATAAACAATATTTTTTTGATACCTTTAAAAACATGAACCGGGAAACCATCAGCCAATTAGAAGAAAATAAAAATCTCCCTGACAATGAATTGGCCGCTCTCCTTGAAACAGATATTAATGATTCACTTCTATATGAATCGGCGGATCGCGTTAGAAAAAGCATATACGGAACCGATGTTTACATTCGGGGGCTGATTGAATTTACCAATTATTGTAAAAATAACTGTTATTACTGCGGCATCAGGTGTGAGAATACTGCTCTATCGCGCTACAGGCTGAGTCAGCAGGAAATAATGGACTGTTGTGGAACCGGACATAAATTGGGCTTTCGCACATTTGTCTTACAGGGCGGAGAGGATGATTACTACAAGGACGAAATATTGTGCGCGATCATTTCGGAAATAAAAGCAAAATATCCCGATTGCGCCGTTACGCTTTCCGCCGGAGAAAAGCCGTATAAAAGTTACAAAGCTTATTTTGACGCAGGCGCGGATCGATATCTTTTGCGCCATGAAACAGCCGATGATGAGCATTACCAAAAACTGCATCCCAAAACCATGAGCCTTCAAAACCGTAAAGAATGTTTAAGGAACCTTAAAGAAATCGGCTATCAGGTTGGTTCGGGTTTTATGGTCGGCTCGCCGTTTCAAAAAACAGAGCATCTTATAAAAGACATCAGATTTTTACAGGAATTAAAACCGGAAATGATCGGCATAGGTCCGTTTATCTCGCATAGCGACACTCCGTTTAAAGACCAAAAAAACGGAAGTCTGGAACTGACGCTGCGCCTTCTTGCGGTGCTGAGGTTGATGTTCCCCCATGCGCTGATCCCGGCTACCACCGCCCTCGGCACAATATCGCCTGACGGCCGCGAACTTGGTTTAAAAGCGGGCGCAAATGTGGTTATGCCGAATCTGTCGCCCGTTTCGGTACGAAAACAATACTCGCTCTACGATAACAAGATTTGCACAGGCGAAGAAGCCGCCGAATGTAAGAGCTGTCTTGAACGCCGCGTCAACGCCGCAGGCTATCAAATGGTCGTCTCGCGGGGGGATTTTAAAGGATAAAAAAATTAATTTTTCCTATTGACATTATTTTAATTTTATCGTAATACATAGTAAACACATAAGTATTATGTGTTATTAAGTACCAAGGAGANTATTATGAGAGCNGAAAAAATCACAGACCTTATCGGGAATACGCCGATTGTAAAAATCAATAAAATCAATAAGGGCGGAGCGGACATTTATATCAAATTGGAAAGTTTCAATCCGATGTCGAGCGTAAAAGACCGCATTGCCGTTGCAATGATAGAAGCGGCTGAAAAAGATGGAAAACTTAAACAGGGGACTGTAATTATCGAGCCGACAAGCGGCAATACAGGCATCGGGCTTGCGTTCATTGCGGCGGTTAAGGGATACAAGATTATCCTTACAATGCCAGAAACGATGAGCGTTGAAAGGCGGAAGCTGCTTAAAGCGTTTGGCGCGGAACTGGTTCTGACCGAAGGTCCAAAAGGCATGAAGGGAGCGATCGCGAAAGCCGAAGAACTTGTAGCGTCAACACCAAATTCTTTTATGCCTCAGCAGTTTAATAATCCGGCGAATCCCGCGATTCACGAAAAAAGCACAGGCCCGGAAATCTGGGATGATACCGACGGAAAAATAGACATTCTTATCGGCGGAGTCGGAACCGGCGGAACTGTGACAGGAGCCGGAAAATTCCTTAAATCGAAAAAAGCGTCGGTAAAGGTAATCGCCGTTGAGCCGTCCGCATCCCCTGTTCTTTCAGGCGGAAATCCGGGTCCTCACAAAATACAAGGCATAGGAGCGGGCTTTGTTCCGCAGGTTTACGAATCATCGGTAGTTGACGAAATCTATCAAATTGATGAGGTAAGAGCCGGAAACGCGGCGCGCCTTCTTGCGAAAGAAGAGGGAATCCTTGTCGGTATTTCGTCAGGCGCCATTCTTGACGCCGCGCTTGAAGTGAGCTTAAGGCCGGAAAACAAAGGTAAAACTATTGTCGCGGTTCTTCCCGACACCGGCGAGCGCTACCTGTCAACGTGGCTGTGGGAAGAATAATCATTAATATGTATAATCAGGCTAAAGGAGAGAAAAATGTCAAATTTCAAATTTGAAACTATTCAGGTTCATGCGGGACAGGAAACCCCCGATCCTGCCACAGACGCGAGAGCGGTTCCGATTTATCAAACCACTTCGTATGTATTTCCTAACGCAAAATCAGCGGCGGACCGGTTTGCTCTTACTGAAGCCGGAAACATCTATACAAGGATAATGAACCCGACATGGGATGTATTTGAAAAGCGGATCGCCGCTCTGGAAAAAGGCGCCGCCGCCCTTGCGCTCTCATCGGGAGCCGCCGCGACAACATACGCGATTCAGAACATTACAAGAGCAGGAGATCATATCGTTTCTGATAATCAAATTTACGGCGGCACATATAATCTCTTTGCCAATACATTCAAAGACATGGGTATTGATACAGATTTCGTTGACGGAAGCGATCCCGGAAATTTTGAAAAAGCAATAAAACCCAATACAAAAGCGATATTCTTTGAAACACTCGGGAATCCGAACTCGTCTGTAGTGGACATTCAGGCGGTTGCAAACATCGCGCATAAACACGGTATTCCCCTTATCGCGGATAACACGTTCGCCACTCCTTACACATTGAATCCGATAGAACACGGAGCTGACATTGTTGTACATTCAGCGACAAAATTTATCGGGGGGCATGGTACAACAATCGGCGGCGTGATTGTAGACGGCGGAAAATTTGACTGGGCTCAAAACGATAAATTCCCGGGGCTGTCGAAACCAAATCCAAGTTATCACGGTATTGTTTTTACGGACGCTGTCGGAAATCTTGCGTTTATTATTAAAGCGAGGACAACGCTGTTACGTGACACCGGCTCAGCTCTGTCGCCGTTTAACGCTTTTCTGCTTCTGCAGGGCGTTGAAACACTATCGCTGCGCGTTGAACGTCATATATTTAACGCTCTTAAAGTAGTGGATTTTTTAAAAAGCCATCCGCAGGTAGAAAAAGTAAATCATCCTTCTCTATCCGAACACAGGGATCATAAACTCTACAAACGTTATTTTCCGCAGGACGCAGGTTCAATTTTCACGTTCCAGATTAAAGGCGGTACGGAAACCGCTAAGAAATTTACGGAGAAATTAAAACTTTTTTCGCTTCTCGCAAATGTTGCGGATGTAAAATCGCTGGTTATCCACCCTGCAAGCACGACTCATTCTCAAATGAGCGAGAAGGAGCTGCTTGAAGGCGGAATAAAACCGAACACGATTCGTCTTTCTATCGGAACAGAACATATTGATGATATTCTGTCCGATCTAAAGCAAGGGTTTGAAGCTGTTAAATAAGGATTTACTTTTTATCAGGTAATATCATTTGTCACCAAGTAATGTCATCTCCGCGCCAGAAGTTTTCTGCTTATAATCGTGCCTGTCATCTGCACTGCTTCGACAAGAATCAATATAATAATGACGGCGGCTATTGTTACATCAATTCTGAAACGATAATAACCGTAGCGGATTGCGAGGTCTCCAAGTCCGCCGCCGCCAAGAGCGCCCGCCATGGCTGAATAACCGATAAGATTTATAATCGTCAGAGCAAGACCGGAAATGAGAGCTGGCAGAGCTTCGGGTATCAGCACTTTAAAGATGATCTGCATACTGGTGGAGCCCATTGCTCTTGCCGCGGTTAATACGCCTTTATCGACTTCTTCAAGAGCGGATTCTACAACGCGCGCGACAAATGGCGCCGCAGCAATTGAAAGCGGAATGATTACCGCGGTTGGACCGATGCTGGTTTTAATAATCATCCGCGTAAACGGAATCAGAAGGATCATCAATATGATGAAAGGAAGGGAGCGAAGCAGGTTTACAATACGGGAAACCGCATTGTATGTTATTCGTCTAGGCGTAAGCCCCGCGGGAGATGTGACATAAAGATAAGTTCCGAGTGGAAAGCCGAGAAGGGAGGCGAGAACGGCAGACGCGAATGTCATGAAAACGGTTTCAAATGTCGCCTGCGGAAGCATGGCAAGAACTTCCATCAATCTTTCGTTATCCATGAATTAAATCCTTTGCGGCTTGTGTTTTTGGCGCGTCGAAAATCTCCGCGACTGTTCCGTGTTCTACGGCGATTCCTTTTTCCAGAACTGCGACATGCCGGCACACTTCGCGGATTACTTCCATTTGGTGAGTAATTAAAAAAACTGTAATCGAAAGCCGTGAGTGCAGATCTTTTATGAGAGCTAGAATGGAACGCGTTGTCTGCGGATCAAGGGAACTTGTCGCCTCATCGCAGAAAAGCACCTGCGGGTTTGCGGCTAACGCTCTTGCGATAGCAACCCTTTGTTTTTGTCCCCCAGATAATTCGCTCATCCTTGCTCTGCGTTTATCTTTTATATCTACTATTTCTAAAAGTTCATCTACTCTTTTTTCAATCTGTTTTTTCTGCATTCCGGCGATTTCAAGCGGATAGGCGATATTTTCAGCGGCGTTACGCGAACCTAAAAGATTAAAATTTTGAAATATCATTCCCATTTTTCTGCGGCGTTCCAGAAGAAGTTTTCCTTTTAAAATATCGACTCTTTCAGAATCGTAATAAACTTCACCTGAGTCCGGTTTTTCAAGAAGGCTCGCAATTCGCAGCAGCGTAGATTTTCCCGCGCCGCTTTTACCGATGATTCCAAAAATTGAGTTGTCGGGAATTTCAACATCGACTTTATTTAGTACAGTAATACCGGGATAGGACTTGCTGATCCCTTTAAGAACAATCATGTAAATAGAATAACACTAAATGAGCAATAAAGAAACTACTGCCTCCTTATTGCTCATATATATAATTTAAAAAATCGAGACTACTCCGCCTGAGTAGGTATTGATAATATAATCCTTTACTTTCTGGCTTAAAAGAGCGTTTTTAAGAGCGATGATATTTTTATCCTGCTCTCTGCCTTTCTGCACAACCACAATATTTACATACGGCGATTCAGCGCCTTCAATTACAAGAGCGTCGCTGAGAGGATTAAATCCTGCCTGAAGCGCAAAATTGCCGTTAATGGCGGCAGCGTCAACATCATTCAATGAACGGGGAAGCAAAGCGGCTTCAAGTTCACGGAAACGTAAATTCTTGGGATTGCCTGTTATGTCGCGTGATGTAGCGTTCAATCCAGCTCCGTCTCTCAGCGTAATCAATCCTTTTGACTGGAGGAGCAACAAAGCCCGTCCGCCGTTTGTCGGATCATTCGGGATAGCGATGGAAGCGCCGTTCGGTAAATCATCAATCTTGTAAAACTTTTCCGAATACAATCCAAAAGGTTCAACGTGAACGCCGAAAGCCGAAACCAGCTTATCCGTCCAGTTGTCATTTGAATTTAAATAGGGAATATGCTGAAAGAAATTCGCGTCAATATCCCCGGAGATTAATGCGGAATTGGGCTGGACATAGTCCGTGAATTCCACAACTTTTAAAGTGATTCCCTGCTTCGCCAGATCTTCTTTTACAAGATTAAGCAGTTCTGCGTGCGGAACCGGTGTCGCTCCAACTGTAAGATCGGAGCCTGATTTTCCCGACTTGCATCCTACAGCAACCGTAAGCAGCGCGCTTACAGCCAGCAGTACCAAAAATAGTTTTTTCATTTTATCCTCCAATGAAGTTGAAATATATAAACATATATGTTTACTAAGTATTAGTAATATGTTAAATACTTTTTTTTGTCAAGGCGGCAGGTAACGTTTTTTACCGCCAACATAAAAAATAGCGCCATATGCCGCCAGCCGCTTGACATTTATATTAAGCCGCTCTAGACTGGCTCTTGTATATTTCAAAGGAAGAGGGGTGCGTGTTTTTGCATAAACAACAGAAACGCAAATCCCCCGCTAACCCGTAACTGTAATTGGGAAGATTTTGTCGAGGAGCGAAAGCTCCGTGACGGTCACTGGCTGACACCGGGAAGACCGACAGAAAAATTGCCCATAAGTCAGGAAACTTTGGTATACGCCGCTTCCTTAAGGAAGCGTACATTATTTTCAAGGTTCGAGGAAAAGCCTGTGAAAAGCCGATTTATCTTGTCTGAGATTATATTCTCGCCATCAATTTAACGCGGTTTTCTGTATGACCACGGTCATACACGTCTTTTCTCCGGCAAGGAGAGTTTCATGAATTTGTTTGGAAAAGGTCTCTCGCAGAGACACGGAGAAGTTACGCGAAGCTGCGCGAATGCGGTAAAGCGCGCGGGATTCAGCGTCGTTTTAGCGTTGGTTCTTGTTTTCGGCGCAATGTTTATTTCGTGTAACAATGAACCCGATGATCCCGGTGAAGGTTATGTAGTAAGCGCCATGCCTGAAATTTTAAAAGGTACTTGGAAATCGGATTATGATGAAATATTTATAATTAATAATGATACATTTACATCAAAATACGGAGATTTTGTAACTTACACGGGAACTGTTGCCGGACACCGCAGTAATAATGACGGCGCCGGATATATAACGATAAAATATACGGAAAATTCCGGTTTTGTTGATTCGGTAAATAAATTTTATGTCATTCATTATAAAGATCTCTCAGATTCTGCGGTAACGCTTGCAGGAGGATCACTCAGCTCCGACCCTGATTTTGAGTACGGCGTTGGACCGGGCGGTAAAACAACACAGGCGGAAGCGGAAGCTGTAATGACAGTTTCCGCAGGTTATTTTGAATGGTACAGCTTTCTTAGTAAAGTTAATAATTAAGGAGGCATTATGTATTTATCAATAAGAAAATCTGCGCTAATTGTATTTATTATTGTTTTATTTACAGGCGCGTTATTTGTCTCTTGCGAACAGCCTGCCGGAATTGAGCTCAGCGATGACGCAACGTTAAAATTATTAAATATAAGCGCGGGAACATTAAACCCGTCTTTCAATGCAGCGCATTTTGATTACACTGTTTCGGTAAGAAACTCGGTTAACGAAGTAACTGTTACCGCGCTGGCGAATAACAGCGCCGCCGCAGTAGCTGGTACAGGCGTAAAAGAATTGAATATAGGCGGTAATTTAATAAAAATCAATGTAAAAGCCGAAGACGGCAGCGGTAAAACCTACGCAATAATAGTTACGCGCAATAACGGTTTCATAAAAGAAATAGATACCGCGCAGGACATGGCGAAAATCGGCGTTGAAGAAGGCTGGTCTCTTGCGGGCGAATACATTTTAGAAGAAAATATAACGCTTGAAAACTGGACGCCCGCAGACGAACCATTCAGCGGCGTATTCGACGGAAACGGAAAAACAATTACGCTTAAAGGAACCTCAGGTTTTGCAGGAAACAGTTCGATTATTGCAAACGATAATAATCCCGCAGGTTCTGACAATGCGTTCTTTGGTATCTTCAGCTCTATAAAAGGCGATTTTGTTTCTGTAAAAGCGGAAGTAAAAAATTTAAAAATACACGCCGATAACCTTACGGTGAGCGCAACGGAAGGAGCATCAATCGGGATGTTAGCGGGTTATGCGCAAACTGCGATAATCGACAACATTACATTATCAGGTTCGTTAAAAGTTGAATCAACTAAAACAGTTTATGCGGGCGGTGTTGCAGGCGTTGTTATGGGAGACGGACCTGCCGCGTGGGTTTCGGGAAGCAATTATTTGACAAATTCGGGCAGTGTTCCCGTTGAAACTTTTATTAAAAATGTTAACAGCTCAATGTCGATTGATGTAACGCCGGGAAGCGGCAGCGCTTTGGTAACACAGAACGCCAACGCGTTCTCTTTTATCGGAGGCATAGCCGGTTTCTTTAAAAAAGCTGTCGGCATCGAGAATTGTCGCAATACAGCTTCTGTTAAAGGCGTCAGCACGACATCAGGTTCACAGGTAATGGTCGGCGGTATTTTGGGAGGCAGTTTTTATCAATTCACGGATCATTTCTCCGGTTATATAAGAGATTGCTCGTCAACAGGGAATATTACGGTAGGAGCGATGGGGTTCTGGCCTATGGCTGGCGGCATTGTTGGTCTTTACTGCGGCGGCGACGGTACAAAAGAAAACTCCACGCGTATCGAAAAATGTTACGCGACAGGAAAAATAACTCATGAACTTACAACAGATCCTACTAACGCTAACCAATGGCCGTATATAGGCGGTCTTGTCGGTTATGCTTACAACGGCTGCTGGGTATCCCAATCTTATTTTAACGGCGAAGTTTTTTGCGGTAAAAGAAATGATTACACAGGCGGCATAGCGGGATACAGCTCTTACGCTACAAACGGCAGCAATACAAAAGTCTGCGTCATAGAAGACTGCTGGTCAGACGGAAAAGTAACCGGGTATAACAACGCAGGCGGTATCGTCGGACAAAATCAGCAGTACACTCTGCTTAGACGCAGTTATTCAAGAATGGAAGTTGCTGTCACTAACGGAGAAACAAACACAGCGGCGCAGTGGGGAATAGGCGGCATCACAGGTTCACATTCAAGCACTGTTCCCGAGGCAATGGATTCCTGCGTCGCATTGAACCGTTCCATAAAAGCGCCCGGAAAAACAACTTTGGAAATCGGACGCATTGCGGGCAGAATGCAAAAAGCAGGCGAGGTTTCACCTATATTAAAAAATGTCTACGCGCTGCCGGCTTTAAAACCCGTAATAACAGGCGAGTATGATTACATAGAAAGAAAAGGCGCAGACCAGCCTGACGGCGCGGATATTCCAAACGAATATCTTTCCGGCAGTATGCCTACGCAGTCTTTTTATCAAACATTGCTCGGCTGGGATTTCTCCGGCGTATGGATGATGGGCGCTGACGGTTATCCTAAGCTCAGGTGGAGCCAGCAATGAATAAATATCAGGTAACAGATAACAGAGAACGGAAAATAAAAATAAATTTTATCTCTTTTATCATTGTTGCCTGTTATTTATTAACTGTTATCTGCTCTTGCGACTATGGACAACTCGGAGGGGCGGATCAAACAAGTTCTTTTTATCCGGGAGATTCAGTCTTTGAAGAACGCCTTAATTTCTTTTGCGGAGTGTGGTATTCACGCTACGCAGGGATAGGGCGGCTCGATGGTTATCGCATCCGCAAATGGAGTAATCTAACCGCCGCCGATAAAATAAAAATGCAGGCACTGTTTCCAGCTTTTAACGTTAGCAGTCCAAAAACTTATTCAACACAGGATTCTCCGGGGAACGACGATTATATTTTATTCTACGATGATACTGTCTACGGACAGCAGGATGACGAAAGCGGAGGACAAGAAACATGGGGTTTTGGTTATATCGGCGTTGTACGTGCAATTAATATTTTTAACGATAATAAAGATCGAGGCGCAATCATCATCGAATATTTTGAAAAAGCAGACCCCGAGTGGCTTTACGATCCCGATGGTTACGCGTGGCAAGGTCTTTCGCAGGGAGAAAAACCGTTTTTTGGCATTTATTACCGCGTACTCGAACCTGATGTTGTTCAAATGGCGAACGCTGTAGACCTTGCCGCATTATACGCTGGAAAACTTTACCATGTCGAAAAGAAAACTCTGCAGGAAGCTGTAGATTTTAACAATGTGGAAAACGAAGCTGAACTTATAAGTTGGGGCGTAGTTATTCCTCAGCAAAGAGAAAAATAAAATATGAAACGCAATAATAAAATATCCGCTGTCTTTATGTTATATTTCCTGTTATCTCTCTACCCTCTTGCAGCGCAGGAAACACAGGAATCCCAGGGACAAAATGATGAAATTGATTATGATGATTTCCGTGATTTCGGGCAATCTCCAAAACCGATCACTTTTATAGGAACGCCTGAAACAACACAGCAAATGACGGTTATTGAAAAAGAAACTATCGAAAAAAGCGCAGCGCGCGATATAGCGGCGCTCCTTGAAGAAGAAATCAACATGAGCGTTACCCGCTACGGCGGATACGGCAACCAGACTGAAATGAATTTACGCGGTTTTGATACAGAGCGCATCGCGATATTGATTGACGGCGTTCCGGCAAACTCTCCGCGTTCGGGCGAGTTTGACATAAACCAGATTGACCTTAGCAACGTTGAACGCATCGAAATAATTTACGGCGGCTCGGATACAAAATACAATGTATCAGGCGCGCTGGGCGGAGTTATCAATATAATAACAATAAAAAAACAAAACACAGGATTAAATTTTGGTTTTACTTTTTCCAATACAGGTTATATGCCCGGAGAATATAATTTACGTCAGGCGCAGGGAGCGATCGGAAAACCCGAGTTTATCGACTTACTTGATATGCAGTCTCTCAACTTGTTTCTCGGGCATGGAGGTGAAAAATTTTCATGGAGAACGTCGCTGTTTGGTAATAGGGCGGGCAATCATTATCTTTACAAAGACGATTATGGTTTCGCGCGCCGCAAAATCAGTAATGAAGTGCTAGACGGCGGCGGAAACGTTCAGTTGGTTTTTAATCTTCCAAAAGACGCATCCATAATGAGTGACACAAAGGTCTATTACGCCCGCCGGAATTTTCCGATAACAATGAATTCTGTCGGCGCAGCTCTGGCGACAGATTTAATTATCACAGAGAATATCGTATTCGCGGCTCCTGTCGCCTTTCACGACACCCTTGCGACAGACGCGTCTCTTACATATCAAACATCACACACAACATACGGCGTAAATATTTCGAGTAACGATCATTATTTAACGGCTATTAACCGCTGGAACTGGTATCAGAGCGATAAATTTACTCTGCGTTCAGGATTCGACTGGCGTTTTTTATATATTAATACTGACAGCCCCACAGAAATAGAACCGGTAAAAACCGGGAACCTTGGCGGTTTGTATGTAACAGCCGAATATACTTTTTTTAAAAAACTGTTGTTAATCGGTTCGGTTAAAGGCGTAACTGATACAAAACAAATAAAAGCCGTTCCCAAACTTGGTATAAACTGGCAAATACATGATATGTTCACTTTAAAAAACAATTATTTCCGCAGTTTTAAATTCCCCGACTTCGACGATCTTTATTACCGCAGTATGGATAATACAATGGTCGGCAACCCGAACCTTCGTCCTGAAGACGGCTGGGGCGCAGACTTAATAGGAGAGTTTACGCTTAACGAAATGTTTTCGTTTGTTTCTACGGCGTTTTTTCAATATACAACAGATTCAATACATTGGATGAAAAGCAAGGGTGGCAGATGGAGCCCTGAAAATGTTTCTACAGCGTGTTTTACAGGCGTTGATTTCCGTCCTGCGTTAAATATAAAATTTAATAAACGGAAATTAAAATCATTAAAGATTGCTCCAAATTACCAATTCCAGTTTAGCTGGCTGTTAAATGATGATAACGATTTTAAAAAAGCGTTTCGCATTCCGTATATGCCGACGCATATCATAGGCGGTATAATTGATTTTGCATGGGAAACCGGTTCCATTATGATTTCCGCGCATTACCAGTCAACCCGTTACGCCGACACAACCAATAAAATGCCTCTTGATCCTCATTGTATCGCTCATATTACAATTAATCAGAAAGCGGGAAAGAACTTAACATTTTTTGCTTCTCTGCGAAATATTTTTGATGTAAATTATGAGTCTTTTGCAAGTTATCATATGCCGGGGATTTCGCTGGTGTGCGGGGTGCGAGGTAAATTTAATTTTAAGAAACAGGAGATAAACAATGAAAATGAATAAAATCGGAAATACCTGTATTAAATATTTATGTGCAGGCGTCGCAGGCTGCCGGGCTCAAAAACTCTGGAGGAATCCGTCTACGAGCCCTTTTCAAGGTCTCTCCGACGGCGAACTCCAGAAATGTTTTTGCGCCCAGCCCCCGCTTCACCTGCTCAATAAAAATATTGTACATTTATTTCTATTTTTTTTTACTATCGTTTTACTATTATTAACAGGTTGTACGAACGTTGAAAATAAAGAGATAAGAGATAGAAGCGGAAGAACCGTTGTTATAAAAAACCAAATAAACCGTGTTATTTCTACTGCACCGTCGAATACGGAAATTATTGTTGATATTGGGCAGGCGGATAAACTTGTCGCTATTGATAAACATTCTGCGAATGTGTCTGGCATTCCGGCGGATTTGCAAGGCAAATTGCCGCTGCTGGATTTTTTCTACCCGGACGCGGAGGTGATAATAAACCTTTCGCCTGATTTGATTATCGCGAGCGGACACAATCCGAGCGGCAGCGGCGAAGACCCGTTTCGGCTGATAAGCGAGATGGGTGTCCCCGTAGTATATATTTCCATGAGTAAAAGCATCGAAGACATTTACCTTGATATAAAGTTTATAGCGGAGGTTTTGAAGGCGGGGGAAGAGGGAGAAAAACTTGTCAGGTTGATGCGCAGTCAGGTTGATGAGATTGCGCGAAAAGCCGCAGGGATTGAAAACAAACAAACAGTGTACTTTGAAATATCCGCGGCGCCTGATATGATGACTTTTGGAAAGGACAGTTTTATCAGTGACATGATTTCTGTTATCAGCGCAATCAATGTTTTTGGAAATGATAACTGGCTTGTAACTCCGGGAGCGGAAGCGGTTATCGCGCGTAATCCCGGTGTGATTTTAACAAATGTGAATTACATTGATAACCCGATTGCAGAGATAAAAAACCGTCCGGGGTTTAACCATATCAGCGCGGTGCAAAATAACCGCGTTTATCAGATTGACACTGATTCATCGGTAAGACCGTCGGCGAGAGTTGTATTCGCTCTACGCCAAATGCAGGAAGCTGTGTACCCGGGAATTGGGACACAGGAGCCACGGATTAACGCGGATTAAACGGATTAGCACGGATTAAGAGAGAAGGTTTAAAATTAGGTTTATGAGTAGTAAAGCGCGAATCATTATTAGTGTTGTCATCTCCTTGTTT
>WQSF01000056.1 GCA_009788065.1 Treponema sp.
CGTATGCTTTCACAGAACAAGGTGTAGCAATGTTAGCGGCGGTATTGAACAGTCAAAAAGCTATAGATATTAATATTCAAATTATGCGGGCATTCATTCAAATACGCAATTTTATATTCTCAAAAGACATATTAAACAAGCAGATAATAGAGTTGCGGAAACTTCTCTTGCTCTACATTGATAAAAACGATAAGAAAGTCAATGAAATTATTATAGCATTGAATAATCTTATTGAAAAACCGCCTGAACCAAAACGAAGATTAGGTTTTAATCCTGATTAACATGAAATTTTTAAAAATCTATTAAAAATATACGCAAATACGCCGTTCACACATCTTGCGTATACGCTTCAATTTTAATAAAATACAAATATGTCAGAATTAACAGAATATCAGGGAAAAGCGACGATGGAAAAAATCACATCGCTGGCAAAGCGGCGCGGGTTTGTTTTTCAGTCGTCGGAAATTTACGGAGGTCAGAGCGGCGCATGGGATTACGGCCCGCTTGGCATCGAATTAAAAAACCGCATTCAGGCGATGTGGTGGAAGGAAATGACGCGCCTGCACGACAATATCGTGGGACTGGATGCCGCTATTTTCATGCATCCCCGTACTTGGGAAGCTTCAGGCCATGTCGAAAATTTCACCGATCCGCTTGTTGACTGCAAAAAGTGTAAAGCCCGTTTTCGCACCGACATGATAAGCGAAGAAAATCTCGCGGCGAAAAAATGCCCGGACTGCGGCGGCGAGCTAACCGATGCCCGTAATTTTAACCTGATGTTTAAATCGCATATTGGTCCTGCGGAAGATACCGCAAGCATTATTTACCTTCGCCCGGAAACCGCTCAGGGTATTTATGTAAACTATAAAAATATTATCCAATCCAATAGAATGAAAATCCCCTTTGGCATAGCGCAGGTAGGCAAGGCATTCCGCAACGAAATTGTTACCAAGAACTTTATTTTCCGCACTTGTGAATTTGAGCAGATGGAAATGCAATACTTTGTTAAACCCGGTACTGACGAGGAATGTTTCAATGACTGGCGCAATCAACGCTGGGCGTATTACGAAAAGCTCGGCGTTAAAATGGATCATCTGCGCTGGTACAAACACGAAAAACTCGCCCACTACGCGAAAGACGCGTACGATATTGAATACCTTTTCCCGATGGGCTGGAGAGAGCTTGAAGGCATACATAACCGCACCAATTACGATCTTGGCAGACACGCGGAATTCTCCGGCAAAGATATGCAGTACATCGATCAGGATAACAACAATGAGCGTTACATTCCGTTTATTATCGAAACATCCGCAGGTCTTACACGTAACGTACTGATGATCCTCTGTGACGCATACGATGAAGAGCAAGTCGCCGAAAAGGGTAACGATGACGATTGGAGAACGGTTCTCCGCTTCCATCCCGATCTTGCGCCTGTTACAGTCGCGATTCTCCCGCTTATGAAAAAAGACGGGCTTGCCGAAATGGCGCAGGACATCCGCAAAAACTTACAGGATGATTACGCCACCGATTACGATCAATCAGGGGCGATAGGGCGGCGTTACCGCAGACAAGATGAAGCCGGCACACCTTTCTGCGTCACTGTAGATTACGAATCTAAGGAAGATAAAACTGTAACTCTTCGCTTCCGCGATTCCATGGAGCAGGTTCGCGTACCGATTGAGGAACTTTCGACGAGGTTGAGACAGGAGATTAAATCTTACAAGCGGATAAAATAATACAAGAAGAGTTCACACGAAGGCATAGAGGAAATTATGTTCCTAACAATCTGTCTTAATCCAACAATCCAAAAAACACTTCGCTTCCCTTCAATCACTCCCAACACGGTTAATCGCACCGCTTTTCACCGCCTTGATGCAAGCGGCAAAGGTATTAACGTTACGCGCGTCTTAACTCAACTTGGAAAAAAAGCGGTACATCTTACCCAGCTTGGCGGTGATTTTCGTCCGCTGTTTTTATCGCTCTGCGAACAGGACGGGCTTTCTGTTGAATGGGTAGAAAGCAATACCACGGCTGCTGGCGAAACGAGCGGTCGGGCTGGCGAGATACGTTTTTGCTACACTGTGTTGAACGAAAACGATAAAACTGTTACAGAACTCGTGGAAGAATCACGGGGAGTCGCCGCAGGAACCGAAGAGCGGCTGTTGGAAAAATTTATTAGTATTATCGGAAAAATATTATACGAAAACACAAAGGATACGGCAGGAAGAAATGATTCACCTGATACGATTATTATTTCCGGTACGAAAGCGGCAGGGTTTTCTGATTTTATTATTCCTGAGATGACGCGAAAGGCGAAAGAAAACGGATTGCGTATAATCCTCGATATAAAAGGTAATGATTTAATTGAAAGTCTTAAATATGAGCCGGATATTATCAAACCGAATCTTGAAGAGTTTTTACAAACCTTTGGGATTGGAACAGATAAAACGCGGATTAACGCGGATTATGATGATTTACGCGGATTAGTTTTGGAGTTAGCGCAGAAACATAAGTGTCGTATAGTTTTGACTAATGCCAATAAAAAAATAATTGCCGCCGAAAAAGACAGCTATTTTGAGATTGATGTTCCGGTTGTAAATACAGTAAATTCAACCGGCTGCGGAGACGCGTTTACCGCAGGATTTGCGGCGGCTCTTGAAAACGGCGCAGACTTCAAAACGGCAATTAACGAAGGTATGCGATGCGGCGCGTTGAATGCCGGACTTGAAAGACCCGGCACTATACGATAAATTAATATCATGTCGAATTCATTAGACACTATTTTTATCTCTCTCAAACAGGCGCAAGCCAGGCTGGCAGGTGAAAACCGTGCTGCTAAAGATAAAGCTTTAGCCTCAGCCGCCGCCGCGATAAACCGCAGCCGCGCAGACATTCTTTCGGCAAACGCCTGCGATGTTGAAGAAGCCCGAAAAGGCGGTATGAAAGAAAGCCTTATAGACCGCCTGCTTTTAAACGATAAACGGATAGATAACATTATCGAAGGTATAAATATAGTAATAAGACAGGATGATCCCATCGGAAAAGTGCAGTCAGGCTGGACTATACCTAACGGTTTACAAATAGAAAAAGTGACCGTTCCCATCGGAGTCGCCGCGATTATTTACGAGTCGCGTCCCAATGTTACTGTAGACTGCGCCGCTCTTGCGTACAAAGCCGGCTGTTCGATACTTCTTCGCGGTTCTTCTTCCGCGCTTGAATCCAATAAAGCTATTGTAAAAGCCATCAAGGCAGGGTTAAAAGAAGGCGGCGGAATACAGGACGCTGTCGCGCTTGCCGAATCAGGTAACAGAGACGAAGTTGACATCATTCTCAAAGCGCGCGGTTTTATTGATGTTGTCCTGCCCCGCGGATCACATGAACTAATCAACCGCGTAGTTGAAAACGCGCGCATTCCCGTAATTGAAACCGGCGAAGGAAATTGTCACATCTATGTTGAACCGAGCGCGGACATTGACAATGCTGTCGAAATAATTTTAAACGCAAAACTGCAAAGACCCGGTGTGTGCAATGCAATGGAGACGCTGCTTGTTCACAAAGATATAGCCAACACACTGATGCCGAAACTCGCGGAAAAAATCGCGGGTAAGGCGGAACTGCGCTGCGATGCTGCGGCAAAAACGGCGATAGGTTCAGCTCCTGCCTCTCTTGTTCTAAAGGACGCTGTGGAAGAAGACTGGGCAACGGAATTTCTGGATTACATTCTCGCTGTTAAGATTGTTTCTTCATGCGATGAGGCGATTGCGCATATTAACAAATACGGAACAAAACACTCGGAAGCGATTCTTACCAATGACTTACATTCAACGGAGAAATTCCGCGCACAGGTAGACGCGGCATGTGTATATGTGAACGCTTCAACGCGGTTTACTGACGGCGGAGAATTCGGTTTTGGCGCGGAACTTGGAATCAGTACGCAGAAATTTCATGTAAGAGGACCGATGGGACTGGAAGCGCTTACTACAATAAAATATCTTGTTACGGGGAATGGTCAAATACGTGATTAAACAACTAATTAGCGACGCGAAGAAAATAATAGTTAAGATTGGCTCAAACACGCTTGCAGGAAGTGACGGAAAGATCAATTTTACTTTTCTTGATGATTTTGCGCAGCAGGTTGCGGCGTTAATGAAGCAGGGTAAGCAGATTGTTGTTGTGTCTTCCGGGGCGCAGGTGGCAGGTCTTTCTACAATGGATAAATGGGCAAAGAAAAAAGATATTCATTACAGGCAGGCTTTATGCGCGGTCGGACAGGTACAGCTCATGAAAGCATGGCGGCGCGCCTTTGAGAAGGACAATCTTTTTATCGCGCAAATTCTTTTAACTCGCGAAGATTTTAGCGATTCCAACAGAACATTAAATATGCGCAATACTCTTTTCACTCTGGTTGACGAAGGAATAGTACCAATCATTAACGAAAATGACACAGTTTCTGTAGAAGAAATAAAAATAGGCGATAACGATACATTGGCTGCCCGCTCCGCGATTTTATGGAGCGCGGATTTGTTAATTCTTTTCAGCGACATTGACGGTTTGTATAATAATAACCCCAAAGAAGATCCAAGCGCGGTGTTAGTTGAAGAAGTGCGCGACATCGCGGAAGCGCGAAAAAATATCACGATAGGGGCGACTAATAATTTCGGAACAGGCGGCATCGCTACAAAACTGGACGCTGCGGAACTTTCGCTTTCTTACGGTATTCCTACAATCCTCGCAAACGGCGGCAAACCGCGCTGTCTGGAAGCGCTCGCGGCAGGTAATCAAAAAAGCACTGTTTTTCTGGCTTAACTGTTAGCCGAAACGTTTTCCTGAGCGTCTTCCTTTTTGGCTTCCGCTCTATCTTTCATATCAGCGACACCGATAAATACCGCAATGATACCGAAGAGTATTGCCAGAACAGGCGCCGCGCCTTTAAGAAATGTTAATACATCGTCTCCCCAGCCAAGTCCGAAACCGGCAGTTTCCGGCTCCAAAATCGCGAAAACGGCTGCTGCCATCATTATAAGCCCGATTATTAACGCTTTCATTTTTCTCTCCTTGCCTGTTTATAAATCATTATCGTAAATGCGATTATAAATAAAGTCATCCTTACACTGGGAAGTATAAAAGATACCAAGGGTATCGATTCGAGAATTAAATATTCTTCTCCGGCAATGCCGAAAATTTTTAAAATTGAATATACAGTTTCGATATAGGCGATAATAGTGCCGAAAATAACAAGCATCCATGCGGCTTCTCTTATTTTAGGCCAGAGAAAAATAGCCAAAAAAGCGGCTCCTGCCCCAAGAATAAGCTGACTAAAAACGTAAATTGACTGCCCTAAATCCATACAGATAGTATCTACTTTTATCGTATTAATTTCAAGGTATGTATAATTTCTCAAAAATGTATTCCTTTGTTTATGATTTCAATATATAATTTACTGGAGCGGGGTTAATTTCAAAGATGGACAAAAAATCGGCAATTTTTGAGTTTAGCGGCGCGGCAATAGACGCTGTACCTGTCGGCGTAACCATTTTAGATGAATTGATAAATGTATTAGAATGTAACGATAACGTTCTGGATTGGCTTGAAGCGCCTAAAGAATATTATATTGAAAAATTTTTAGAACTTTCCCCCGAATATCAGCCGGACGGAGAAAAATCAAGCGAGAAAGCTGCCAGTGTTGTAAAACGGGCATTAGAAGGCGAGATATTTACATTTGAATGGACCCACCTTACAACCGCCGGCGAAGAAGTTCCTTTCGAAGTAACGGCAACACGCGCCTTGTATAAAGGTAAGTATGTCGCCGTTACTTATCAGTACGATCTTCGCTACATCAAAAATATGGCGGATGAGCTGGAAAATAAAAGCAGGCTTTTAAGAATTCGCCTTGAACAGCAGGAATTAATATCCGAAATTACGCGCAGTTTTGTTTCGTCAAGCGAAACAAAGGCACTCATAAGAGAAGCGGTTGCCAAATTTGGACATTACCATAAAGTTTCGCTTGCTGTCATTTTTAAACTTGATATTCCAAATAACAATATTTATCCCGCGTACATCTGGTCTTCCGACAATAAAATGATATCTTCCATTCAAGAAGTGGGATTGAACGAAACACTCAAATCAAGTTTTCCCGAAAGGCTCTATGCTTTTACGGCAATACCTGTGCTTTCATGCGTTGATACATCAACAAGCAAATTTGACGGACTTCGCAATATTTTAGATGATAACGCAAAGGCGTTTATTTTTGCGCCGCTTTATGTTGAGGGGCTTTTATGGGGAATGATTTCCGTTCAACAGTTGCATGAACCGCGCTATTGGACCGATAACGAAAAGAGTTTTGTCGCGACAATATCAAGCACTATCGCAGGAGCGATAATGCTTGATATTTACAACCACAAATTAAAAGAAGCATTTGATAAAGTGACAGCCGCAAGCAGGGCAAAGAGCGATTTTTTATCGAACATGAGCCACGAAATGCGCACTCCGATGAACGCGATTATTAATATGACAAAAATCGCAAAAAAAGCCGATGATCTGGAAAGAAAAAATTATGCGCTGGATAAAATCGCGGACGCTTCTGCTCATCTGCTCGGCGTAATAAACGATATTCTTGATATGTCAAAAATTGAAGCCAATAAATTTGAACTGTCTCCTGTTGAATTTAATTTTGAAAAAATGCTGAATAGAGTTGTAAATGTTGTTAATTTTAGAATCGAAGAAAAAAAACAAAAATTAACTATTCAAATAGATAAAGATATTCCGAAAGTATTGATCTGTGACGATCAAAGGCTTACGCAGGTTATTACAAATCTTGTTGGAAACGCCGTTAAATTCACTCCTGAAAACGGTTTAATAAAAATCGGCATTTACCTTCTGAGTGAAGAAAACGGCATATGTAAAATACAAGTTTCTGTAATTGATACAGGAATCGGCATTAGCAGCGAACAGCAAAAAAGATTATTTCAGTCGTTTCAACAGGCGGAAACGACAACAACGCGTAAATACGGCGGTACAGGTCTTGGTCTTTCAATTTCAAAAAATATCGTAGAAATGATGGGCGGAAAAATATGGATTGAGTCAGAGATGGGGAAAGGATCAACCTTTGCATTTACAATTCAGGCAAAACGCGGCGCAGAAGAAATATCCGATGAAAAAATTGAACCTGTTGAAACCAAAAAAGCCGGTGCGGGTTCTAACGACTTTACCGGTCACAGAATTCTGTTGGCGGAAGACGTTGATATTAACCGCGAAATTGTAACAACTCTTCTTGAACCGACTCATGTGGAAATAGACATTGCGGAAAACGGAACAGAAGCTGTTAAAATGTATACGGAACATCCTGACAGGTACGAGCTAATATTGATGGATGTTCAAATGCCGGGAATGGACGGTTATGAAGCTACGATAAAAATCCGCGCGTTTGAAAAAAAATTGGAAGAAAGCGGCGCCGGTAAACACGTTCCTGTGATTGCGATGACCGCAAATGTTTTTAAAGAAGATATAAAAAACTGCATAAACGCGGGTATGGACGATCATATCGGCAAACCGCTGGACTTTGAAAATGTTCTGGAAAAACTTCGTAATTATTTAATTATCAAGCCGGTTTTAAAGTAAATTGTTTCAACAACAGAGCTGTTTAATCGCAAAGGCGGTAGTCTCTTTAAGTTCGTTCAGGTTTTTGCGTTTTAAGACAGTTAATTGAAAGATGGCGGCTTCCACAAAGCCGTAAAGATAATCGTTCGCTTCTTTAATGTTACATTTTTTAATCTCGCCTGATTTTATACCTTCTATTAATATTTCAGATATTATATGCCGGATTTTTACAGTTCTGCGCCGTACCCGCACCTCAGGGTCTTTTTCGCTTTTCGAAAGATGCAAGAGATATTCCAGCACGACGAAAAGAAGCCGTCTGTTTTGTTCCAGCAGTTTAAAAACGGCGTAAAGCACTTTGGTAATTTTATCTACACTGTTTAATGACTTATCGGCGCGGATGGAATTGATGTTTTGTTCGGCGTTTTTAAGAAGCTGTTTTAAACTAAAGTTAAAAATCTCCTTTTTATTTTTAAAATAGAGATATAATATGGTTCTTGTTATTCCGCACCTGTCGGCTATTTTTTGAAAGGTTGCATTCTCAAACCCGTCATCCATAAAAACAGCAAGGGCTTTCTCCAGAATTTTTTCACGCCTTTTATCATGTTCTACCGCAACCGCCATTTTCTTCTCCGTCTGTTAATATCATAACTCATATTGATAAAAATAGGAAGGAATTGCGCCGTTACTTATTTCTCTGCAGGAATCGGCTTTTTTGCCATAGAAGCTTTCAAATCCGCTATTATCTGTAATAATTGCGAATTTCCAGCCGAAAAAACGTTCTTCAAGCGTTCTCATTTCTTTATAGATTTGTTCCGCCGCTGTCTGATCGCCGAGCCGTTTGCCATACGGCGGGTTTGTAACAAGAAAACCGGGATCATCAAAAGGTGAAGCGGCTTGCGACATAGTTAAAACTTTTATATCTACTCCCAACTCTTTGCAGTCGGGAGCGCGAATACCACGTTGCGGAGGACGGCCTTCGGCTATATCTCGCAGGCGGGCTGCATTGGAAGCCGCAATTGATACCGAGCGAAAATCTTCGTCGCTGCCGGCAATTCGGACAAGACGGCTAAAATCGATCTTTGCGCGGAAATCATCGCGAATTTGCATTTCAATTTTTGGGTCGGCAATGACCATATCCTGAACCGCAAAATTCCTGCCAAGTCCCGGCGCTATATCCCAGGCGTACATGGCGGCTTCAATTAAAATTGTACCCGAACCGCAGAACGGATCGTAAATGGGAAATTTCCGCTTCCATCCAGATAACAACAGCATGGATGCCGCCGTTGTTTCTCTCAGCGGCGCAGCGCCGCCTTCGCTCCTGTACCCTCTTTTAAAAAGCGGCTCTCCGCTTAGATCGACAAGAAGCGAGACAATATCTTTTTCTATGTATACCCGGACTTCCGCAACTTTAACCTGAGATTCTTTGTTTATATCACCCGCTTTTTTTCTGGGAATTATAGCGGGTTCAGGAAGTCGGTTAACCTTGTATTTGGCGCAAAGGCGCTGCGCCGCCGCTTTGTGAACAATCGCCTGAATACTTGTTTCAGCTTTTAACTGCGAACGGTTAGCGCGTACTTTTGCAACTTTCAATCCCATACCTTTTGGTACAAGCTTTTCCCATTCCGCGCTCGCGGCTCCTTCAAAAAGCGCGTCAAAATCCGCCGCTTTGTAACTCGCAATTTCAAGCAGCACTCTGTCCGCCGCTCGAAGCCCGATTAACGCCTTATAGAGTTCTTTAGTGTCAGCTTTAAACCGCACTCTGCCGTACAGTGAATCTTCAACTTTAATATCGAGTTTTCGCAGTTCATTTGATACTGCTTTTTCGGCGCCTACCGCGCATAGCGCAACTGCGGTTTCATTTTTATCCATATTTAATTATACCACTTTTCACCGCTATTTGTTACAATACAAGTATGACAGTTCGAGAACAATTAAACTCAATCGCGGAAAAACGCGTTATAATTCTTGACGGCGCGATGGGTTCAATTATTCAAATTCTCAATCTTGATGAAAAAAGTTATAGAGGCAGTATTTTAGTTAATCATCCAATCCCGCTTGAAGGCTGTAAAGATTTATTATGCCTTACAAGACCGGGGGCGATAGGCGCAATTCATGACACCTACCTTGAGGCTGGCGCGGATATAATTACAACATGCAGTTTCAGATCTTCTTCGGTTACATTATTAGAATACGGTATTGAAAACCTTTCATACGACATAAGCAGTGCGTCGGCTAAAATAGCGCGAAAATCCGCGGAAAAATATTCGGCTCACGGAAGAAAGCGATTTGTTGCAGGAAGCCTTGGACCGACAAAAAAAACAGTCAGCCAAATCGGATGGGATTTGTTTGAAACCGCCTACTACGAAAATGCAAAAGGTCTTTTAGACGGCGGCNCNGATATTTTGCTTATAGAAACTGTTTCTGATATTGAAAANGCAAAAGCCGCGCTTCATGCAATAAAGAGGCTTCTTAAAGAAAGAGATATTGACGTTCCAATAATGATCTCAGCCGGTATTTTTAACGAGGAAGGCTGGCTTCGCTCCGGGGAAAGCCTTCAGGAATTTTGCGAAACTGTTATACAAGAAAACCCCTGGGCAATCGGTCTTAACTGTTCATTTAATGCGGCAAGGCTTTTACCTCATATGCGGCTGTTATCTGAAATTGCTTCGTGCTTTACAATTGTTTATCCGAATGCGGGACTGCAAAATATTTTCGGGCGGTACGATGAGATGCCCAATGTAATGGCGGCTAACATTGAACCGTTTTTACATGAAAAACTTGTAAACATTATCGGGGGATGCTGCGGCTCTACTCCGGCTCATATAGTTGCGATTGCTGACAAGGCGAACAACTATAAACCCCGCGCGTTTCCAAACAAAGAAGCATCCGGCAAAATTCCCTGCAGATAATTGCTCCTATGCCATATATGCGTTATAATAGATATATGTTTAACCATTCGCTCCGCTTTAAAAAAGCGTTGGCGCCGCAAGTGAAATTTCCCGTATTAATAATGATTGTCCTTTTTATAATTATTCCCTCGGAATCTGTTTCCGCTGATATTTTTCAATGGTCTCTGCTGGGTAATATTCTGGTTTTTCCCGCAAACAGCGGAGCTTCGGCTGATCCCTTCCCTGTTCTGCCTTCCGGCGGCGCTTCAGTGTCTGTACGGATTTGGGGTCCCATACGCGCGGAATTTACGGAAGATATTTATTTTAAATATTACGAATACAATTCAACTCTCGGTTACCCCACAGCCGGTAATCAGGAAAACCGTTCCGCCCTTGTTATTGGCTTTTTTACAGCCATCCAGATTACAGGATATTTTACACTTGGCGATAAAGGAACCGCCCTGAGAGTTTACGCAGGTCCTGCCGCGGATTTGCGCGCTGTCGTTTTATCTCCAGGTTTAAATTTTCCCGGTGATTTTAACAACAATGACATAGAAAAAAACCCTCAGTTGCAGACAGACGCCATTCGTAATTATTTCTGGAGCGGGAAAAGGTGGTTTATGCCTGTTGCCGGAGTTGGAATGGATTTTTCTGTAAGTGAAAGTTTTTTACTCGGTTTTGATTTGCGTGTATGGTTTCCGGTTTACAAAATAAAATCTGAAGAGAACCTTCCTGCCATTGACGGCTGGCGGTTCGGCGTTGGATTGCGCGTAACACCGTTGATTAAAAAAAAGGTTTAATCTCTTTTATGAAAAAACAAAAAACACTTATTTATAAATGCGCCTCCTGCGGACGGGAAGAACCGAAATGGCTTGGACGCTGTCCTGAGTGCGGTGAATGGAATACGTTAACAGAAACCGCTGTTCAGCAGGCAGGAAGAAAAATTGAAAAAGACGCAAAGGGCGTTCCACGGGCTTATCCTCTTGCTGCTGTAGATCCGATGGAAGGCAGCCGTATCGGAAGCGGTATCGGAGAACTCGACCGCGTCTTGGGCGGCGGAATTATGAAACGTTCTTCCATCCTTGTCGGAGGAGAGCCGGGTATCGGTAAATCAACATTGCTTTTGCAAACCGCCGCCTTAGTTCAGACAAAAGGCCGCGTTTTATACGTCTCAGGCGAAGAATCGGCAGGGCAATTAAGACTGAGAGCTGACAGACTCGGTATAAATAAAAATATAATGGAACGCATCGAAATCCTGTGTTCTGGAAATCTTGAGGAAATTGAAACAATTTTGAATAACGTTAAACCGGTTCTGGTTTTAATCGATTCAGCTCAAACGCTTTATTCAGATAACGCGGATTCAATACCCGGCGGCGTAAATCAAATGAAGTTCTGTACCTTTGAATTAATTGCATGGGCAAAGGAACATGACGCTGCATTAATTTTGACAGCGCATGTAACGAAAGAAGGCGTTATCTCAGGTCCTAAAACTTTAGAGCACATGGTAGACACGGTTTTATATTTTGAGCAAAATGATAAAACATCAGGTTTAAACGGAACTGTAGACTGCCGTTTTTTACGCGCAGCCAAAAACCGTTTCGGCTCCATCGACGAAATTGGAATATTTACAATGGGAGAACAGGGACTTTCTCCTGTTGAAGATACGGGTCAGATGTTCCTTGTAAGGCGTGACAGGCGTTCACCCGGTGAATTCCCGGCGGGAGTGGCGACAGCGGCGGTTCTTGAAGGATCAAGGACTATACTAGTGGAAATACAGGCGCTCACAATTCCTGCAAAAGGCGCGGTCAGCCGCGTTTTTTCAGATAAAATAGATTCTGGAAAAGTCTCGCGGATTTCAGCCGCCCTTGAAAAACATCTTGGTCTGCGGCTTTCGGATCAGGATTTATACGTAAACGCGGCAGGCGGTATCCGTGTTACTGAGGTTGGGGTGGAACTTGCCCTTGCCTGCGCGTTGTATTCCGCGCGAACAGGTCTTGCCTTGCCTGCCGATCTGGCAATTGCCGGAGAATTATCCCTTACAGGAGAAATTAGACCTGTCCACAAACTCCCGGGGCGGGTTAAAACGGCTTCCAACCTCGGATTTTCCGCGTTTTTGGGTCCGATCCCTGACTCTCCGGTTCAGGGGTTGAAATCAGCCGGGAATATAAAATACGCCATAAAATTGATATATGGTTAGAAATAAAAATAAAGTATTGACAATTATTTTAAAGAAGTTTATAAATAATTAGGTATAGTCTTAGATTGAGTAGAGATGATTTTTGCGGACTTTTTGAAAAAGCCGTTCGGTTTAGGGGTTCTGTTCTTGTCACTTCCTGCATGGCTTCGCTGTGCACCTCGTTTTTTTCCCTTAACAATTATGAATCTTTGTCTCTCTTCGGCGCCGGGAACCTCCAGCGAACCCGAATGGGTGAAGCTTCCGGGTCTTGATCTGTCCGTTGAGAGCTATAGAGTCGTTCGCTTGTGCGGATGTGAATACTTGGACGTAAGTCCATCGGAGCATTGGCAGATAATGTTGATGATCCAAGGCGTGCCCGGGCGCAGTCGCAAACCGGCGTTATTTAATGTAAACATTTAATGTTTATTATTTAACGTTGTTTGTTCCGGGTGAAGGAATTTTCTCAATGGCGAAGAAATTGTATGTCGGTAACCTCTCCTACAACACCACCGAAGATGGTCTGAAAAACCTGTTCTCAGGTTTTGGCAGCGTCGCATCAGCAAAGATCATCTTTGATCGTGAAACCGGCAACTCAAAAGGGTTCGGATTTATCGAAATGGGCAGCGATGAAGAAGCAGCCGCGGCAATCACCGGCACAAACGGCCGTGAATT
>WQSF01000057.1 GCA_009788065.1 Treponema sp.
ATATATTGAAGACCGGCGTCTCCAAGGTGTAAAGGTTTATCCCATGTAATAAGTATTCCGTCATTGATATTCCCTGATGAGGCGTATGTTCCCTTGGTGGCAGTCACGTTACGCGCAAAACCGATTGCAAAGCCTTTTTGTTCAAGAGAAACAGCGTTAACATAAGTTATCGCTTCTCCGTTTTCTTGTAAGGTATAAGAATAATTATCGTATTCCATAAAGTCGCCTGCATTGATTACAGGAATTACAAGATAGTGGTAGTGGTAACTGAATGATTCTTCTTCTACATCATCCGTAAGATAAGCGTCATGTAATGTAAAACGGCTTTCTGTATTAGAGGTTGAAACAGATGTATTAACAGTATCAGCGGATACGGTAGCAACAGAATTAGAAGTAACAAAATACATTTTCTCAGCGCCTGTGGGAGTATTATTGTTTGCGCCGAACTGACGTCTTGATACATAGTAGCCGTTCGCGCCGTCTACCGCATTCCATGAAACATTAATAGAATCCGCAAATGAAGCCATGGTCGCATTTATATTAAGTTCCGAAGGACCTACAAGACGTTTTTCAACTATGTTAGAAGTAAGGTATTCAATATTTCCGTCATCAAAGGTATGAACCGCAAGAACCGCTGCTTGTAAAACTTTGCCGGAGTTGGCGATTTCATTATAACCTCTTGGTCTGAATGTCCATGAATAATTATCCCCGTCACGATTGAATGTGTCGGCGTTATCCCATTTTACATCAGTCCAATCCCATTCATTTGCATACTTATAGATAAGCCTGTATACATTCGCTGTATTCGCTTCTTTCCAGTTTACGGTAATTGTAGAGTAAGAATAACCCGAACTAAGCCATACAGCATCTCTGCCGGAGCTGAATAATCCTTTTATGTCATTAAGAGCTGCTGTTACAGAGTTTATTTGGTCATCTGTTAATAAAGGATCGGGATATACATTCTGTGCTGTTATAATCGCGTCATTTAATCCGGTATATTCTGCTGTTGTAAACCAGCGAAAAGTATTAGAAATTGTTTGAGCTTCCTCAATCGCGTTAATTAATCCGCTGCGATCCGCCGCGTTGAAAATTTCAAATCCGGTGATTGGAAGAGAAACGGCGGTGAAATCGCTTGCTTTAAATTTTGTCGCGGTTACAGCCTGCGGTAAAAATTTAATATAGTTAGAGCCGTCATTAAATGTCAGCCTGAAAAAATTAGCGGTAATATCAAAACCAAAGTCCGCTGTTATATCCAATTCACTTGTTGTTAATGTGGAATACCAGTCCGCAAGATTGATATATTTAACGCTCGCGGGATACAAATTCAAATCAATTTCCGCGCTTCCTTTTGCATCCAAAAAGGGAATTTCTTTTTTAACAGCCTGTCCGTAAAATTCTAAAATAACGTAAACTTTCCTGCCGATGTTGACAGCGGGAATATCGATAAACCAGAAATCTCCGCGCTTGACTGTATCGCGTTCAAGTTCTGTCATTTTTAAAATGTCTGTTCCCGCTTCATCGAATGTTACTTTTACAGTTCCAATCCTGATGCCGCCCAATGAACCCGCGAGATATATTTTTTCCGCAAACGTAATATCGCTGATATTAAAGACTGCGGGGCTTTCAAGACCTGAATATATATGAACTGATTCAAACATTCCCGCATACTGATCGTCTCTGGTTAGAATAACGCTCATGTCATAATAGCCGGGAGCGAGTTCTTTTGATCCTGATCCGGTTGAAATTAAATTGATTTCTTCAATGAGATTACCGTTATTGTTTTTCAGACTGAGGACAGCGGTACCGGCGTCAAACGGAATGGTGAAATTAAAACTAAAAATACCATTGTCAACAGCCGCGTCTTCTATCGCTATCGGGTTTAATTCCATCACAACGGTGTACGAAGTCTGACTTGAATTAACAGAAAGCTGATACGTTCCTTTCGCGGCAAGATAGTTTTTACCGTTAATGTTCTGATACGCATTAAGCGTTATCATCCATGTTCCTTCTGAAAGTACAACCGTAACGCCTTCGCCGGTAACTCTATCAGCGTCTGCTGTTATAACCTCGGCTCCTTTTTGAATAGACAATTCGTAACGGCTGAATACAGGTTCCGCCGGCATTACAGTACGCCCATTTGAACCGGCTAACCGGATTAAAACACTGCTGCTGGAAGAACCAGAACCTGAAATATCCATTAACGGACTATCGCAAGCAACAGCCAGGGTTAAGATTACGAAACATATACTTATTGTGGATATATTTCTCATTACTTTCATCTTCCCTTCCTTTCTTCCTTATTCAACCTTGAATGTCAGTGTTTTGGTATACGGAGCGCCGTTCTTTGTAACACGAAGTGTTAAATTATGAGTGGTAACAGAATAGTCTCGCGCGTTCAATGTAATGGAATTTCCTGTCGCGCCGGCAATTGCCTTTCCGTCAACATACCACTGATAACTGTCAAACGCTTGCGCAACATTTACTGTCAGCTTGTCGCCTTTAACCCAGCTAATTACCGCATTCGCCATAGCAAGAGTGATGGTTTCGTCCTGAGGTCCGTTAAATGTATAGCTAAAGCCGAAGACTGTTTCAATCAGCGAACCATTCTGCGGAACAAAAGCCGCGGTTGCGCTGTTAAGAGCCGCTGTTTCTGCGGTTACAACACTCTGATCGTCTTCGTTATTATCTGCGGAATTGACATACGCCTGCGCGTTCGCGACAGCGGTTTCCAAAGCGGCGAACATTTCGAATGAAGCCCATAACGCTGTATTTAAAGTAGTTGAACCGTTAGCGGCTTTTATTACGCCGGTCATTTTCGCGTTCGCGTTTGCGATTGCCTGTTCCAACGGCGATTTGTCAACTTTATAAGCGCCCGGTTTTTTCGCATTTTCAAAAACGGCGGCGGCGGCGGCTAAAACAGCTTCCGCGCCGGAGATCTCAGCGTCTGTCAAAACAGGATTGTATTTCGCGGTTATTGCATCGTTAATAGCGTTCTGATACGCCGCCTTTTCCGCTGACGTTACCCATAATGTAGAAGATTTATACTCTTTGCCGTTAACGGAAATTATCGCAGAATCACATTCAACCTGCGCCGCGTCAATAGCGGTAATTAAACCGCTTCGATCCGCGGCATTATAAAGTTCAAAACCTGTAACAGAACCGCTTGCGTAATCGCTTGCTTTAAACCCTTTCGCGGTTACTACGTTCGGGAGAATGATGTTTTCTATACTTGAATTATTTTTTACCCTGATAAAATTGACAGTAACATCAAAACCAAATTCGATTTCAATTCCGTTTGTATTTTTTTCTGAATACCAGCCGGCAAGGTCAATGTATTTCGCGCTTGCAGGAGCCAGCGTTAAATCAATATCAGTGTTTCCATTTGCCGCTAATTCGGAAATTTCTGTTACCGCTGTTTCACCGTTAAATTCCAAAGCGATGAATATTTTCTCTCCGATGTTTACAGAGGGAATATCAGCCAGCCATAAATCACTGCGTTTCTCAGCGCTACTGTTAAGTTGAATAGTTTTAATAATATTTCCGTCTTCATTCGTAATTACTATCGTACCAATTCTGATGCCGCCTAACTGACCTGCGAGATAAACTTTATCGGTAAAAATGATGTAGCTTAAATCCAGATTAGCAGGGCTTTCGAGACCTGAATAAATATGTACAGATTCAAATATTCCGGCAGACTGGCCATTCTTTGCAAGAAACACACTCAAGTCGTAATATCCGGGAGCTAAAGAAATCGAACCGGTAACGCTGTTCAGCAGATCGAAAGATTCACAGTCTATATTGAGGATAGCCGAATCTACACCCTCAGGCAGTGTTATATTAAAACTAAATAAACCGTTGTCAACAGAGCCGTCTATCGCGATTGGTTCCAGCGTTATGGAAACAGTATATTTATTTCTGTCAGCAGTTACATTAAGCGTTTCATGTCCTTGCGCGGCAAGCAGGCTTTTACCGTTAATTATCTGATAACCTTTTAGTATTATCGTCCATGTTCCTTCGGTAACATTTACTGTTACTCCGGCGCCGTTAATATCCGAAGCGTCGGGCGTTAATTCATTATCTCCATTTATAAGAGTCAATTCAAAACTGCTGAACTGCGGTTCAACCGGCATAACAGTGCGCCCGTCAGTGCCTGCCAGGCGGATTAACACACTGCTGTCTGCAGATTTTAAACCTGTAATTGATTCCATTAACGGACCGTCACAAGACACAGCCAGAGCCAAAATTATGAAACATGCAACTAATATAAAAGCCTTCTTCACTTTTCTTCCTTCCTTTTAATTAACGGTAAATTTTATTGTTTTGGTATACGGAGTACTACCTTTAAATACTTTTAAAGTAACGATATGAGCGCCGCTGGAAAAATCTCTTGCATTCAAAGTAATTGAATTTCCGGTTTCTCCTGTTATTGCGCCGTCAACATACCATTGATAACTGTCAAACTCTTCTTTTACATTGATTATTAAACTGTCATTAGCAGCCCAGCTAAGCGTTTGCGCTTCGCCAAGGGTAATATTTTCATCCTGAGGGCTGACAAAATTATATTTAATAACGCCTGCGGGTTCGTTATCAGGATTTTCTGCCGGAGGTTCGTTTATCGTTTCATCCGGCGGCGGTAAGGGTTCATCAACATTGCCGAAATTTAAGTCGTCATCGGGATTTATAATTGGGGGGTGAACGGGATTATCAGGGTTGTTGTTCGGCGTTTCTGTTGTGGTTGATTCGGTATTACCGGATGAAAGACCGCCACCCGGATCTCTGCACCCTGTGATTAATGAAAAAATCATACAGACAACAATAATCGACCGAATAATTAGACTCTTACTCATCTACGTTATACCCCCTAGATAAAAACAAGAAATTAATATTTAAGACATCCTAATATAAATATGTCTAGATATAAGGGCTTTGTCAATACATAAATTAAATATTTATGAAAATTTATCTAATATATGACTAAAATTAAGATTGTGTATAAAAATACTATAAACACAGTAATATAGTACAATGGTAGATAAAAGCTTGACAAAATTTAAAAATAGTCTAAAATGTTACTATTATGGGAATATCTGAACGTAGAGAAAGAGAAAAAGCAGAACGCAGAACGGCGATCCTTAACTGCGCAAAGGAATTAATTTTAGTGCAGGGTGTAGAGCATCTCAGTATGGAGAGTATTGCCTCAAAAGCGGAAATATCCAAGGCGACTGTTTACCTGTATTTTTCCAGTAAAGAGGATTTATTAAAGGAAATTTGCGAAGAAGCGGCGAAATTGTTCCACGAACATTTAAAAACCTTTCCTCAGACAGGTTTAAAGGGAATGGCGGCAATCAGGTATCTATGGCGCGCCTATGTTGAACTTTTCGGACAGTCAAACGAAATGATCATCGTTTTCCAGGTGCGCAGTTTTATGAATTCATGGATGTCAGCCATCTCGCTGGAAAGCGAAGATCGGTCGCCTTATATAGATAATATCCTCCTTGCGATAAAAGCGCTAATTGACGAGTGCAAAGCCGAGGGAATCTTCGCCCCCAATCTGGATACCACAACCGCGACAAGGCTGCTCCTTTCGCTGTTTTCCATCATGGTGGAACAAGCATCCCGGCTGCCCCAGGAAATCAGGGCATCACCCGCTATAATTGAAGAAATGACAAACACATTCCAGATCATCATCCGCGGCTTCGCCAGAGAAGGAATCGAACACTCGGTTTTAAATATTATGGGTTAGACTTTATTATTAAAATATGATGAATGAAGGCGGATGGAAGCGTAATCGATTGTCAATAAATAAAAATAATGTTATTATTGACATCCGTTGTGAGTTTAGGATATGTTATATCCATAAGAATGGAATTTTTTGTTATGCGTAGTTTATAAGGGGTTACCCAATGGTTAAAAAAGAGAAAAAAAACGTCCCAAGTAGAGATAAACCTGCAGTCAACGCACGATGCGGGGATTATAACAGGGATAATATAATTTCCATTAAAGCGCACAAACAACACAACCCTATTAAGAGTGACAATACTATCCGCGCTTATTCGATACCCATGACAGCAAAACAAGAAGCCGCTAAAATTGGAATTAATGACAATCTGTAATTTATCGGAGCGGTTTTAGGTTATTACAAAACCAAGTAATGTTATAAAATCGCTCCTATTATTTATTTCTGGTACGAAATTTTTATTAGATCAAGAGGCATACAAATGATAACAAGCTTGTCGGTTCTACTATTAAATGATGTACTTTTTAAAAAGGACGCAGATAATAATTACAAGTTAAATACAAAGAATGAGTTTATACACGGAGATATAAATGAAATTCTGGATCGTATATCAGAAAATGTTACTGAATACTATAAAGTGCTTTCTCAAAGAAACCCGTTTCTAAATGAATGTGAAGTATATATTGATTATATTGCTTTAAAACAAGTTCTTATAAAATACTCAAGAGATGTATTCGGTCAAAAGAGGCTCTTGGCAATATTAAAGAAAGTTCCAAACTACAAAACACATTTAAGCAGTATGGAGACATTCGGTATAAAAATAAATTCTTTTAACCCATATATACATCGACGCGCAGGGTGTTTTATATACTGGTGCTGTGTATTAAAACCGTTTCATATAAAAATTAATAATGAAAATCTGACTGTTCCAAAAGAGCAAGAAAATATTATTCAATGCTTTAACGAAGAAATTTCTTATAATCTTGTTAGAATGATGCTTGCCTCATGCTCAATATTAAAATATTGTACCAACGCAAAATGCGAACTTAAAAAATTAAATTTAACAGATAATGATTGTTATTTAAAAATAAATATTAATGATGACAGTAATTTCTTTAATGATTTTTTATATGATGTGCATTTTAGAGCGTTATCAAGATCGTCATTAGAGTTATTTATGTCAAAATTTTGCGTCATACCTCATTGTGTAAAAGGAACTTGTCCATTAACCAGTTTCGATTTACAAAATAAAAATCTGAAATTCATTGATGAATTTGAAGAAGACGTAACCGAAGCTAAAAAACCTAAAGAGAAACCGTCGCTATATAAAAAAGCAAACCAGAAAGCTGCAAAAGCAGGTAAATAAAAATGGGCGGTATCACCGCCCATTATCACTATAAAAATTACGTTTTAATGCCTAAGCCCACTTGACGAAGCCGCTTCTGTACGGATGAATCAACGCGTCGTGTTTGGGCAGGATTCTGACTGTGTGTCCCTGCATTCCTGTGTCTACACATTCGATGCGGACCTGGTACAGGTTCAGATTGCCTTCGCTCTTGATCCATTTCATTTCTGTTTTTCTAGCGTCGGCAATTTCAGTTGTTTGATTCGATACAGTGCCATGGTACAGTTCTACCTGCAGCTCATCGGGTTTGATGCCGCCAAGTTCGAGGTAGGCTGTGACGGTGAGCATATCACCGCGCTGCATTACAGGTTTGGCGTTGGATTCGATTTTTTGAATCTTTAGAGCGTTCCACGATTGCTGAAGTTTGTGGAAATATCCGGCAAGCGATTTGGATTCGGCGTAATCATCTTTGCTGAAGCGGCGGTAGTTTTTGAGTGCCGGGAAGTAGAATTGGTTTGAATAATCCATCAACATACGGTGCGACGCCATCGACTGTCCGATCTGCATCATGCAGTCTTTCATCTTTTTGATCCATTCGCGCGGTAAGCCGTCTCTGCCTCTGCTGTAGAACATGGGAACAATTTCGCGTTCCAGAAGATCATACAGAGCTTTGCTTTCTATATCGTCTTGAAGTCTTTCGTCAATATACTGCTCGCCGTGGCCGATCGCCCAGCCGACTTCGGCATTGTAGGCTTCATCCCACCAGCCGTCCAAAATTGAACAGTTAAGAACGCCGTTCATCGCGGCTTTCATACCGCTGGTTCCCGAAGCTTCCATGGGGCGGCGCGGCGTGTTAAGCCATACGTCTCCGCCGGATGTTAAATATTTTGCGACATTAATATCGTAATTTTCTACGAATACAATGCGGCTTGAAACATCGTATTTATCGGCAAAGTGGATTATATCGCGGATTAAATCTTTACCGGGCATATCATGCGGATGCGCTTTACCGGCGAAAATTAACTGAACGGGGCGGTCGTTGTCTCTTACCAAACGAAGCAGGCGTTCGGGATCGCGAAGAAGAAGATTGCCGCGTTTGTAAGTCGCGAATCTGCGTGCAAAACAAAGAGTCAAAGCGTAAGGGGAAAGAAGGTCGTCCGCCTGGCGGATACGCTGTTCCATAGCGCCCGTACGTTTGTACTGTTCGCGCACGCGGTCGCGCACAAAGGCAACAAGGCGTTCGCGGCGGCGCTCGTGAGTGCGCCACAACTCTTCGTCTGAAATTCGATCCATACGTTCCCAGATCTTTAAATCGGTAGGTTTATCTTCAAAATGCGGTCCGAAATATCGATCTAAAAGATCCAACATTCCCGAAGATATCCATGTGCGTGTATGAACGCCGTTTGTAACGTGACCGATCGGCACTTCGTTAATCGGAAGCCCCGGCCACAGACCTTTCCACATATCACGCGAAACAACGCCGTGAAGCGCGGCAACACCGTTGGCATAAGCCGCCATTTTGAGGGCGACAACCGTTAAACAGAATGATTCGCGTTCGTCGTTTACATCGATCCTGCCAAGCCCGAGGAAATCCTTCCATGAAATACCGAGAACCTGGGGCCATGTGCGGAAATATTTTTCCATCATCGGAATATCGAAACGTTCGTTTCCGGCTGGAACCGGCGTATGCGTCGTAAAAATATTTGTAGGCCAAATCGCTTCGCGCGCTTCTTCGAATGTAAAGCCTTTTTCACCCATAATTTCGCGGATGCGTTCAAGCCCGAGGAATGCCGCATGACCTTCGTTCATGTGGGTTGCCGCAGGATTGATTCCCAACGCGCGTAAAGCGCGGATGCCGCCGATACCTAAAAGGATTTCCTGCTGCATTCGGACTTCTTTATCGCCGCCGTAAAGCGCGGCTGTAACATTGCGAATATCCTGAGCGTTTTCTTCAATATTGGTGTCAAGAAGATAGAGCGACGATCTGCCGACTTTAACTTCCCATATCTGAGCGACAGCCTGCCGTCCCGCTAAATCCACGGAAATTTTTAAAGGCTGTCCGTCCTTGCCGATTTTCTTTTCGACAGGCATGTTGTACCAGTCGTTCTCGGGATAACTTTCCTGCTGGAAGCCGTCGGCATTCAGCATTTGTTTAAAATATCCCTGTCTGTATAAAAGCCCGATTCCGACAAGAGGCAGACCTAAGTCTGATGAAGTCTTCATATGATCGCCGGAGAGAATTCCAAGACCGCCTGAATAAATGGGAAGGGACGCGTCCATACCGTATTCCATTGAGAAATACGCGACAACATCTTTATGGCTTCCGCGGTACCAAGTCTCGCCTTTTTTGTAACGCTGGAATCTGTCGTAGACTTCCTTTAAAGCAGCCAGATAGGAGTCATCCTTGGCAGCATGCGCAAGCCTTTCCTGACTAACCATACCGAGAGTCCGCACGGGACTTTGCTTGGATTCGAGCCAACTATCATAATCCAGCCTGATATAAAGCTGAACCGCGTCATAATTCCATGATAACCAGAGATTACGGGCAATCTCTTCCAAAGGCTTCAACACAGGGGGAAGCTTCGGCTTAACTGTATATGTAGATATGTTCATATGTTAAGTTTATGGGGGATTTTGATAGCTGTCAACTAAGATTTTATTACAAATTACAACTCTTATGGCAGTTCTTTAGGTGTTTTGTATATTCTTAGTGGGTGACAGTCACTTTTTTAGCCTTATTACGCGTTTTTGCATATTTTTCATGGGTGACTGACACCTTTTTTACCTTATTACGCGTTTTTGAACATTCTTCACGGGTGACTGACACCTTTTTAACTTTATTTCGTGTTTTTGCATATTCTTCATGGGTGACTGTCACCTTTTTAGTTGACAAATTTGAAAAGCGGTAGCTAAAATATTTCTAGACTATTAATAATGGAGGTTATTATGAAGAATGTATTTTTATCGGCATTACTGGTTTTGGTACTGAGCCTGGCGATTTTAAGCTGCAAAGATGATGAGGCTCTTTTCCCCGAGGATTTCCCTGACGGTTTGGTTTCAGCGCTTGAGGGTATGGGCGTTCCCAGCTTTCTTGGACCCGAAGGAGTCACATTCGATGATTGGGCAAAAAACGGTGATGAAATTTACATAGCATGGAAAGACGCGGACACAAGTAAATTTGACGCTTATGTAAATGCATGGAAAAATGAAAGCACGAGAGCTGTAGTAAATGAAATAGAAAGTGAAGATATCTCAAATAAATTTAATAATTTATCCGTGGCATTAATTTGTTATTATGAAGCAGGAGGTACCCTTGCGAGTTTCGTAAGTTTCGAGATAGAAGCATATTCCATTGTTTTTATGGGTAAGAAATAGCGGTATAATTTTGGCGGTTGCAGTCAGTAACCGCTATTTTTATATGTTATAGCAAATTTTAATGTTATAACAAAAATTATTTTTGAGGAGAAAAGGATGAAGAAATTAGCATTAGTATTGGTGTTACTCTTGGCAGTAACAGGCGCGACACAGTTGTTTGCGCAAGGCGCGGATTTTAGTTCATTACCAAGCGGCAGTTGGCTCGACAGCAACTATAACGGAACATGGACATTCTCGGCAAGCGGCATCACGATTAAATGTAACGCCACAGGCGCGTCTAACACATTTACAACAAGTAACATTCAAAGCCTTAGACCGGTAAGAAGCGGATTAACAGCCGGTATCAGTTTTGCAAGCTCAACATTCGGCAAAACTTATAACTTTTATCCCAATCTTACAGATGGGACCATATTGCTGACAATTGACAGAGAAGGCCAGTCGCAATACAGCGTAACAATGAGAAAACAATAAAACTTATTGTCGGTATCAATTAAGGGCAGGCAAATCGCCTGCCCTTTTTTTTGGAAGGGTGACTGTCATATTCATGGGTGACTGACACCATTATTTTACCTTAGCGGCAGAGTTCCGGGGATTTCCAGTTTTATCGAATCTCCGCTAAAGATGGGAATGCCGAAATCGCAGGTTAAATTAAGCAAACTGGTTACTTCTCTCGCCGTTATAAGAGACGCGAAACTTCGGAACAGATCTGCGAAAGTAACTACAAGGCGAAAGTTAAAAGGCGTTGTACTGGATGGAGCAAGAGGTTTGTCGCTTTCTACCACACCCTTTATAAATGAATTTCTGTTCAGCGAATAATCATAACTGATTTTTGGAGAGGGCAGTTGAAACACATTCGGATTTTCTACATTTATGGAAACCAGCAGTTCCGCTCTTGCAGCGTCTCTCGCGCTGAAACTGACGGAAGGAGCGCTGAAACGCGGAAGCTGCGGGAGAGGAAGCGAGCCTTCATAATCAAAATTAAAAACTTTTTCGCCTATAACCGGAAAGAGAAATTTGACAGCAAGCGCGACTTTGTAACCTGCATTCTTGCTTCCCTTTAAGGATTTAAAAGTGTTAAGCAATTCCAGAAACTCCAAACTTACAGGCACTTCGACAATGGTTGAGCCGCGCGCCTTGATTCTGTTATCTCTTTTTAAAACACCGCTGAGAAATGAATTGGAATTAATAAACAATTTCCAATCTGTCTGCGGAAAAGGAATTTCAAAAGAATTGGGATTCTGTATCTGTACTTTGCAGAGTAAACTGGCGCCGTTAAAAGTAAGGTTTGCAAGATCCACAGAATGGAGAGAAACTTTCGGTTCCTGAAACATCGACATTAACGATGAACATGTTGTAAACGTTAAAACAGCATAAAGAACGGTTATTGTAAAAATTAACTTTTTCATAGTTAACTGTATGACCTTTTCAACGGCAGGTCAAGAGAAAGAAATTATACGTACCAGACCGTTACGCCGTAAGGGCTTATGACTGAAGTTGAAACAGCCTCTTCGTTTGTTAATAAAATATCAGCGTTAATAAAACGTTCAGGTAAAAGGAGCGTTCTTTCTTTGCAGGAAAAATTGCAGACAACAAGCAGATTATTTCCGCGCAGATAAATAAACAAGTCGGGGTCGCCGGGATCTAATAGCGTAAAATCAGCGGTTGTGATGATATCAAGGGTTTTACGCAGTTGGATCAATTTTTGGTAGAATTTAAAAACTGAATCTTCGCGGTTGATTTGATCTTCTGCGTTGATTTCGCGGTAATCGGGATTTATCATAATCCACGGTTCGCCTGTCGAAAAGCCGGCGTTGGCTTCGGTGTTCCAGTGCATGGGAGTACGCGAACTGTCGCGGCTTTTAAGGCGCATAAAACGAAGCATATCTTCTTTTGAAATTTGTTTTTTCTCCAACACAAAAGTATTATACGCGTTTATGCTTTCCAAATCACGGTAATCATCAATATCGTTGAAAGGACAGTTTGTCATGCCGAGTTCTTCACCTTGGAAAATGTAGGGTGTGCCCTGCATAAAATGAAGGCAGGCGGCTAACATTTTTGCTGATTTTTCACGTAACACGCCGCCGCCGCCGAGACGTGTTGTTATACGCGGCTGATCGTGATTGCACCAGTAAAGACTGTTCCATGCGCGGTTGTATAGTTTATTCTGCCAGCGGGCGAGAACTTCTTTCAACTCAGTTAAAATAATTTTTCTGTCATTCCATTTGAAAGTTTCTCCGCCGTCAAGTTCGACTGTTTCAAATTGAAAGACCATATCAAGCTCGCTGCCGTCGGCGTTGGCATATTGAACAGCGTCGTCCGCCGTAACGCCGCCGGTTTCGCCGACTGTCATCACATCGTACTTTGACAACACTTCGTTTCGCATCTCTTTTAAAAATTCATGTACGCGCGCGCCGTTGGAAACCATTTTTTTTATATCACCGTCAGGGAAATCCGCCGGTTTGGAAATAAGACTGATTGCGTCAAGACGGAAACCGTCGATTCCCTTGTCCAGCCACCTGCACATCATATTGTAAATTTCTTCGCGCAAGACAGGATTTTCCCAGTTAAAATCGGGCTGATGAGGGGAAAAACAATTTAAGTAATACTGATCCGTCGCTTCATCTTTTGTCCATGCCGATCCGCCGAACCACGCGATCCAGTCATTGGGAGGTCCGCCGTTTTTACCGTCGCGCCAGAAATAATAATCGCGTTTAGGATTGTCTCT
>WQSF01000058.1 GCA_009788065.1 Treponema sp.
TTCGCTTTTACAGTAGTATTAAGCGGCGAGTTTGCCGTTCGCGGCAAACTCAAAAGAACATTGCGAAGCAATGTTCTACGTCTCTCGGAAAGGCGCCTGACCACTTAAATGTGGTCAGGCTTCTTTTTTTTATCAAAACGTCGTAAACCGTCATTCTATTATAATGATTATGTGGTATAATTTTATATACGGAGGTTGTATGAAAAAAACTCTATTAATTTTTATATTAACAGCTATTGCTCTAACAAGCATACCGGCGCAGCAGGCGGCTCAGGCTGCGGCGGAGATTACTTTTAATTATACTCGTCTTACAGGTTCAGCCAGTAATCAATTTGCGGTATGGGTTGAAGATGCTCAGGGACAGCATATTAAAACGCTTTACACTACACGCTGGACGGCAAACGGCGGTTATAAAACAAGACCCACATCGATTCCATTGTGGGTAAAACAGTCAAACCTTGCCGGTATGACCAAAGAACAAGTTGACGCTTTTAGCAGCGCGACTCCCAAAACAAGCGCTCTGTCCTACACTTGGGACGGTACCAATATAAGAGGCGCCGCTGTTCCGGCAGGCGAATATACTCTGGTTCTTGAAGCGACTTTACGCTGGGAAAATCAGGTTTATTACCGCGCTCCAATCCGCCTCGGTCAGGGTGCCGCAAACGCGCAAGTTAAAGTTGAATATACAACAGGAGAAAGAGACACAACCGCCGAACGCGCGATGATCGGCGATGTCAAGGTACGAGCGCTGCGCTAGAGCAGAGTGTTGAATATTCGCGCTTAAAACTGTTATAATGTGCGGTGTCTGCAATTAAAACTGCAGATGCTGTTACGCCAAGATGGCTCAGTCGGTAGCGCGGCACACTCGTAATGTGCAGGTCCGGGGTTCGATTCCCCGTCTTGGCTAAAAAACTCTGTGGTATTCTTACACCATAATAAATATCAATAATTTTCTGTCTCACATATGGTATGCAATTAGTGGACAAAATTAATATTTTTAATTAAATTAATAACATGATGCGCCAATTGACTATAACGGTTGATGATACTGTCTATCAGGCACTCAAGCCAATGGTTGAACAGGAGACCATTGGTTCACTTTTACATGACTTCATGAAAAACCGTACAAAAAGCCAAACAGCCCCCTCTATAAAAACACTACGAGGAACCCTGCATAGAATTGATACATCTGATGTACGAGATGAGGCTGACAGGCAGTTATGAACATTATAGATTCTTCTTGTTGGCTGGAATATCTCATGGCTAGTGAGATAGGTGTGAATATCGCTGCTGTAATAGAAAATCCAAATGAACTGATTGTTCCAACCATTACGCTGTATGAAGTATATAAAAAGCTGTCTACAGAAAAAAATGAAGACTATGCGCAGGAAGTAATTGCTTATATGCAGACTGGTACAGTAATTGAACTTACTGCTGATTTAAGTATCAATGCCGCCGATGTGAGCCGTAAAAATAAATTGGCTATGGCAGACAGTATTGTTTATGCAACTGGTCTTCATTATTCGGCATTAATCTATACCTGTGATAAACACTTCAAAGATCTTCCGAATGTTCGGTATTATCCGAAAGCAGATTAACCACATATATTTTAAGTGGTTTACTGTGGCATAAAACTGTAGCATTCTGGTCTTTTTCCCTGTTTATCCTCGCTTGTCTTGCGTTAATTTTTCTTAACATTCTTCCATTTAACCATACGTATGTATTTGACGATTAACTAAAAAAGGTATACTATCTAGATAATGAAGATAGCCATTGTCAGTGATATACACCAATCAGTTTACTGGCGTGAAGTAATTGAGCAAATGGATGATTATGATAAAGTCATCTTTCTTGGCGATGAGTTTGACTGCTGGGCTAATAAATGGCCATATCAGGTGAATAACGCGGAAAATATAATATCCTTTAAAAAAAGTTTCCCGGAAAAAGTTGACCTTTGCTGGTCTAATCACGCGATTAGTTATTATCTGGGTGAAAGGTGCAGCGGTTATCAGAGCGAACATGCATTTGATATTTATGAATTTTATAAAAAGCATGAAGATTTTTTCAATGTTATTTATATTTATGATAACTGGATTTTTTCACATGCGGGTATTTCGGAAGGCTGGATGAAATACTGCAGGATAAACGAATTAAATGAAATTAATCGAATTTTTAAAGAAAAACCTGATTTTTTTAAATGGATTGGTCCTGATAATTTTGGGAATAATGCGAACGAGGGTCCGTTATGGATACGACCTGAAGCGCTGATTGCAAACCGGGTACCCGGTTTTAATCAAGCAGTAGGGCATACTGAAAGTGTTGAACCCAGAACTGTCAAAGAAAATGGTCAAATATTTTTATTCTGCGATACTTACGAACACAATTTCCTTACTGTTTTAGATACTGAAAAAAATGAAGCTGAATTTATTAATTTAGAATAAATTTTTATTTAATTTCTATCGCGCCTTCAGATCTGATTTTTAATTCTGTAACCGCTCCGGCTCCGAAAATTTCATCCATACAAACACGGTAAGCTTTTAACGTGTCTGTCGGAATGTACGTCTGAATGGCGCCGGCAAAACCTCCGCCGTGAACCCTGCACGCGCCTTGCAGATTCTGTTTACGCAAAAAATCCTTTGTAAGCGCAAGAGCGGCGCTGATACCCTGGTCTTTCGGATTGTTTGGCGGAAAAATATTTTGTAGAAGTTCACAGGAAGAGTTTCCCGATTCATTCACCAAATTCAAGTAATTCAAAAAAGATATTTGTTTATCTGCATTGGAAGCCGCGTTTTCCATTTCAATGAGTAAAGATGTCATTGTCTCTACCCGCACGTTTTCGTCAAAGAAGTGGATTGCCCTAAACAGCGCCCTGTCGCCAAGTTTTTTTCTAATATCAACAGCCTGGGAGAGAACGGTTTCTTTATCAATTTCGCGTAACACTGTTTTATTAAAAAATGCCGCGACAGATTTCATTTCCGCCGGGATTGAAGCGTAATCGGCTGTTAAATCCGCGTGGCTGCCGCCTGTATTTACAATACAAAGACTGTATCCCGCTTCTGCCGGATTAAAATGGATTTTTTTGACAACGGGATTTAACGGATCTACAAAATCTATCGCGGCAGCGCCGCCTGTCGCGCAGGCGATTTGATCCATTAATCCGCAAGGTTTTCCAAAATATACATTTTCCGCAATTTGACTGATTTGCGCGATTTGTATCGCGTTCAATTTACCGTCTGCGTACAATGAATCAAAAATGCGGACTATGAGCGTTTCCACAGCCGCAGAAGATGATAAACCGGAACCGGGAAGTAAGCCGGATTCTGTGTTTGCGGAAAACCCGCCGATTGCGCAACCGCGTTTGTGCAGCTCCGCGGCGATCCCGCGGATGAGCGCTTTTGTTGTTCCTTTTTCTTCATTTTTTATCTGTAAATCGAAATCACCTTTGTTATCTGTCAATTTTATTTCTATATCTGGAAAATCCGGGGAACAAAAATGAACGATGTTGTCGCCGGTTTTTTTAACACAGGCTGTAATTTGAAGCTGTATAGCCGCCGCCAATACCCTGCCGTTGTTATGATCTGTATGATTGCCTGCAAGTTCTGTTCTTCCGGGGGAAGAAAATGTACGAAAACCGGGTGAATCAAACATTTATTTTCTCGGTTTTATGATAAACAATAATATAATCGATAAACGAAATAACCGAGAAAATCACAGAGGCGGCAAAAATGACAAGAGCGCCAATTCTGATATATTGCAAAAACGGTTCAAAGATTTTAAATCGTTCAATGGTGGCGGCGAGCAGGGCAGCGCTCGCAGCAATAATATATGAAACAGTTTTAATTTTACCTAACATCCGCGCGCCAAGAGTAACGCCTTTTCTCAGCATTAAATTACGCAGGAATAAAATACCAAACTCGCGGTAAATTATTAAAAGTAAAAGAATTAAAGGCAAAATACCGCACGGCCAAATACCGTCGATTAAAAAACAAAGAAAAAATGTAATTTGCACCAGCGTATCGGCGAATGGATCGAACAATTTGCCAAAATCGCTTGTCAGGTTCAGTTTACGCGCCGCAAGCCCGTCAAAATAATCGGTAATTTCGGAAATTATGAAAACCGCCCAAAGGACAGGTATAGCCCATATCGAATGTTCCTTTGGCAGGAAAAAGATAACCACGAACACAGGGGACAGGACGATGCGGAGGAATGTAAGCATATTAGCCAGGTTCAAGACCATTATTCATTGTGACTTGAAAAGGCAGGTATGTCAATTAACGCGATATTTCGCTTCAAACTTGACGATTTGATTTTTAACAACTTTATCAATATCTTCTAAAATGGATTTATGGAGAGTTCTTGCAGCTTCTACAGGAAGAGATGTATTAGAAAATAGTTCATTGGGCGCAATTTTAAAAGCGGCGGCTATACGTTCCAGTACGTCATCGGAAGGAAAGCTTTTTTCCAGTTCGATCATCGCGACATAACCGGGCGCAAGATCGGCGATTTCCGCTAATTTTGCCTGAGAAATACCTAATAAATTCCTTTGATTTTTTATATTTGTGGCAAGAATATGCCGTAATTTCATCTTCATTATTATAAATCGGTCGTTAAAACCTATTTAATTGTATTTGTTAGATTATGCTTGACAATAATCATAAATAGAGTGATACTCAATATAATAGAGTACTATAAATCTTAAAGGAGTGTTTTATGAAAAACAAAAGCGATAAGAAATTATGGTTGTTTTTTGCCATGATAGTAATTGCCGGATGCGCGGTTATTACCTGCGGCGGTGAAACTGATACTGACGAGGATAAAACGCTTGAACCGGTCACTAGCCCGGATAATCCAGTCAATCGAGTTGAGGCAATCGATTTAGGCGTAATGGCTTCTTCAGAAAGCGGCTGGAGAAAGCTGCTTGATTCAATCTCAAACGCTGGAAAATATATCAACCTTGACCTTTCCGCCTGCACCATGACCGGAACATCATTTAACCCGGATTCTGCTGTTTCGTCAGGTAAGTTTTATATTGTTTCTATAATTTTACCTGCTGCCGCAACAGAGATAGCAGACGGAACTAGTTATAAGCCTACTTTTGATTCTTTTTCACATCTCAAATCTGTAAGCGGAGAAAATATTACCGCAATAGGTGAATATAGTTTTACTGGCTCTATTATCATTGATTCAATATTAAAAGATATAAACTTCCCCAAAGCGGCAAGTATTGGTCAAAGAGCATTTTCAAATTGCGGAGAGCTGCAAAGCGTAAGTTTCCCGCTGGTGACAAGTATTGGAGAACGCACATTTGAAAAATGCAAAAAGCTGCAAAGCGCGAGTTTCCCATTGTTAGAAACTATAGACGGTGTATTCAGTAATTGTGATAGTTTAATTACATTAAATATACCAAGTATAACTTATATTGACAGCTCAGCTTTTTCCTATATCGGAGGAGATAAGGAATTATCTATTACAATGGGAGCAACAGCCCCTACTCTTGGTCTTATGATGTTTATTAGTGTCACTACAGCTAAAACGGTTAGAGTCAAAGTGCCGGCAGATGCTGAAGGTTACACTTCATTTACTTTTAATGGAGTGACTGTTACAATATCAGGTGATAGTTCTACTATAAACTGGGCTAATGGTTTTCGCGGAGGCGGTTGGAATGAATCAAACAATTTTTATCATAATGGAGCTAATTATATTAACGAAAACATTACTGTAATTATTGAGCTGAAATAATTAAAATAATTAAGGACCGGTATCCGAACAAGTTTTTCAAATTTTTCGGACACCGTCCCGGCTAATTTCGAAAATACGGAGCTGTATTCTATACGCTTATTTCACCTATTTCTTCCTATCCTCTGATGAACTCTTAATCTCCAGCAAAACCGGCACCATGGAAAATCCTAAATCCTTGCGTATACGATTTTTTAAATACGAAACATACGAATCACTTACTGCCTGTGTGCGTGATGTAAAGAAAATAAAATGAACAGGGTTAGCCGATTTTTGCACAGCGTATTTTACTTTAAAGCGGGTGCGCGGTCCAGAAGGCGGCGGATGTTCCGTAAGCCACTGTTCCAGAGCCTGATTGAGATGTGATGTGCTAATACTGGTATTGAGCTGTTTATACATTTTTACTGCTATGCTTAATATTTTATCAACGCCGGAGCCGTCTTTCGCGCTTACGGGGATTATCGGGGCGTATTCCATCTGGCCGAACTGGAAATGAATTTTGTCTTCCGCTGTTTTAAAAGTGTTTTTAAGCTGCGGCATTGTGTCCCATTTATTTAGAGCGAGAATGATGCCCCTGCCTTTGTCGTGAGCAAGTGCGGCAATTTTTTTATCCTGATCGGATAAACCCTCCACGGCGTCGATCATCAATACAACAATGTCCGCGTCGTTGATTGTTTTAATCGCGCGGTTAACAGAATAATATTCTATGTTCTCTGATACTTTTGCTTTTCGCCTGATACCGGCTGTATCAAGGATTATAAATTCCTGCGACTTCCATTTAAATCTGCCTTCGACAGTATCCCGTGTTGTTCCGGGAATGTCGCTTACAATGGAAGCGTTTGCGCCTGTCAATCTGTTTGACAATGTAGATTTGCCTGTATTTGGTTTTCCAAGAAGGGCGATGCGGATTGTCTGTTCTTCCTGTGATTCTTTAACATTGGAAAAATCAAGGCGTTTTAAAATTTCCTGCTGGAGTTCTCCGATATTATCGCCGTGTTCCGCTGAGATCATTAAAACTTTTTCAAAACCGAAACTCATAACATTCCATGAATCTGCTTCCAATCTTCCGCCTTCTGTTTTATTTACGCAGACGATTAATTTTTCCCGGTACGGGCGCAGGAGTTCGATAAGTTCTTCGTCCTCGCTTGTTATCTCTCCGGCTTCAAGGAGAAGAACAACAAGGTCTGCTTTTTTTATTGTGTCGATGGTTCTTTCAACTACCAGTTTGTCGATGCCTTCAACATCGGCAAGTTTAAAACCGCCTGTGTCGATGAGGCGAAGCGGCTTTTCATTGATTAAACAATCCGCTTCAACAGGATCGCGGGTAACGCCGGGCGTTGGATCTGTAATTGCTCTTCGCTTGTGAAGCAGTCTGTTAAAAAGTGTGGATTTCCCGACATTGGGACGGCCGGCGATGACAACAACAGGAAGATTTGCGTATTTTAAATTGGTAAGCATTATTTTACCTTTTTCCTGATCATATCAATTAAACCTTTTAAATTTTGATCTTTTACCAGCGCAAGAAGTGCGATTCCGATTATTATGTAAACAAGCGCGTTAATTGCAAACGGCGCTCCATTAGATATTAAACGTCCGTAGCCTGCGAATAGCGCGCATAACACAGGAGAAAGAAAATAAACCGGGATAACCGCGAGAACGGAAAGAATAATTATTTTTAAAAAATAGAGCAGACTCGGACCGATAACAGAAGTTATTTTAATATTTGGATTCTTTCCCAGAAATATAATTAAAATAACTGTGTTTACCGCGCTCGCGATTGTTAAAGCAAACGCGATTCCAGCTCCTTTATATTTCCCGACTAAAACGGCGGCAAGCGTGATATTCACGGCAAACGAAATAATTCCCGCGATTGTAGGCGATTTTGTATCGCTCTGCGCGTAGAACGCCGGCGCGATCACCCTGTTAAGAGCGATAAATAAAAGACCGGGCATATGAAAAATAAATGCCGCAAGAGTGAGAGCGACAGACTGTTCGTTGAAACTGTGAGTTTGAAATAGCAGGCGGATTAAATTCTCTCCTTCCATTAGTGAAAAAAATGTAACAGGAATTGTAATCATCGCGATTATATTGATGGAAGAAACAAGCCGTTTATTGTAAATATCCCACTGACCGGTTTTCGCGTATTCTGTAAGATTAGGGAGAAGTACAGTTCCGATACTTACAGCGAAAACGCCGAGGAAAAGCTCCTGAAGACGCAGTGAATATTGAAGACTGGAAACAATTCCTTCGCCCGCTCTCCCTGCCAACGCTGTGGAAACAAGATCGTTTAATTGATACGCCGCCATCCCGATTATTGTAGGCGCGATCAGGCGTAAAACTTTACGCACTCCGGGATTTTTAAAAGCCCGTTTTAATCCTGTTATAAAAAAACCGTACCCTTTTTGTAATATGAACGGCAATTGAATCGCGGCTTCCAGAAAACCGCCGATAAGAATGCCGATTGCCATCGCCCGGGCGGGATTTGCCGTGTGAGGGCTCAATGTGTATGCGCAAATAATTGTAACAATATTTAATAAAATAGGCGCAAGCCCGGAGGGAGTAAAAATATGAAGGCTGTTTAGCGTTCCTTGAAACAAAGCGGCAAGTGAAATAAATCCAAGAAACGGAAACATAACGCGCGTTAAAAGAACAGTCTCATCAAATTCCTCAATGCCGAAAATACGAACAAGAAATGGAGCGGCGAGTATGCCTGCGCAAACCAGCAGTGTCACAATGAAAGTTAAAAAGGTAAACATGCACGATAAAAATTCGCGCGTTTCTGATTGTTGTGATTTTTCCTTTCCGCCTTCTTTAAGTAAATGTTCTTTAAAAGTTGGAATAAAAGCGACAGAGATTGAGCCTTCCGCGCAAAGGCGTCTGAATAAATTCGGAAGTAAAAACGCTACAGAAAAAGCGTCCGAAAGAGCGGTAGTGCCGAGAAATCTTGCCTTTACCATTTCTCTGACAAGCCCGAGAACGCGGGAAATTAAAGTGAGAAGGGAAAGAACAGATCCATGGCGGACGAGAGATGCCGCTGTTTGCGGAATATTTTCAGGTTGAAGGTCATTTTTGGGGTTGTTTTGACATAAATTCTTACTTGTTTTTTCCATAACTCTTTTATACAATATACTAGGAATAGGAAGATGATAGCAATAGACCCCGGTTCCGCTCAAGCAAAAAGCGCGGCTTTTGCGCTTGCGACTGGCTGGGAAAATTATATGAATAGTACCGATAAAATGAGCAGCTGCCTTAGTGAAATGAGGAAAGCCGCTATCGATATTATTTGCCAAACCGGATACGCCGATGAATCTGTTTACGACAGTCTCGAAAAATCCTATATTAATAATTTTCTGAGCGATGAGCCTGATTATGAGGAAGTTAAAAAAACACTGAAAGCTCTCGCGGTAATAAATACAGACAAAACAGAAGGTCTTCTATTTATATTTTTACAGGGGCTTCATCAAAAAAAACACAGAGGTGTCTGGACTGTGAAGGAACAACGTATTTTTCCGTGGGTTATAACAGCCATTGGTCTTTCAAAAATTAAATCCAGAAATATTTGGAATCTTCTTCTTGTAATTTTTCGCTCTGAAATATACTCAAACAGCGAACGCATGCACGCAAAAAACGCGTTAATGAGAATAAAAGCCGCAAGCCAAAAGCCCGCGGCATAATTTTATTTTCTTGTAAATATAAATACGCTTGGCAGAGAAGGGTTTTCAAGATGTTCTTGCGCTTCTTTTAGATGATGAACGGCGCATACATCATCCGGGTCAGTGCCAATTACTTTATGAAAACGTTCAACAGCGCCGGCGTAGTCTTTCATGTGATATTTTCGCACGCCGGATTCAAAAATTTCCTTTGTAGCCATTCGTCTTTTCTTTTCTTTGGGGGAAAGAGCGTCAAGTATATCAAATAATCCGACAACAACGTTAACTCCTGCCGCCTGTACCATGCCGATAAAACGGTATTCAAATTCGGATTCATTTCCCGCAAGCTGGTTTAACGTATCGCGCGTAATTAACAATCCCGATCCTGTCTGTTTTGTAAGTCCTTCAACACGGGAAGCAAGATTGACGTTAGCCGAGATGACAGTGCTTGAGAGCCTTTCATTTTCGCCTACAATACCCATCATAACAGAGCCGGAATGAACGCCTACCCCGATATTGATTCCGTCTACGCCGATTTCGACTCTGGTGTTTTTATCAACTACAAGCTGGTTAAATAATTCAATACCGGCGCGTACCGCGTCTAAACCGTTTACAAACAGCGCCATCGCCGCGTCTCCGATATATTTATCCACAAAGCCGTTATGTTTGCGTATAATAGGTCCCGCTATACCAAGAATTTTATTAATAAAAATAAAATTTTCATGCGCTGTCATCATCTCAGAATTTATTGAGAAATAGCGTATATCAAAGAATAATATGGTAATATCCCGTTGTATGTTATCGCCCAATTTCATTTTTGTTATATCAGATACGCCAAGCTGTTCCATAAATTGCACCGGCACAAATCTAATTGTAGATTCATTTAGTTTTGTTATGCGGTCAAACTGGAACTGAAGCTCTTCCGCCATATTGTTAAGACCGTGGCTCACCTTGCCAAGTTCGTCACGCGCAAGATAGATAACCCGCGCAGAACGATCTCCGCTCGCGATGTTATGCAGAACTCTTCCTACCACGGAAAGCCGTTTAACAATAACGGAAATCAAAATACAAAGAGCTGCAAGAATAATCACGCATACCGCCGCAACAATAAACGCAATGTATCTTTTTAATTTTGAACTGTTAATTTCGTGCCCTGTCATATCAAGTCCAATCTCAAACTTGCCGGAGATCTCTCCCTTGCTGTTGTACACAGGCACATTCGAGAAAGTCCACTTGCCGTTAAATAACTCGGTTGTGTCTACAATGGGCTGTCCGCTTGTCAGCGTATAATATTCTTCTCCTGTAACCGGTTCATCTGTACGGAAGAGGTTCCATTCCTCTTCGGAAATTACAACGACATATTCAAAATTATTACCTTTATACAATGCCGCATAATAAGATCGATTCCATGGATCAGCATTGTATCCGACTATTTCCTTTATTAAAACGGAAAGTCTTTTGTATTCATCGCTATGAACGTCTTTAATGGAATTTATTTTGTCAAGATCGTCTCCGTCTATTAAATTAGCGGAAAGAACCGCAAGTCCTATCATTTCTTTATACAATGCGTCATTGAGCTGTTCTGTCATTATATTAAATGTCAGAGTGAACACAATAACAAACGCCATTACCAATAATGGAATAATAACAACTGTTAATTTTATAAATAATGAAATATATCCTTTAAGTATTCCAATGAATAGAATGCAAAGTCCCGCAGTAAAGCATAAAACGCCTAAAACAAGAGCTATTTGGACAATTATAATATGAATTCTTTCTTTGAGCGGAAGCAAAAGATTGCCGTTATATGTTATAAAATCGGCGCCGTCGTAGAGCCATACTGTCTCTCCGTATACACCGGCATAAGCGCTTCTGTAAAAGCCAAAACCTTTCAGAGCGGTTTCTTCTCCCTTTTCTTTTAAGAAATCAAAATGACGCTGCGGAATTACGCGGGTTATACTTGTGTCTGTTATGCGAAACAGATCACTGGATGCCATGTCAAAGAAAACAAGATTGTCGTTTTCATCATAAAAAATATACCATGGAATAATACCGCCTTCATTAAGCGTCCAGTTAAAGGAAGCGCGGCGCTGCGGAGTTCCTCCGTTTTTTACTTCATAAATGTCGCCGTCGCGAAGGACAAAAGCGTAATTACGCATATCTTTAAGGATAAGCTGCGCGACCATAAAATTTTCGATAGGCATTCCCGGCAGATATTCTGTTATGGAAGTTTTAACCAACTGCTCCCGGAATGTATCGTAATAATACAAGGTTACTTTGTCTTTTTCTGTTTGGGAAAAAGTCAGTATTCCGTTTTCGTAATGGAAGGAACCGAATTGTGAAAACAGCCGCGGATTATTATAGGCATCGTCATAACTTATACTTAGGATATCCTTAATATAATTTCCATGATTATCGTATTTCCTGATTATGTCGCGTTTTGTCAAAAGAGCGTCGTATTCCGCTTCTATCGCATATACATACAGATTTCCTGAATCGTCAATCGCGAAATCTATAAGACGGATATATTCGTCCAATTTGTCAATCTCGATGGTATAAATGATATTGCCGCTTTTCTCCATGCAAATAAGCCGAAACGAACCGCTGTCGATAATATAAATTTTTCCGTTTCTTTCGTATTTTGCCGCCGCCGGCGATGATAAGGTTGTGGTCTGCTGTAAAGGTTTACTTCCCAGAACGTCAATATTAAAAAAGCAGAAAATCCCGAAACCAATAAAACCCGCCATACAAACGGCAAAAATAATCCATAACGTTGATTTTTTCATAGTTATTTATTTTAACATATTTTCCGGTGTCAGTCACCTATTAAATTAATACAAAAAAGTTAAAGAAACAAAAAAAGGTGACAGTCACCCATTAAAAAAACACATAAAAGCATAAAAAAAGGTTCAGATATATGGGGCCGGCTCCAATCGCCTCCTCGCCATATTCTGAACCTTATTAAACCAAAGTTGTATAAAAATTACACAGCGGTTTTTGTTAGTAGTCCATTCCTCCCATGCCGCCCATTCCGCCGCCTGGCATTGCGGGAGCTTCCTTTTTCTCAGGGATGTCGGTAATGGCGCATTCGGTTGTGAGCAGTAAGCTTGCAATCGAAGCCGCATTCTGTAAGGCAGAGCGGGTAACCTTCGCCGGGTCAATGATACCTGCTTTGATCATATCAACCCATTCCATTTTGGCAGCGTCAAAACCCATGCCTTTCTTTTCGTTCTTTGCGCGGTCTGCGATCATTGCTGCGTCTACGCAGGCGTTTTCTGCAATCTGGCGAATTGGCTCTTCGAGTGCGCGTCTGACAATTTTAAAGCCGACTTTTTCGTCATCGGTAAGTCCGCTCATATCAGCTTTTTCAAGCGACATAGCCGCCTGAATAAGAGCGATTGCACCGCCGGGAACGATTCCTTCGTCGATTGCCGCGCGTGTAGCAGATAACGCATCTTCGACTCTATGTTTCTTTTCCTTAAGCTCGACTTCTGTCGCAGCTCCTACATTGATAACCGCAACGCCGCCTGCGAGTTTCGCAAGGCGTTCCTGCAATTTTTCGCGGTCGTAATCGCTTGTGGTATCTTCGATCTGCGCTTTAATCTGCGCGATTCTGTCTTG